>CAKULN010000017.1 GCA_934667175.1 uncultured Bacteroidales bacterium | reverse complement strand
GCGATGTGCTGTCAAAGAGAGGTCGCTGAGCCTGTCGAAGCGCCGATGCTCACAAGAGTCTGCCTCTGATTTGTGGAACTGACATATTCGATATATGCCGACACGTTACCATAGCGAAGGCGATTCTAACCAGGCCTTGACAAGAGTAGAGACATCAACTTATTAGTTGGTGCATAGTCTTGTGAGTGAGCATTCTATATAATAATAAGGCCAAGTGTACTTAAAACTACAAGCAAAGCTATGGTTTTACCAGGACTGAAGGCTTTAACGGATGATGTGTTAGCTGTCATAGTTTTGACGCATTTTCCGCTTGGATCCATAAATAATTGTAATTCAGGAAGCCTACCTGACTTATTTGAGTATCGTTTAGATAACTTAAAGATTTTATCATTGCCTTTGAAAACCATAATATACCCATCGCAGCCATCGTCCGTCTCTGAATCAGGAGCACCCAAATGACAGATGATTTCATGGCGAGACATTCCAACGAAATTGCTGATTTCATTATTTGAGTAACGAACCCTATATGTGGTCGAACAGGATGAAAATAAATTAAACATCATGATAAGACCTATTATTATCGTAGATTTGTTTGCTGATGACTTCATTTCAATGGTAATTACTTATGACAAAAATATAGATTAGGATTGACATTTCAAAGCACTTTCTTTTATTTTGACCCTGCCCATGGAGGTGAGATGACTCTTGTATTTGACGGTACTATTCACTATTTTTGTGATTATGTACTAACATTGAAAACGATATGGCGACATTGCATATCAAAGGATTCGGTCCTATTGAGGATTCCACGAACATAAAACTCACTCCGTTTATCCTGTTGACGGGACGGCAGAGTTCTGGTAAAAGCACCTTTATGAAAGTGCTCAGTTTCTGCCGTTGGGTGGAAAAAAAGATTATGGTATCGACCGATGATTTGATCAGCCTATATACCCACTATAACAGGTTCGTCAAAGAGTTAAGACAGTTTAACAGATTGAACGATGAATATTTCCGTGATGACACTTTGATCAAATATGATGGTGACACTATTCAGATTGAATATGTCGGAAAAAGCGGCAATCCGAAAATATCACGGAAGAATAACTTTGCAAAAGGACGTTTCAATACCAAACTGTGCTATATTCCGGCAGAGAGGAATTTAATTTCCGCCATACAAAATGTTGATCGCGCCTATAAGGCCGCCGACCTGGATGTCCTGTTCAATTTCATCTATGAATGGGATGAGGCCAAATCTCCTTACACCGCTGAACATCCCTATCATTTGTCAGTAACAGGTGGCTTTAGTTATGTCAATAGATCCGGAGTTGACATGATAGTAAGAGAAGATGGTGCGGAGTCACCGGCTTTCTATGCTTCAAGCGGTGTCCAGTCAGCTATGCCGTTGGATGTGATGGCAAACTATACTATGAATCAGGTCGGAAGGAACGCTCCTTTGTCTATGATTGAGCGCAATTCTATCAACGAAACAGACAATGGGTTGGCATCAAGAAGGTTGGAGTATCAGTCTGCTCAGGTATTCATTGAGGAACCGGAGCAGAATCTCTACCCAGAATCACAACGCTTGATAGTGTTGAGCATTATCCGTTCTCTTAAAATGGCATTGGATAAAGGCTCTGAATGCAGCTTTGTGATGCTGACATCCCATAGCCCATACATTCTGTCCGTAGTGAATGTTTTGCTGTTAGCGGCTGTGGTGTCGGAGAAATCAGCGCAGACAGAGATTGACAAAGAATATATCATTCCATCTTCATCTATCTCGGGATATTTCATAGGTGAAGATGGGGTGTTCCGTAATATCCTGGACAAGGATGTCCCGATGCTTACCGGAAACGATTTAGACGGTGTCTCTGATTGGGTAGAGGATAAAATCAGTAAATTGAACAATATTCTATATGGTGAAGTATGAAGCGAGGCGAGAGAGAATATTCATCCACTTTTGACCGTTTGACTGTTGACGGTTTTGCGTCTGAGCAGAATCTTCAGTCTCGTACGAAGGTGACGGTCAGCGAAAAAGGAAAACGTTATGCGTTGATTACCCCGGAAGGACAAGACTCAGTGGTGTTTGCCGTTGACGGTTATATTGTCAAAGATGGTATGAGGTGTGATAAACTTGTGCTTGTAAGGCGTACTCCCAAGGATCTGATTCCGGAGAATTGGTCGGAAATATTCGTTGAACTTAAAGGGTCTGATATATATCATGCTATCGCCCAATTGCGTGCCACCTTGAGGAATCCTTTGTTCAGACATCCTACCGATGATGACATTCGTGCCAGAATCGTAGCCCAATCTTTTCCTGCACACAAATCCGATCCTACAATGGAGAATGCCAAGAAAGAGTTCCGTAAGAATTTTCAGTGCGACCTACGTGGAATGAAGACAGGACAAGAGGAAAAACTATAATCCAGTTGAAAAACCTCGCTTTATTTTTTCTTTTCCAGGAACTTATAATAGATTGAATAAAGGCTCAGATTGAAGCGATGCTTGCCCGTCACGCAGTGCGCAGATACAATCCGGAACCGATTCTGGATTGTGACGTTGCGGTTCCGGATAAAATGCTTATATTGCCGGCTCTAAGACAGACGGTTATGAAAAGGTTTTTGGTTTTGCTGGTGATGATGGTGGCTTTGGGCTCGGTCGTGGACGGGCGGGAGGCCAGAGTGGCTGAATATTCGGATTATCAAAGGCATTATCTAAAGAGAGAGTGGAGGAAGTATGAGCGTATTGCCAGGCGGGATCGGCCTGAGAAGGAGATCGCTCAGCTTACATTCATCAAAGAGCAGGCGCTGAAGAACCGGCTTGACAAGGACTATTACGATGCGGCTGTCGGAATAGGCACGACGCAGGCACGGAAGAACTGGAAACTTCGGGACTCGCTTAGAAACAGTCTGACGGAGGAATTCATCAAGGCCGGGAAACCCATAATGGCATATTCATTAATAAGTTCCCGGGATTTGGGACGGCAGGAATTCGACGCGCTGCGGTTCGCGGAGGATAATGCGGAGGTGTTGAAACAGGGAAGAAACTCTGATTTTTGGAGACGCGGCTACTGGAACGAAGGCTATGTCTGCGACCACAAATTCATCTCGAATGACTATGAATATATTCTTTGGCGTTGCCTGTCAGACGCTTCCACGCACGACAAAGCGTTTGCGGCCCTGAATGATGCTGTTGCCGGGGACTTCCCGCAGTCGGTGTTGCTGGCTTATAGTGAGGCGCTTCGCAAGGAGGGTGATAAGCGCCTCGAGGAATTGGAACGACTCGCCGCCGATTGGAGAGGAAACTCTGTGGCATTACTGCCGAGGAAGGAACTTCTGAAATGGGAATATGAAAGGCTGGTCAAAAACGGTGGCGGTTCGGAACAATTCAGAGATTTGGATTCCAGATGTCTGGCTTTTGAGAAAGAGCGTGAGGCGTTTATTCCGAAATATGCTCGTCAGGAATTTACCTTTATGTCCTCGGATGATGTCAACGAAATCATCGCTAAGGAATGCGGCTCAGATGTTTTGTCTCTGATCTACAGGTTGGAAGAGAAGAATGTCTCAGTTTCAGTACGTGATGACACTGTGCTGGTTCGTTTCAGAAACATCAAGTCGGCTAATCTTTCAGTTGAGAATAATGGAAAGGGTGTGTTCCGTAAAAAACTTGACAATCAGGCTCGGAGTTTTTACGTTTGGGACACGGTGAAAGTTGCTCTGCCTGAATTGAAGGACGGAGACTATAGGATAAAGGTCTCCGGCCTTGGGAAAGAGGCTGAGATTTCATACGCACACAAGGCGGTGTCCGTGGCCGTGCGCAGACAGGGTGATGGCTTTGCGATTTTCCCTGCGGATTACATCTCCGGCAAACCTTTCAAGGAGGTAGATGTGACGATGATAAGGGGCGAGAGGATGCTTACGGCGCATATGCGTGTTGACGGGTTCACGCTGCTGCCGTCCGAGATGCAGGAGCTGGCGGCGAAAAAATCGGGGATTAAGTGCGGGATTGTCTGCTCGGTGACTGAGGCGGGATCTGTTCGGCTTAGCAAGGAAATGGTCATTGTCAAGGCTTCGTATATGGATCATCCGGTCACTTCGACAAGCTCAGTGACCGGAAGGAGACGGAAAAGGTCCAATGTCGCCTCAATGGTTGGTGAGACACGCTGGACCATAGGCTCAGCGAACAGTCAGGCATCGGTCACTGAGCCTGTCGAAGTGACCGCAGGAATAAACTCGAGAACAGAAACCTACGGCAGGATATTCAATGACCGAGGAGCGTACAAGCCGGGGGACACGCTAAGGTTCAAGGCCGTGATGTTTCGTGGGGATATTCATAAAAGATTGGCAGTCATTGGGAAGGATGCGGCATTCAAGGTCACGCTATATGATTCGCAGATGAGCATCGTGGAGGAGAAGTCGTTCCGTACCAACGATTTCGGTTCTTTCGCCGGAGAGTTCGCCATCCCGAAAGGACGGCGCAACGGGTTGTTCAAGATCTCTGTCTCTGATGGCGACAAGAAAATCACTTCCAAAATGTTAAGGGTAGAGGACTTTGTTCTGCCGACATTTGAGTTGACATTTGACGAACAGGAGCCGCTATATTTTGCCGGAGACTCGGTGACCGTTTCCGGAAAAGTTGAAAGCCTTTCGGGTCACAGCCATGCCTCCGCGCGGATGACATTAAAGGTGTCGCTTGGCGGAAAGACCATTGAGGAAAAAGGGATGTCATCCACATCGGACGGACGTTTCAGCCACCGGTTCAAGGCCAAGGATCAGGGAAGATATTCAATCAAAGTGACCGTGAAGGACGAGACTGGGGAGACCAGAGAGTTTGACACGACAGTTAATGTCAACAACGTGATCAAACTGGATGTTCAACTGACTAACGGCACGGACGGAGACTTGCTGCTCACCGACCTGAACGAGTCCAATGCCTCGCATGGAATCGTGACTGAAGACAAAGCCGTTGTTGTTCTGGAAGTACGGGACAGGTACAGTAATAAGGTCAAGTCTGAGGTAAGCTATGAATTCAAAGACATCTCCGGGAAGATCTTGAAAACAGGCAAATGCGTTTCTGGTGATGAGATCGAATTGCCGACAGTGGAAGACGGTTTATATGATCTACGAGCATATTCAGAGAAAATGGACAGCCTCGGCAAGGTGGTCAGAGCCGAGAAGGAATATAACCTTGTGAAGGTGAGCCGTGATGCGAAGTCGCTAGCCGCTCCGGCCGTCTGCCTTCTGTTGCCCGGCAAGACTGAGGTCAAGGCCGGCGAGGACATCGTGATGACGCTTGGCGCCTCCGTCGCTCCGTTGTGGGCTGTCGCGACAATGATTGACGGCGGCGGGAATATTCTTGAGTCCAGAATTGTCACGATGGACGGATCGTCCGCCGGATCGCTTCGGAAGCTGTGTTTCCGTTATCCTGCCGGAACTGAAGGACCGGTCAAGGTTCAGCTGTTCTTCTTTAAGTATGGCCGCTGTTTCAAGTATGAGCATATTTACAGCAAGGCTTCCGATGAACTTGTCTTGCCATTGGAGTTCAGCTCGTTCACGGACATCGCCAATCCTGACACTGAATATACTGTCAAGGTCCGTGTCCCGGATGGCGCCGAGGGCCTCGCGGCAATTTACGACAAGAGTCTGGACGCGGTCAGAAAAGAGGTCTGGAATCCGGTAAGACTTGAGCGACAGACTATACCAAACATTTGGATGGATGTGGCCTGTGGATATATCACTAACAAGTCCTTAAGGAATATCGGAGGATGGAACTCGTCCGGGATAAACGGTGTGGTGACCGATATGAACGGTGAGCCGCTTATCGGTGCGTCGGTCATTGTGGAAGGGACTTCGTTCGGCACATCGGCCAACCTTGATGGGTATTTCACACTTGACGCCAGTCCTGGAACGTTGCTTACAATCAGTTACATCGGTTACAAAAGCGTGACTCTTCCCGGAACTTCCGGAATGTCCATCGCCCTTGAGGACGATTATTCAATGCTTGAGGAAACGGTCGTGATCGGTTATGGGCGACCGTCCAAACCATCACTCCGGCTGGGGAAGCGTTCAAGCGATGCCGGACGGAAGTCCAAGCTTACAGAACCGTTGGCAGCCGAGGCTTCCGTGCCGGATGACTACGATTTCTCATCCGTGAGCGTCAGGAAGATATTCTCTGAGTCATTGGCCTTTGAACCGTTCCTTAGGCCGGAGAACGGAGAAGTTTCATTCAAATTCAAGACTTCCGACAAGCTCTCGACCTATCACGTCCTGTTCTTCGCCCACGACAAGGCTATGCGTAACGCCACGCTGACAAAGGACTTCACAGTTACTGTTCCGGTCAAAGTCTCCGTCGCCGCTCCAAGGTACTTATATTCAGGAGACAAGTGGTCGATGGCGGCTACGGTGACGGGCAATTCCGATGCGGTGATTGACGGCGAGATGAAGATCCTTGAATATTCAGGAAAAGGCGAAGCGTTTGACTCGCTGAGGGTTCCAATGACGGTGAAAGGCAGAGAACAGTCTGTCGTTTCATTCCCGGTGGATGTGCCGAGAGGTGCGGACTCGCTGACATTCAAGGTAATATTCGCTTCAAAATCATTCAGTGACGCGGTTCTGTTCAGCGTTCCGGTCCGCGAGGCCAGTCAAGTGATCACTGAATCTCATTCGGCCATAGCACTGCTGGGGGCGGACAAGGAAAAGCTGTTGGAATCACTCAGAAGCCGTTTCGTGAATGTCTCTTCAGTCGGTTCTGTCTGTGATGAGATTTCGATAGGAAAGATGATTGAGGAAGCGGCGACGCAGAAGTCACAGCCTGCCGCGAATGATGTCCTCTCGTTGACGGAGGCATATTGCTTCAAATCATTCAAATCCGAGCGGGACACTTCGCTTCTTGGCAGAATCCTCGCCTGCAAGAACTCCGACGGCGGTTTCGGCTGGTTCGAAGGAATGCGTTCCTCACAGTCGGTCACGGCCACCGTGCTTGACAGAATGGCTCTTGTGAGGAATCTGGGCGGGAATATTCCTGATCTTGAATCTTCCGTCGCGTATTTGGATTCCACCCAGTTCCTCGGCTTCCCGCGTTGGTTAGGTGGCCTGTCGGACGACACCTATATGCTCGTCCGCTCGAACTTCCCGTCCGTCGGATTCAAGGTGCGGATGGACAAATCCCAGCGCAAGGAGTACCGCTACCGCCTTTCCTCTTTCCGGAAATATGCCCGCAGGTACCTTTCGCCGTCGAACCGCTTCGATTTCATTGACGGTCAGCCCGGTGCGAAGGCGAGGCGTGTCCGCACGCTGAGCAACCTGATCTCTTCGGAAGCTGGAATATCATTGGCCAAGGCTTGGGGCGAGAGGTTCGTTGTGGACGCCGCGCTCCGCAAATCAATAGACGAGGACATCCTAACCATCATTGAATATGCCGTCAGACACGATGGTGGCGGCATCTACTACCCGAACGCCGTGATGCCGTTCAGGGGTCTCCTTGAGAACGAAGCTTACGCCCATTCGCTGATCGCTGATGTGCTTTCTGAATATGCTTCCTCGCATTCTGGTGAGGCTGCCAGCCGGAAGGCCGCAGAGGTTGCGGATGGAGTGCGGCTTTGGTTAGTGTTGCAGAAAGAGACTCAGAACTGGGACACGGATCCGGCTTTTGTAAACGCTTTGTGCTCAGTGGGAAAGGGAAGTGCAGACCTGCTGTCAACCAGTGTCGTGACCTTGACTCAGCGTGTCCTGAAGCCTCTTGGTGATGTAAAGGCATCCGGCAACGGTTTCTCCATTGAAAAGAGTTATTTCATTGATGATAAGGAGATCCGTCAAGGCGACACCATCCGCCGTGGAGACCGCGTCCGGGCCGTCTATACCGTACAAAACACAGAGAACCGCAGTTTCATCCGCCTGACCGCTCCACGTGAGGCTTCCCTGATTCCAGTAGATCAGCTATCCGGAATCTATAATCTGTCATTTGTCCCGCTGACCGTTGACGGGTGGTACCGTGTCTCCCCGTGCGGCTACCGTGACGTGAAACCCGACCGAACGGTCTTCTATTTCGACACTTACCCTGAAGGACGCACCACCGTTACCGAAGAATTTTTCGTGACCCAGACCGGCACCTTCCAGGCCCCCGTCCCCGAAATCGAATCCCTCTACGCCCCACACTACCGTGCCAACGCAGCGGCCGCAACGTATAACTTGGTGGTCAAGTGACTTGTTTTTGCCAGGACTATTCACTATTTTTGTGTAGTAATGATTAAGTTATTGAGAGAAAGATAGATGGTGAAGAGTATTTTAGTACGGAACAGCACGGTTGAATTTCTAACCTTCATAGCGGAAGGTAAGGAGGATGGTATTCAGGTACTATACAAAGATGAAAGTATATGGGCGAGCCAGAAAGCGATGTCTCTCTTGTTTGACTGCTCTCCTGATAACATTGGCTTGCACCTAAAGAATATATATGACAGTGGGGAGATAGACAAGAATGCAACTACCGAGAAAATCTCGGTAGTTCAAACCGAAGGGACAAGAGATGTGTTGCGGAACACTCTTTTCTACAACCTTGATGCAATTATTTCGGTAGGCTATCGTGTCAATTCAATCCGTGCCACGCAGTTCCGTCAGTGGTGCACAAATGTCTTGCGGCAGTTCACGATCCGTGGCTATGTAGTGGATAAAAAGCGGATGGAAAATGGAACTTTCATCGGAGAAGACTACTTTGAGCATCTGCTTGCGGAGATTCGTGAAATACGATTAAGCGAGAGGCGATTCTACCAAAAGCTGACTGATATTTACGCCACCGCTGTTGACTATAACCGTGACGCACCCACAACGAGATTGTTCTACAAAAAGGTGCAGAATAAAATCCACTTTGCCGTTCACGGCCACACCGCCGCTGAATTGATAGTGGAAAGGGCAGATGCCAGTAAGGAACATATGGGATTGACAACGTGGGAGAACGCGCCGGGCGGAAAGATTGTGAAATCAGATGTCGTCATTGCTAAGAATTACCTGCATGGTGTGGAATTGGAGGATATGGGGAAATTAGTCAACGCCGTTCTGGATATGGCAGAAAGAATGGCCGACAGGCATATTCCGATGACAATGGAAGACTGGGCCAAACGCATAGACATAATCCTCGAAGCTGGCGGCGATGCCATTCTGGACGATGCCGGAAAGATTACAGCGGAATTTGCCAAAAAATTTGCCGAATCCGAATTTGAAAAGTACCGTGTCATTCAAGATCGCCTGTTCAAATCAGATTTCGATCGTCTGAATGACAGTGGTCTGCTAGATGCGATGGAATAATAATCTTGATGATATTCAGGAGGTCTTGTCTGAGAAACGATAAGTTGTCATTTCCTGAGTTGGTAGAGGCTACCGGATTCGATGTGAAAGCACCCTTACAAAACACTTTCAGTCACAAGTGCCACAGAACGTCCTCTGTTGCGCTTGTGGCTGAATTAATAGCCCTTAAAGTTGATAGCAATTCATCCCGAGATGCTTTCTGGAGTGTTAAAAAGGACAATCGCCTGAAAGTGTTTTGTAAAATTATTTCTTAATCGGCAGGTGTCACGTGGCACTACGACGAGTTTTGCGTCCCAAAGTATACGCTAATCGTGAATATCACAAGGTGAAATGCAAGACAAAAGGCAAAAATGAATATAAAGTACCTCGTTTTCAGAATTTATTACTAAATTAGCATCGTTTCAGGCCAAGTGCCTGAAGCGGACATATTTGATGAAAGTGTTTTCGCACTATCCTTAAAAGAGAAATCTGACAGTTTCAATGAGTATAAGGATAAACGACAGCACCATTCATCTGTATTCGTTTGCGTGTTCCTCACACAACGATACAGGTGTGGGGATTGTATCTGTTTATTTATACTCGGGTTTTGTCAGAGCCTCTCTTTTAGATAAACGAATCGGCTCCACACTTTCTTTTTATATAATTTAGTCATATTAGGAACCGATATGATGGAGAATGATGTGTTGTGACATGATTTCAACTGATGACTTTAAGGGATATTATAAATTTAAAGACAACATTTTAATAAAGGACCAGTCGTTACTAAAAAAGAAAATTATTAGATATACAAAATTACTGAACTTGTTGTATTGCCTTTCAGAGCTTAGGTTTTATGTTTCAATAAGATCAAAATTCAACGATCAGCGTGAAAGTGGATCATACTTGAATTTTAGAAATATGCTTCGTTTTCAGCGGTCTGATGGAAAAGATAAAGATCATTGGAGAGGAGTTGACAACAAAATTAAGGATAGTCGATCACTATATGCTTCGTGCTGGTCTTTCACTGATCAGGAGAACTCGTTGTTATGGAGAGTCTTTCACTCCGAAATCGCCATTTTATCTACAGTTGAAGGTTTCCTTCGGTCGTGTTCAGAATCCGAGGATTACGATATAGTGGCGAATACTGTTCGATATGAATGTGAACATCCATTCTATTCTGTAGAAGAAGCAATGTTTGAAAAATACTTATCTTATAAAGATGAGAATGAGTTCCGATTCTATTATATAGAGAAAAATGCAGAATGTGAATGCTATTATAATCTGCACAATTATACTTTTTTGCAAATGGCTGATTGTGATTTCATTGATGGTATCATTATTTCACCTTTTATTGATGAGCCGTTCAAGACTATGATAAAGGATCTAATTAGCGAATATAAACCAGATGTAAAGTTTATTCTGTCCTCAATAATAGAAAAAGAATGTAGGTAGTATGATTGATTTTGATGAATATTTCCCAGAGCAAGTTCGAGGAGAATACTATGTGGTCAGGCACGAGATAACGTCATTTTTGTCAGATCCGAAGAAAGGGTATGGTGATGTGATAAGTTTCCTGCAGCAAGAGATGCCGCATCTCAGAAGTATAAAAGCCAAACTTGGCAAGACAGACATGTTTTATCAGAAAGTCTCGTCCTATGTGGTGGAAGCGTGCCTACAGAAGATCATTCCGGCTGTCAACGCTGAACAAAATAGATTGGAATCCTTAAGGCTGAAATATGAAGCACCAAACTATATTCATTTCAGAACACTGAAGGATATTTCCAAAAAGTCTTGGGCTGCATATCAGATTATGGACAAAATGGATATGGAGTATATGTTTAAATACGAGCGATACTTGCCGAGCCGTAACACTCTGCAAACGATATGCACAAGTCTGTCGATTGAGACGAGAACCAAATCACAAATATTTATGCAGGGAACTTTGATAGACGTGATTCGGGTTGTGGCTATAATTGTGGCTTTATTTGTTTTGATTGGAATAGCCGGATTATTTTTGGGTTAAGTATACGAGCATTATGACAGTCGCCAAACGAAATATAGTTAGATGGTTTTCCGCTATATTAATCATAGTTTCCTGTAAACCAAAACCGGAGGCGTCTTTTGACGGGATTCTTTTCAGAAGTCGTTGGAGGAAATTGCTTCAGGTGCAATCGAATGGGAGCATAGCGTTGGGAGAGCGGAAAGACACTTTGAATGCTGGAGATAAATTTGAATATGATTCTGCGTTATCTGACTCTGTGGTGTTGCGTAAAATGAAGGGCTATCTTGAAAACGATGACAATGATGGGGCATTGGAATATGGCTCCGGTCTTATCAATCAAGATGATTTTGATAAGGGCAAAGTTGTTTGGGATAGATTTGTTTCTTTGTGCAGGGACGGTAAATATAAGGCGGCATACGACTATTATAAAGATGATCACGTCGGTGATATATTCGTCTATTTGAGGCATTCGGCTTTTAGATTTGCGTTTGAATCCAATATATTGCTGCCTCTTCTTTGGGAATATGAAGAGGAGAGTATGGCTTATGATGAATATATCAACATTTTGAAAACCGAGTATTCTTTGGAAAAGTTATCCGTGGCTTTGGGAGAGGGGAAAAACAACTATATTCCTGAACAATATCCTTACGTTATTACAGAGTTAGGGTATAGCCTGGCCGAGGTGGGACGAGAGGAAGAGAGTCTTGAAATGGTAGAAGATTTGATGTGCGCTTTATATTCGCAGACCGGTGATGCCGTTTCTGTCAATTATATGACAACGGTGTATGTGGCAAGAGTTTATATGAGAGCAGAAGAGCGGGATAAAGCTGTTGATTGTTTTCAGGATTTTAAGGATTATCTGAATGCGAATGTAGAAGATTGCGGCGGAAAGGATGTTGTTGATTGTTACATGAAAAGGATTGACGACTTTCTAGAGCGTGAGGTTATGGTGGTAAACTAAAAACTGCACGATAACCCGTGGAAATGTGTCAAAATTTCCTACATTTCCACGGGTCATCGGATATAAGCAGTCTTTGCTACAGTGCCTCAAGCCAGTCGCTGACGGCTTTGCGGGCTTCGTCACGGGAGTTCTGGGCGGTGGCACCACGGACGGCCAGGCCTGTCAGGAAGGTGGTGCCTTTGCAGGAGGCGGCAAGTTTCTTCGGGGTGGAGCCTAGGCCGCTGCCTTCGTGGGTACAGAATGGAATCACGGTCTTGCCTTGCCAGTTGTGTTTCTCGATGAGGGTGTATAGTGGCATCGGAACGTCGCCCCACCAGTTTGGATAACCGATGAATATGGTGTCATATTCATCGACATTCACATCGCTTTTGATGGCGGGGCGGGCGTTGCTGTTCAGCTCCTTCTTTGCTTGGTCGATACATTCCTTGTAGTTGTCCGGGTAAGCTTTCTCTGGCACGACCTGGAACAGCGTGCCGTCGGTTTTCTCAGCGATCATCTCGGCGATGATCTCAGTGTTGCCTTTGTTGATGTTGCCTACGGCGTAGTTCTCGCCGGTGCGGGAGAAATACACCACTAATGTTTTCTCTTTCATATTCAAGTCATTTGAGTTTTTGTCCTGTGCGCAGGCCTCAAGACAAAATGTAGAAGCGAGAAGCGTCAGGATTGAGTACACGATTTTCTTCATAATTATATTCATTTAACAACATTGCAAAGGTAGTCAAGTTCTCCGCCATTTCGGGTACTCTAATTACTGATTGCGTTACCCAGATTACGGAATATGGATCCGTTTCTGTGGCTGCGGAGAATGAATGATTGATAATCAGGTGATAAGCAGACCGTCCTCCTATCCGTTAAGATGAGGTGAAAGATTGGAAAATGTATTCATTTTCAGTCACTAAGCCTCCTTGTGGGTTTATGCTGTTTTGAAGGGGCGGGTAATCGGGTATATTCATTAATGGCGGAGGAGTGGCGCATATTTCGTCAAGGATGGTCGGATGTACCGCATACCGCGTCGTCATCAGCTGAACCAGGCCCGCAAAAGTCAACATCGACTACTGTGTCAAGGACTACTATATCCCCGAAAAGCCTTGGAATCTTTGGGCGGATTCGGATTATCCGGAAAGGTAAGAAGAGGCCTTGCCACAAATTCCGCTAGGTGGCAGCTCTTGGGATGTTTACTGAAATAATTACAAAACTCTTTCAGCCCGATGTTGCCTGCAATGTTACCAAAGGCACATTGGGCTGAATTTCTAAAAGTGCAATGGCATACTTTTTCAGCATTGGCTTCACTGGGGTTATGTCAGTTGATGATTGGGCTGAAAGTGTTTTGTAAGATTCGATACTCCTATGGCCATTACGGTTAAATGAATCATTTAATTGAAGCTCTGAGGTAATATTCGAAAATTATTTTTACTTTCGGGCGTTTTCTGCGACTAATTAATAGACGTTCGAAAAAATGCCCGTTAGTGATTGTGAATGGACGATTTTGAATATATCTCCGAAAGAGTGAGGCCGAAGTTGCTGGCGGTGGTGCGGAAGTACCTCCGGGTGGCGGACGCGTCCGAGGA
Organism: uncultured Bacteroidales bacterium; assembly: GCA_934667175.1. Classification (GTDB taxonomy): domain Bacteria; phylum Bacteroidota; class Bacteroidia; order Bacteroidales; family UBA932; genus Cryptobacteroides. The sequence goes on along the minus strand of CAKULN010000017.1, from coordinate 40,876 downwards.
TGCGGAGGATATTGTCCAGGAGGCGCTCGTGGCTTTGTGGGGATTTGTCAGCAAAGGAATGGAGCCGAGGAATGTCGAGGCGTTGGCGGTAAGGATCGCGAAGAACATCTGCGTGGATCATTACCGGCGAAAAAGGCTTCGGACTCAGCCGATAGGGGAGAGGGACTACCCCGGTGGCTCATTGGCTTCGGCAGCGACTGATCAGAATGATGATGCGGTTCTGAGACGTGATCTGCTGAGCCATCTGACTGAAAGCCAAAGGGAATGCGTGATCCTTCGCAACGAGGAGGAACTTTCGTTGGACGAAATCGCGGCTCGGACGGGAAAGCCTAAAAACAGCGTCAAAACCAACATCTCAGCGGCTCGCAGGCGGATGCTTGAGGAACTTAAGAAAATGATCTGAATGATGAACATAGAGGATAAGGAATATAGGAAAGCGTTGATCGAGCGCTACTTGAATGCGGACACGACTCCTGAAGAGGAGCGCTGCTTGAGGGCTTACTACACTGAAGTTTCGGCAGTCGATGCCGATGAAAAAGCAGTCGCGCTGCTTATGAATATCTCGGCTCCGTCTGAGGAGGCATATTCACAAACCAAGGTGGATGAATATGATCAGCTGTTCGGAGGTGACGAGGTTGCTGAATTTAAGTTGCGTGAGTCAGATTCAAGGCAGGCCAAGAAGCGAGGCATCATATTCAAAAGCATTTCTGCTTTTGCTGCTTGTGCTGCCGCTGTCGCTTTGTTTTTGATTTTTAGGCCCAAGGCTCCGTCAACGGGTTTCACCCCGCTGGAGATCGCGCAGAGCATCAGCGCTTTGGCTGAACTCAACTCTGAGGATGTCGAGAGTGTGGCAGCGAAACCTATCGGTGGCGGTGTTATTGTCACGGTGGTTTTGAAAGACGGAACTCGCTGTGACTTCCGGATGGCACGTGACGGGGCGTCAGGGGAGATTCAGCTTCTGGCTATGAATGATTGACGGAATTTAAGTTGCTTTTAAGATTAAAAGAGCTTTGCAATGGTTTCTTTATCGCGAATGATGTTTTGTTCAACCAATAAATGATTTTGAATATGCTTACGACTTTGGTTTCAATGATTTGCGCTCTAAACATGAGCGTAGGGAGTCCAGTGGCGGACACTGTGGATGTCTATGTGATTGATAAGACTATAGTTGAGAAATTCGATGGCTCGCAGTTGAAGGATAAAACCATCTTGAGCTACACAATAACCTTGAGTGAAGGAATAAGGACCCACAATATTACAACCTTGCAAGGGAGCAAGGGCGCGGCATCGACAGCTCCGAAGCCGAAAATGATCTATGTCGTGAACGGAAAGGTAGTGTCGCAAAAAGAGTTAAATGCCATAAAGCCGGACAACATCAAGGAGATGAAGGTCATAAAGAATCCGGATTCTCCGGAGGCCCGCAAGTACAACTCGGGCTCCGATGCCTCTGTGATCATCGTCACGACCAAATAGACCATGCGTGGAAGAACACTTTCCACGAACGAACTCATAAATTAAAAATACTATGCTTAAGAATGTGACAATGGCGATGATTGTCGCCGTGGCTTTGCCATCAGGAATTGCGACCTCAGCACAGACCACGGAGCGGAAAAACTCCGAAATCGAGTGCATCTACGAATATAAAGTGACGAACCCGAAGGGCATGACGGACACTTACTCGACAATCCTTCAGTTTGACAGGCGATCTGCAAAGTTCTATGATTATTCGGCTTTCCAACTTGATTCGGTCAGCCAGAGCAAAGGTGCCACTAAGGAGCGGATAGATGAGTACAGGATCAAGGTGATGAGGAACGATTACTTTTTCGACCAGACTGTCCTTCAAAATGAGCCGAAGGGTAATCTCACAGTTTACAGCGTGATAACTCCTGATAGCTATACATACACTGAAAATATTCCGAACATCGACTGGACACTTGCCGAGGAATCCGACACCATCTGCGGCTACGTTTGCAAAAAGGCAACGGGTGAATATGGTGGTAGAACATGGACGGTCTGGTACACTCAGGATATTCCTGTAACTTACGGCCCTTGGAAACTTTGCGGTCTGCCGGGACTTGTGATGTCAGCGACAGATAATGAAGGTATCCATCATTTTGAGGCAATCGTCATAAGAAAGGGTACGGCACCGATGACGGAGATCGATGCTACGAACGTCATCTCCACGACAAGGGAGAAGTTCATCAAAGCCAAGAACCATTTCGAGGAGAACCCGATGCAGAACCTGCCTGTCGAGGCCATAAGCGAGATGAGCATCCAGAAATATGACGATGGCGGGAAAGCCGTTCTGATCAACGGAATGCAGTTGCGGCTTCGCCCGAACGGATATATTCCTTTGGAGATAAGATAATTCAACAATGAGAGGATTGCTTGTAAGCCTTGCCATTCTTATGGCTGGGATAGTCGCGAATGCCCAACACACGACCGAAACAGAGACTCAGCGTCTGTTGTCCGTGAAAGGCACGGTGAAGGACGAGTCCGGAGTAGCTGTCAGCGGGGCCATAGTGAAAGTCTCCGCACAGGAAGCCGTCCTTGGATATTCAATAGTAGATGAGTCAGGACATTACGAGATCCGTTTCAAGACGGACGCAAAGCAGGTGGCTGTCTCTGCGGAATGCCTTGGTTATGAATCCGTAACCGTAACGCGACCGTGCTCTTATACCGCTGGGTGCGACCTCACGATGAAAGAAAAAGCCACGGCATTAAAGGAAGTTGTGGTAAGGGCCCCAGCGATCCACCAGCGAGGCGACACACTCTCATATTCCCTTTCCGCCTACGCCACGAGAGGAGACTACACCCTCAAGGACGCAATCAAGAAGCTGCCGGGAATAGATGTCACGGAAGCGGGCGCGATAAAGTACTTGGGCAAAGACATTTCCAAGTTCTACATCGAGGGCTTGGACCTTCTCGGCGGCAAATACAACATCGCGACCACGAATATTCCCGCGTCATACGTCAATCAGGTTCAGGTGCTCAGCAACCATCAGGAGGCTAAGGTGGACAAGGAGGTCTTTTCCGATGATGTCGCCATCAACATCAAACTCAGCGACAAGGCGAAGCTCAAACCGACAGGTACCTACGAGGCATCGGCCGGCTATGGAGACGATTGGCTGTACTCGCTGAGCGGAGCTGGAATGCTGTTCACGCCTGAAACCCAAGCGATTGCCACGGTCAAAACCGGCAACATCACCCCGTTTGCGACCGACGGCGGCAAAACTCTGACAGGAACCTCAGACCCGGAATCCAAAGCCTCCGAACTGCTCGGCAACCTTTCCGTCTCCGAGGCGCCACTCAAACCGGAACGTTACCTGTCTCCGTCCGACATTCTCGTCACCCTGAACGCCATACGCAAGACCGGCAAGAACTCAACCATAAAAGCCAACACCGGTTACTCCACCTCAAATAGCGACTATGAATATTCCCAAACCAGCCTCTACTACGATGGTTCCGGGAATATGCAGGTGAACCGATCGGTTTCTCTCGAATCGACACTCCGGAAGCCTTGGCTCTCAATGACATTCCAGAACAACTCCCCGAAATGCTACATCAATGAGGATTTTTCGCTGAAAGCGACCTCGCGTAAATCCACCGTACCGACTATCCAAAACGGGAATATGCTCGTTCAGAGCCAGAGCATAAGTGACATTGACTTGAAGAATTACTTCACCGCCCGTTGGCGAACCTCCAAACTACGCTGGAACGCTTCCTCTGTCCTTGAATATTCTGAAGCCCCAACAGCCGACTTGGAGATTTCGTCTGACGAGAATGAAGGAATATTCCAAAACGCCAAAAGCAAAGGCTTCCGTACAGATAACAGCCTTTCCACCGTCTTTGAGAGCGGTTCAAACAGGCTTTACGTTCCTTTTATGCTGAATTATTCATCAGACAACATCACCACGTCACTTGATGATAGACTTGCCGCAGGTATGAATGACGTAACATATTCACAGTTAAGTGTCGCTGCCACTCCTCAGTATGAATATACCCATCCAAGACGCAAGTTTGTATTCCGCGCTGAGCTTCCCATAAGGTTGGACCACATCTCCTCACGGCAAGAGGGTAAAGACTATTTTTCAAATTTTGGTAACGTGCAAAATTTGAAAAATAGTCTTTACCCGACCGCCCCCAACGAGCAGTGTCGTATAGTATCTTCTTTTGGTGGTCACTTCGACAGACTCGGTGACAGGTCGCTGGCATTGATGTGCACTGAACATGACGAAGTGTCGAAGCCTCGAAACAACCTGTATTTTTCGGTGTGCCCTGACATATATTTCAACTGGAATGTCAGCCCGCGTTCAGTACTGAGGGCGACGGCTTCATATTCAAGATCATTCGGAGACGCCCTGGATTTTTTGACCGCACCGGTACGCCTTGATGAAACGACTGTGCGAGTCTCCTCCGGCATCCTGTCCGACACCAAAACCCTTACAACCAACCTCCACTACGACTTCAAGATACCCCTTGAGCAATGGTTCATCAACGCTGACCTTGCATACGTCCGCAACTGGAACAACTTGATCGCCTCGCAGAGTGTCGCTGACGGTGATGTCCTGATTGGTTCTTTTGCACAACCGAATGTCTCCGACAATATCGTTGCACAGTTAGGCGTCACAAAACAGATCACCTCAATCAGAACGAAGATATCCTTGACGGGGAGCGCACTTTTCAGCAATCAGTCAATAATGCAGAGCGGCAACCTCGTCGATGTCTTTTGGCAAAGCGCAGCGATATCTCCGTCGCTGTATTCCCATCCGCTTGACTGGCTGGAACTTGACTATTCCGGAGAATTCACTCGGACTTCGGCAAGTTACGGTTCCGTCCGCAAACACTACCTCTCCCAAAGCCACGACATAGCCCTTAAACTTCTCCCAGGCGACACGTTCCAGTTCACGGCCGGAGCGGAAATATCCCGTCACCAACTCACCGACGACCTCACAAAGACAATGGCCCTGCTTGACTGCGGCCTGTCGTTCCGCCACCGCTCGTTACAGGTCTCCTTGGATCTGCGCAACCTCCTGAACCAGAAATCATACACTTACACCATCTACAGCACCGTCAACACCTTCACCCACGACTACCGTCTCCGTGGCCGTGAGCTGATCATGACATTAAGATTCACTCTTTAGTATGCGACATTTAATCATTGCAGTTTTGATGTTACTGGCATTCTCGCCGGCGACAGGAAAAGAAAAGTATGTCACCAAAGACTCACCGGAAGGTTTGCGTCTTGTCAAATGGCTTGGTAAAGATCGAGTTGTCGATTTCAACCATTATCCGGAATTGAAAGACGTGAGGGTGATCGGTGAGATGGCCTTCGAAATGAACAATCATATTCAGAAAGTCATTTTGCCTGACAGCTTGCAAGTGATTGAGAAAAGGGCGTTCAACACTTGTAGCAAACTGCGGGAAGTCTGTATGCCGCAAACGGTGCGATACATTGGAAACAGTGCGTTCAATATGGACCGCGATTTGGAGCTGCGGTCCCTGCCGGACAGTCTGCGTGAAATAGGCGAGTGGGCCTTCTGGGACTGCAACAAAGTCTCAATCTCTGTTATTCCGGAATATGTCAGCAGAATTGGTCGCCAGGCATTTACCTGTTGCGAAGGAATCACCACATTGACTTTCAAATGCCCGATCACCGTCATCTATGACCGCTCGTTTTCCGGTTGCAAGAACCTTGAAGAAATAGTTTTTCCGGAAACTCTGACGGTGATATCAGAATATTCCTTTGCCCGATGTGTCAAACTGAAAAGGGTCACTTTCCCCATCTCTTTGGAAAAGATAGGAGCCAAAGCTTTCAGTAATTGCTGGAGCCTCTCCGAAGTACGATATTCTTCTTCCGTTGATGTTGACTCCTCGGCTTTTGATGACGGCCCTATGATTCTCACGTGCATGGATCCCATTTTCTGATGTACAAAATTCTTTCTGTGCGTGAATATGCCCTTTTAGCTCACGGAATGCCATAGGAGGCTTATTCGTGAGCAGAACCGGCTTATTCACGCACGCATGGAACAGCATCACCCTAACAGTAGTATAGCATCGCAACCAAGCACTGTTGCCAGGCGGAAAACCGTGCCGGCCTCGGCCTTGGCAATGGACTGTTTACCTTGCTCGTAAGCGCGAATCATCCTTAAGGACGTGCCTGATCGGTCAGCCAATTCCTGTTGGGTCAAGCCACAACGCATCCTTTGTACCTTCAATGGATTCTCAGACTTCTTTGCGTTCATTATGCCCAAAGCGACTTCAACGAACTTGCTCAGATCCGCTTCGTGAAGTGTCGGGTATAAAACGATTGCGGACTGGATTGTCAGGCCGTCACGCTGGAATCTTTCAAAAGAATATCCTGTAAACCATTGTAGATAAGAAAGGACCCAGCCTGACCAGAATATGTCCGAACGGTCATCCGACACATGATCAGTGGTATGAACCGTTCCTCCGGTCGTTTCAATGACCCTTTCAGCGAACTCAATTCCTGACATGCCGACCAAATAACGAGGATTGCCACTTTCGAACTGGCGCACGGGCTCTCCTACAAGGAGTCTGTCATAATATTCATTGATTCCTCCCTTGCAGAGCATCGCACCATAGTCAAGCGACACGGCAAAATTCATCATCGCATCCTCAAGGTAGATTTCATCGTAAGCGCGGATCATCGTTGCTGATTTTATTTCTGATTATGTCTATAATATACAATCCGTCAAGTGGTGAGTTTTGTTTGTCTTTTCGGAAAGCCTCTCTCGCCAAGCGGTCTCTGCTAGTTTTTCGAGGGTAGAATATCTCGTTATTCGCCACTTCTGCTCTCACAAACCTCAATCGGTCAAAAGATTTTTCTGATTTCAGAACTATTTGCTCGCCAAGTTTTCCCAACTTCATAGCTCTGCCTAACTGCTCGAACGAGATTGTGTTGTTCAAGAAAGCCCCGGCAAAAGAAAAATACGAGTCATCGGCTCTGTAGCCTCGGATGACATCGTAATCCTCATAGTGTGGTAAAAATGTGTCATGAATATACTTTCTCGCAGCTTCCGGCAGCCCTTGTCCTATGGAAAATGTTCTGTTTTCCAGCAGTATAGCCAACCAATTGAGTACATGATATTCTCCTCCTGACAAGTCAATCACTTTCAACTCTTCGTCCCGAAGGAGATATTCATTGGCGAAACCGTCATTGTTCTCCGTGCACGCCCATTCCTTGGCCAAATCCAACCGCTCCGTGCAGTAGAAGCCAAGTCCATAGTCATTGTGCCTGTTCCCTTGACCGTAAACAGGGACTTCGATTATGTTTGCCGAACCGTGGTACAAAGTAATCATAATGCAAATAGTGACGTTGTAACGTCACTTTGCAAATGTAGCCAATTTTGAGATTATTACCAAACTAGGATGAGGATTCCTCTCTTTGGTTATCGACCTAAGAATGGAATGGATGAATTTTGTGCCAAATAGTGTGTCTATATTTGGCCCTTTTTGTTAATTTTGAAATCTAAACATTTATTGACATGATGAAGGATGTAAAGGTGATAATTTTTGATGCGGATGACACGCTGTGGGACAATCAGTCGTACTTCGACAGGGCGGAGGATGTGTTCACGGATGAACTTAAGGAATATGGCACGGCGGAGGAACTGTCAGCGGAACTTTTCAAGACGGAGTCCGAGAATATGTCTATTCTTGGCTACGGGGCAAAGGCTGTCTGCATCTCGATGATGGAGACCGCCTTGAGGGTGTCTGACAACAAGGTTCCAGGCGAGAATCTTTCACGAATATTATCGAGCGCGAAGTCGCTTCTCAGCCTTCCGGCCACACCGCTTCCTGGAGTGGAGGACACCTTGAAGGCATTGAAGGGCAGTGGCCGCTATAGGCTGGTTGTCTTGACAAAAGGAGATATGCTCGATCAGGAAAACAAGCTAAGGCGTTCAGGGTTAAGTGAATATTTCGACAGAACCGAAGTGGTCTCCAACAAAGGCAAAAAGGAATATCTTGACCTCTGTCAAAGCGAAGGCATTTCTCCTGAAGACATGGCGATGGTCGGGAACTCCTTCAAGTCGGACATCCAGCCGGTCATTGAGATCGGAGGCTACGGCATTTATATTCCTTTCCACACCATGTGGCAGCATGAGGTGACGGAGGAGTTTGACCATCCGAACATTGTACGCCTCGATTCTTTTGATCAACTCGGCAAGATATTCATTGACAATGAATAAGAATCAACCAGACAAGATTTTGGTTCGTGGGGCGAGGGTGCACAACCTGAAGAACGTGGATGTGGACATTCCGCTGGGAAAGATTGTTGGGATCGCTGGAGTGTCGGGGTCCGGAAAGTCATCGCTGGCGCTTGGGGTGCTATATTCAGAGGGCTCAAGGCGTTACCTTGAGTCTCTCTCCACTTACACCAGAAGGAGGATGACTCAGGCCGCCAAGGCGGACGTGGATGAGGTTCTTTATGTCCCAGCGGCTCTGGCGCTTCATCAAAGGCCGGGGATTCCCGGCATACGCAGTACTTTCGGTACCGGGACAGAACTGCTTAACAGCCTAAGACTTATGTTCTCACGATTGGCGAGTCACCGTTGCCCAAACGGACACTATGTCGAGCCGTCTTTGCTTGTGGCTGCCGGGAAAGAACTTGTCTGTCCTGTTTGCGGAGAACATTTCTACGCCCCTTCCGCTGAAGAATTGTCGTTTAATAGTCAGGGAGCGTGTCGGAAATGTGACGGAACAGGTACGGTAAGGACTGTTGACGAATCAACACTCATTCCGGATGAGAGCCTCACGATAGACGATGGTGCGGTCGCTCCTTGGAACACACTGATGTGGTCGCTGATGAAGGATGTCTGCCGGGCGATGGGCGTTCGTACCGATGTTCCGTTCAAGGATCTGACTGAAAAGGAAAAGGACATCGTCCTGCACGGTCCGGCCGAGAAAAAGCACATCCTCTACAAGGCCAAGAATTCCAATGACGCCGCTGAACTGGACTTCACCTTCTTCAATGCCACGTACACGGTAGAGAATGCCCTCGCCAAGGTTAAGGACGAGAAAGGAATGAAGAGGGTGGAGAAGTTTCTGAGACTTGACGTTTGCCCGGACTGTGGCGGCACAAGGCTTTCTGACGCGGCAAGAGCGCCAAGGCTCAGGGGAATATCCCTGGCAGAGGCCTGCACGATGACCCTCACGGAGATTGTGGAGTGGGTCAAAGAAGTACCGGCTTCGCTTCCGGAGGAGATGCGACCTATGGCCGAAAGCATTTGTGAATCGTTCCTCGATACTGCCAAACGGTTGATGGACTTGGGAATAGGCTATCTGTCTCTGGATAGATCAGCGGCGACTCTATCGACAGGCGAACGGCAGAGAATGCAATTGGCCAGGGCCGTGAGAAACCGAACGACGGGAGTCCTTTACGTTCTGGACGAGCCGTCGATCGGCCTGCATCCATCAAACATCATCGGCCTTTGCGGCGTGATGGAAGACCTGATAGCGGACGGAAATTCCGTGGTACTCGTGGATCACGACACACAGATTCTGATCAAATCCGACTGGATGATCGAGATGGGACCTGGAGCCGGCTTGAATGGCGGCGAGGTGATGGCGCAAGGCACGGTCAAAGAAATCGAAGCCAATGAATATTCAAGGATAGGTCCTTTCCTTTCAGGCAAGGCTTCTATTAAAGTCAGACCACAGATAAATGACGTTGACATATTCATTGATGGTAAGATAGTAATGGAGACGGATGCCATTCACACCGTCAAACCGCTCAGGGTTGAGATTCCGAAAGGTCGCCTGACGGTTATCACAGGAGTCTCCGGCTCAGGGAAGACAACGATGGTTCTTGAGAGTCTCATTCCGGCTCTTGAGGCGAAGATTGCAGGTCATGATTTGCCAGCGCACGTAAAGTCAATTGATGCTGAAGGTATACGTCAAGTCAAACTCATAGACGCTTCTCCGATAGGCATTAACGTTCGCTCTACCGTCGCGACTTACGCCAATGTCCATGATGAACTGAGAAAGGTATTCGCCAAGACTCCGGACGCGAAAAAGCACGGCTACAAGGACGGGGATTTCTCCTACAACACCGGTAAACTCAGATGTCCGACTTGTGACGGAACGGGCGTGATAAGCCTTGACGTGCAGTTCCTTCCTGATGTGGACATCCCGTGTCCGGACTGCCGTGGGTCGAGATATTCAAAGGCTGCGGGAAGCATCAGGAGGGAGAATGCCGCGGGAGAGTTCCATTCGCTGCCTGAGTTGATGGACATGGACATCAATTCCGCGCTTGACGCCTGTGCAGATTTGAAACTTATCAGCCAACGACTGAGAGTCTTGCGGGACCTCGGTCTTGGTTATCTGACGTTAGGTGAGGAGACCCCAAGCCTTTCAGGTGGAGAAGCTCAGCGTCTAAAACTGGCCAGCGAGATGGGCAGGGGACAGGGCGATTCCGTCTTCGTGTTCGATGAGCCGACCATCGGCCTTCACCCGTCCGATGTCATGACTCTTTTGAAGGTTTTCCAGAGCCTCATCGATCATGGTGCCACAGTCATCGTCATCGAGCACGATCTTGATGTCATCCGCAACGCTGACTACATCATCGACATGGGACCCGGAGGCGGCTCCGAAGGCGGTCGCATTGTAGCGACCGGCACGCCTGACCAGATTCGCGCGGCAAAGAACAGCGTCACCGGCCGGTTCATCTAATGTTTCCTTATAGACTTATGCTACCTGATTCCACATTTGACCTGTTAGAAAGCATCGCCACGAAGCACCATGATGGCGATTATACATCCACTACCGAAGACGAGCGGAAAGTGCTCGACCAGGTTGGTGCCGCCATCAAGGACGGCGACATTGAGCTGTACCCGATGAAGGCTCTTCTGGCCGCCAGCAACGACTGGAGCACTGGCGTCATCACACGTATGGGCCTGTACAAGAATATTCTTTTGGAAGGAATTGACAAAGGCACCCTTGCTCCCGGCAATGAATATGCCTGGGAATGGATCGGAGCGGCCGCGACTAACAACGATCCCGAGGAGTTTGTTGACGACAAGACTCTATATTACGACCTCCTCTCCACCGCCGCCGAATCCGGTGTCACGATTGCTCTGGACATTATGGACCGCATCTGGGAGCCGGAAGACATCATTGAGGAAGACTGAAATCCTTACTTTTGAACGGCTGAAAAATTATTTGAGCCTGACTTGATAGATTCGCTTAATCTCGTCTATCTATATAACAGACGAACCGAAGAATTGGATATGAGCGAAACATTACACAAGATTATCTCGAGTGCTGTTTGTGCGGTTGAAAGTTTTTCCTAAATTTGCGTTGCCGGAGCGATCCGGCGTAAAATACGGAAAGTGCGATCACGCGGTCCTCAATTGAAAATCTGACAGTTTTCCAACGAATAAGGGACACTCGAACAGCACTCTTTTCTTGTGTATCAAGCCCGGTCGGCACGGGAACGCCTTTTGGCGCACGCACGGTTGACTGGCATCATACATAGGTGTGGAGTCCCATTCGTTCTTCTTATTCGGGTTTTGTCAGAACCTTCAATTGAGAGAACGTGGAGCTCCACACTTTCGTTACGGGTTGAAGTGATGCTTAATGTTGACGATATTATAACAGTTGCGCCCGACACGAACAAAGGGTTGTGATATATGAAAAAGACCGAAGGCTTAATTCTTTGCCTATTGCTCCTGTGCAATGCCGCGGGAGCCAGGATATCCGGCAATGCCGTCACCTCGGACAATTTGGTAGAGTCAGTGAATATTGTCGCTCCTTCCTGTGCGGATTGTGCTGACCACTACATGAGAACCAGCAAGACTGTCGAGATCCACACGGAATCAGGGCATCGCAAAGGCACATTCTCTGTCTGGCTGAGCGGCGGCAAGAAGTACATAAAATTCAATAATGAATGGATATGTATCGAAGGGAAAACCCGTTTTTTCCACAACGGCAATGCCTATGTGATCAAATATTCATCAAAATAGACACGACGCTGATAGATTCCCACTCTGTCAAACATCTATAAACATGACAATCCAAATGAAAGAAACGAATATACAAATAATCACGAGTGCTGTTTGCGTGATTGAAAGATTTTCCTAACTTTGCGTTGTCGGAGCGATCCGGCGTAAAATACGGAAAGTGCGATCACGCGGTCCTCAATTGAAAATCTGACAGTTTTCCAACGAATAAGGGACTTTCGAAAAGCACTCTTTTCTTGTGTATCAACCCCTGCCGCCCTGGCACGCCTTTTGGCGCATTCCCCAAGCGACTCGTGTCATACATAGGTGTGGAGTTCCATTCGTTCTTCTTATTCGGGTTTTGTCAGAACCTTCAACTGAAAGAACGTGGAGCTCCACACTTTCGTTGTGTATGTTCGATAAATGAAATAAAACGATAGTATCATAAAAATTTAATGACCATGGCAGATAAAACTTATGTACCAGGAGTTGATGACGGTTTCACTTCAAATTCACCTGACAGCCCTGATGTTTCGGAAAGAAGAAATGCGAATGCTCCTCATTCGGGCAATGGAACATTCATCCCATTCGGGGACGAAGATTCTAAAGTAAAATCCGGACACAGGGATGGTAACTTAAAAGACAAGCCTGTGCTTGGCTTCCTTTATTCTATCTCCCGAAGCGTCTACGGAGAGTTCTGGCCTGTGTATTTGGGTTCAAACACTATCGGACGCAATGATACGGCGGACATAGTCCTCAGCGAAGGAACAGTGTCCGGCGAGCACGCCACTCTGATAGTCCATCAAGAGGATGACGGAGAAGTGTACGCCGGAATCAAGGATAATGGTTCGACACACGGCGTGAAGGTTAATGGAAAGAGCGCTCATTTCGATGTCGTTGGATGCAACAACATGGACGTCATCACGATTGGAAAAAGTTACGAGCTGCTATTCGTTTTGCTGGACGCGAAATCTCTCGGGCTAAAAAAAGCCGAGAACTTTGTAGAGGTAAAGCAGGCCACTACCCGTCGGGTCGACCGCCGCATCATAACAAATGGCGCATCCGGTACCTCATTCAACAACAGTGGCGCGACCAATCCATCATCATATAGCAGCCGGCTTTCGAACCCTTCCAACAGCGAAAGAACTCATGCTCTTGACGGTGCCTCCGAACCATTTGGCGGCGGGACAAAAACTCGTTAAACATTACACTGAGAGATACGATGAGACTTCAAGGTGAGTCTGAGAAACAGAGACATCTATACTACGAATTCGACCGGGCTGAAGAACCGATTGGGCGTGGTGGTATGGGTGTAGTCTACCGTGGGCGCATGGTGGACGAGAACACCGGCGCTTTCCGTGATGTAGCCATCAAGGAAGTGATGCCAGAAGGCGACGCGGCCACAAGGAATCGGATTCTTGATCGTGCTGTCAGGGAAGCCTCCATCCAAATCCGTAACGACAACATCGTGGAAATGTTGGGGTTTGTTAAAACGGAGGAAAAGATGCTTGGTTCTCTGAAGTACCGTTACTACATTATCAGCGAATTCCTTGATGGAGTTACTTTGGACAAAGTCCTTGAAGGGATATATACAGACTATCGCGGAAGCGAAATACACTATGCGAAAGACCTTGCCGAACGATATGCGTCAAACAGAGAAGAAACAGCCACATACATTATAAAGAATATCATCTCTGCGTTGGTCGCTCTTCACGACAATGGGTATCTTCATCGTGACATTGATCCGTCCAATGTTATGATAACATCGGACGGAAAGATAAAACTGATAGATTTCGGCATAGCAAAAAAACAAGATTCCCTGACCACAAAAGATGATATGCAGTCTGAGGAGGGAGCGTTTGTCGGCAAGGTTGAATATGCCGCTCCCGAGTTGGTCTCCGGTAAGTTGTCCGTGCAAGATTTCACAACAGACATATATGCCATAGGAGTATTGTTCTATAGGCTGTTGACCGGGCATCTTCCCTTTGAAGGCAACAGATTCGATATAATCAAAGGTCAACTTGACAAAAAGCCGGATCTCAGCGAGATTCAGTCCGCAAAATATAGGGCTATCGTCAAGAAGGCCATGTCAAAAAAGCAAGGGAAACGTTATGCATCCGCTTCAATGATGAGGGCGGCCATCGACAGTCTGGACACAACACCTTCGTGGATAAAGTATGCGGCATGTGGAACCGGCATCCTGCTTGTGTCGGTCATTGCTCTGGCAATTTTAAAGGTGAAACCTTGGGAGAAAGATGTCATTCGGTCAGACAATGAAGAAAACGCCCTTGTCGTCGATCATATCGACCCATCAGATGCCGCTCAGACACCTGATCGCTCGTCTGAATTTCAGGACATACTCGACAAGCCTATGTCCGCCATCTGGCAGATGCTTGAGCAGAATCCTTATCATCCAGTCGCTCTTTATAAGGCGTCTATTGATTGCGAGAAGCATATTCCTGATTCGGACGCGATTAAATTCTGGAACACATCCTCAGTCCAAAACGAACTGAAAAAATTCATTTCGGTCCGTAGACCTGAGATTTCAAGCAAGAGACTGGCCTATGTCCTCTCGTGCATGGCTTATGCCCATCTGAAGGATACCGAGTGGTTTGATTCGGATTTCAGGACAAAGCTTGAGGAAAGAGTCCGAATTCTTCAGAAGGAATATCCTCGCCTGTATATTCTTCCGGAAAAAATTTGACGCCTGATTACACTAAAAATTAACAGTTTGTTTTGTCTTATGCAACAAGAAGAAGTGACACCCGTCAGGATATTCGATGACGATCCGAACATCTACATATCGGTTTTCAACCGAGTGTGGAAATGGTATTTCTATAATCCTGACAATCCACCTTTGGGTGAAGGGTCTATGGGAAAGGTCTTCATAGGCTACGACTATGACACGAACAGGAAAGTTGCCATCAAACAGTTGTTTGACAAATATGCCAACGTTCAATCCATAAGGGACAGGTCCCGCTTGGAGGCCTCACTGGCATATACGCACCCTAATCTCGTGGAGATGCTGGGAAGTTGCATGTACGAAGACGACGAGGGGTATTGGCATGTGTGGATATTGAGTAATTACGTCGAAGGGGTCAACATAGACAAATACGTGCATGGCCTCGGAGGTGATATAGACAAAGTCCAGATTGTCACATCTCTTATCGGAGACGTTTTGAACGCTTTGGACTATCTTCACTCCAAAGGCGTGATCCATAGGGACATAAAGCCCTCCAACATCATGGTTGACAAATCTGGTCATGTGAAGTTGATGGATCTTGGCATAGCTCGCGTGACCAGTGCCAATTCCTACACTAGCACCGGATTTGTCGGGACACCTCTTTATGCGTCTCCTGAACAGATAATGAGAGACAAGATGTTGGTTCAGGCGACTCCGGCAAGTGACATCTATTCCCTTGGAATGACTTTGTATGTCCTGCTGAACGGGGAGCATCCATTCGACGCTGACACTGAAGCCCAGATTCTTGTGAATCAGGTGACAAAGAAATTACCGATGGCGAAATCTCTGGAAAAGAAGCATAAAAAGCTTATGGAGGTTATTTGGAAGGCCACAGACAAGGATCCGGACAAGCGTTTTCAAAAAGCCTTGGACTTCAAGTATGCCATAGAGAAAGCCATGGAACCGACCGTGATACCTTGGTGGTACTTTGCGTTGGGAGTACTTGGCCTCGGGCTTATCATAGGCATAATCATTCTAATTGTAATTTAAAGAAACCATGGCAAACGAGATAGAGACATACGGAGTAGATAATCCTTTGTTTTTGAACAACGTCGTCAGTTGCATTGGCGGACGTGACGAGAACCAAGACTCTTGCAACATCACAGAGACACGCCGCGGTCTCCTTGTTATTGTATGTGATGGTATGGGAGGCATGACGGGCGGTGCCATAGCTTCGGCGGAAGCTGTAAGGATCATCAGGGATTATGTGTCCAAGCCTGCAAGTGAGGACGACATAGAAGATGACAATAAAAGCACGCTCATACAAGCGGTTTCCTCGGCAAACGCCGCTTTGTTGGCTATGCAGGAGAACAATCCACGCCTCAGGGGGATGGGGACAACGGTTACGGCATTGCTTATAAACGAAGAAAAGGCGACTTTGGCGTACGTCGGTGACAGCCGCATATACCAGATACGCAATGGCCGGAAAATATTCCGGACCTTTGACCATTCCATGGTGTTCGAAATGGTCAAAAAGAAAATCATCACCGAGGAGCAGGCCCGTCTTTCCGCACAATCCAATATAATTCTCAGAGCATTGGGACAGAAGCCGGATTTGGATGTGGACGCTTATGATCTGCCATACGACAAAGGGGACCTGTTCCTGTTGTGCTCTGATGGCGTGTGGGGGACAATGTCGGAAGCCGAATTGATCAAACGCGTGTCAGAACGGCAACATCCCAAAGTCGTGACAGAAACCCTCGCCATGAACATCCATAACGACGCGTTGAGAGCCGGCGGGAAGCATGATAATCTCACAGCCGCTCTCGTCAAGACTACAAAAGATTCAAAACTAAGAAGCAAAATGGAAGATAAGATCAAAAAAGCATTTCTGGTGTGCCTGATCCTGCTGCTTGTCAGTGTGGTGACCAACATTGTACTTTGTTGTAGACTCCGAAGTATGACTAAAGAATATGAAAAGACGCGGATAGAAAATCTTAATGGAGCTAACGCCAACAACCAAAGCAATACTCCTAATAATTCAGATATTAAATAATATAATTAAAATCATATGAAGAGTTACTCAATAGGCCGAGACGAGTCAAGCAATATCATCGTAAGCGACCCGACCCAAATGGTGAGCAGACATCATGCGACCCTGAATGTTAACGGGCGCAAGATGACCATCGTCGACAGTAGCACCAACGGAACGTACATCAACGGAATCAGAATCAGTCCCGGAACCCCGGTACCTGTTACCAGGAAAGATGTGATCTCTTTCGCGCAGGTCGCCGAACTTGACTGGAAATGCATCCCGAATGAGTCAACAAGGAATATCGGGATTATAGCCGCGACTATGGCTGCCATACTATTGGCCGGAGGCGGCACGTACTGTTTCATGTCCCGGGACAAGGAACAAAAAGAGACAATGCAGGTAAACGAGACCGTGTCATGGATGAAGATTGAGAAAAGAATCGATACCATGAAAAAAGATGTGGAGGATATCGTAGCCAGTCACAAGGTCGTAAAGGATACTCTGAATGTTCTAAAGAAATCATTGGAGACAAAGGATGTCACGGAAGCAAAGAGCGCTTCCACGGCGGAAGCGGTAAAACGGATTTTCTGGCAGGTCGAGGAAACCGTCAAAACTGTAAATCCGGACAGTCTGAAGAGATCTCTTGATGTTGTCATTCAAAGCTACGAAGACAAAGTCTCGTCTACAGAGAACCGTGTCACTGAGCTGGAGAATAAAATAAAAAGTGGCAAAGAGGCATTGGATAACGCCAGAAAGCAAATCAAGGAGGCTGCCGACACCATTAACTCATTAAAGACAAAGGTTAAGTCACAACCTCAGAAGAAGCAGGACGATAATAAGGATGGAAACACCAAGGAAGTCATTATTGTCGGAATGTAATTAATAAACTCAATAAATCAGTAATGTTATGAGACTTATATCCATCGGAAAATCATCGTCTTGCACAGTTTGCATTCCAAACGACTACGTCAGTTCCTATCATGCGGAGATCCTCCTGCTTGACAATGGCGACATTTACTTGACCGATTGCGGAAGCAAGAACGGAACTTTTCTCAACGGGAAGCGCATTTCACCAAATGTCGATGTCCCTGTCCGTCGCGGAGACCGGATCGAATTTGACACAGTTCTTCTCAATTGGGGTGTCATTCCTCAGATTCCTCTCCCGGATCCATCCAAGGTCAAAGGTGTCTACGGGGTGGGGAAGAACCAGCGGAACCGCTACATCCTTTCCGGTGACAGCGTTAGCCGGTACCATGCCACTTTTAAAGAAATGAAAAACGGGAAGTGGTTCATCCAGGACCATAGCAAAAACGGAACATTCCTGAACGGAAACCGCATTCCATCCAATCAAGACGTTCCGCTCAAGGCCTCGGACAGCATCGTCTGCGGCACTGTTCCTTGCCCTAATCCTGTGCCGTCACCATCAGTTCCTAAATGGGTATGGTGGATAGCGGGAGGGGCGGCAGCCGCGGTGCTTCTTGTTTTTGCATTGATACGCGTAGTTCCTTCTATGGGACACGATACAGATCCATATAAGGCTATTGCACTTGTTGAAACAAGATTCTACTTGAAAGTTAAGTTTGCCGACGATCCTATACTTAGCCGATCTGAATCATGGTATCTCGATATAAAGAATAAAGAACTATACAAAACACCAGAATATTTGTCTCCATATCCAATGCAGGGGACAGCTTTCTTTATATCTGATAAAGGACTCCTTCTAACAAATAAACATGTAACCAATTTAATATATGCTGATGAACATTATGATGGTGGGTCTCTATCTGCTGAATTAAAGGACATTGTTCAAACAGCCCGTGAAAAATGCATAAACAAATACTCAGGTTATCTTTCTTATAACAAAATCATGCTTTGGTATAATTCAGCCCCGATTCTCAGTGTAGAACCTGTCTCGTTAGGAATTCGTTATCCGGGAAGAACTTATACATCCGCTTCAGAAATGGACTGGGCACATGTCGTTAAAGAATCAGATGATCCTGAGGCTGATATCGCAGTGTTGCGCCTTAATTCCGGCGAAACACCTAAAGATCGTGATTGGTTTGATTTGGACAGAAGCATAGATATAAAGAATTTGAAGTTGAATGTTGAAAATTACTACACTCTTGGATTTCCTAAGGGTGATTTACTGGCCACAGCTACTGACAAAGAGAAGTATGAGCCTACCTCCGGAGTATTACATTTGAGCAGAACACCTGGAAAGTACATCTTGTACCTTCAGGGAGATAAAACAATCGAAGGGCAAAGCGGTTCTCCAATTTATGATAAAAAGCATCGCTTGATTGGTATCTTGTGGGGAGGATTCAAAGCAACTGACAACACAAACGCTTGCCCTATTGTCCATGCGAAAAAATTATTGGAAGATGTCATGGAAAACGATTACTCAAACCAATCATATAGGTCTAATAATGCATATTAGAATTCTTATAGCGACATTAAGCCTATTGCTGCCAGTCTGTGCGGAGGCACAGACTGGCCATTGGAAGGTGGCGCCGGAATACAACAGCATCTCAAAAATCAGCCCGGAACTATACCGTGTCGAGAAAAACGGCCTATACGGACTGCTTGGAAAAGACGGCAAGGTGATAGTTCCCTGTCTGTACGAGTTTAAGCAGGACGTTGTAGAGAACCGTTGCCTTCTGCTGTCTTCCAGCCATAGGCTTAAAGCTATTTATGATGGTAATGGAAACCAGATCATACGGTTCGATGATAAGGAAATCTGGTATGTCGACCCTGATTATCCATATTATTCAGACGGGTTAATAGCCGTATGCGATAACGCCGGAAGATGGAGTTATATGGACAGAAGCGGAACGTTGATCAGCAAAAGGCCTGAATTCCGGAGTGCGGCACCCTATTTTTACGGACATGCGGTTGTGCGGTATAAAGACGGCTCCTACATGCATATCAACAAACGCGGAGTCATCAGCAAACTGGACAGCCAGTTCAAGGATAATTATCTGGTTTTCGCATCATCTTTCACACCTAAAGACAAAAGTGTTGAAGAATCGACTTCCGATCCGATTGTTTCTTTGGTGGTTGACAGCAGGAACAACGTTTTCCTTCGTGACAGAGCCGGGATGAAAGTGGAAAGCCTTGGGGAAGTCAAGGATTGGGACAAGAACGCTCGCAAGATGACTACCGATCAGTTCGTAATTTTCTTTGAACCCAACAAGCAGATACGTTCCATCACACCTCTTGAGGAAGGACATGAAATGGTTTATGATTATTCGGTCCTTGAATCATATAAACCCGACGCCAGCGCGTTATCATGCGAGAGAGCAACAAACGGGTACATGATTGTCTCTGACGGCAAGGTGATATTACCGGCTCAATTCTCCGAGCCTGTGACAATCGTGTCTCAAAGTGATTTCATCGCAGCAAGAGACGGGAAATATGGCGTGGTTACTATTGACCAAGGTCATTCTGCCATTCCGAGTCTTCAGATCTCACAATTAACCTTTGAGCACCATGTTCCTGCTGTGATAAGCGCAGGTGTGGATATAGACCCGACACTTGGCGAGGGGAAATACCACTTCGAGGTCACAAGGCAAGAAGGGAAGATCTTTGACGGAGCACCACGGGATGGTGTCATCTCCTTCGAGTTCCTTCCGGAGGACTTGTCTCACACGAATATGGAAGTGTTTAATGTACAGCCTGATATCGATGGCATAAAGCATCCGGAATCAACAATGGACTTACTGTGGGACTACAAGAATCCATATTCAGTGAAAGCTTCCGGACGAGTGAAACTGAACAATGCAAACTCCGGCGGTACAGTGACGTTTACCGTGACTAATGAATCCGAAAAGGGGAGTGACCTGTGTGAGATTGTCATAGACGGGAGTGTTGTCAGGAAAGGGGTTGTCTTTAAGGCAGGAGAGAGCATCGCCGTCTCTGCCTTCATCAATGTTGACATCATGGATTTGGACAGTGTCAGCAAAACCGTCCCGATTCAAGTAAGGGAGAACGGATGCCCGGCATACAAGACTTCTAAAAAAATCTTATTCGAAAGAAACCTATAAAAATATGAAACGAATCATTTCACTTATTGTAATTTTAGTCGGGTTATCATGTGTGAACGCAGAGGCGCAGAACTTCTTTTCGCAGGATGATGATAATCCGGTAATGAACGACGGCCCGAAAGTCTTTGTCAGTATGGGGCCGACTATCGGCCTCACGATGGCTACTATTTCGATTCCTTCTGATGCGTCTTACAGCTTTGGATATCGTCCGGGGATCACCGCAGGAGGATTCCTGAACTTCCGGTTTCTTGACCGTAATATTCGCAGTACCGCTGAAACCGGGGTGCTTGCGGTTCAACCGGAAATCCGTTTCACAATGATCGGTGGCTATTCGGATGACTCCGACCTCGGGTTAAGTTATGCCATGGTCCCGGTAATGTTTCAGGTTTACCCTTTTGCCAATCTCTACTTGGAAGCCGGTCCGGTTTTCGGGTTCAATATCTCGCACACGCCGGACAACATCGTTATGTCTGAAACTGAGTATAATCTTGAAAATTTGAAAGCGAATGATGTGGCGGCGGCTTTCGGCGTTGGCTATCGTTTCAGGAATCTCGGTATAGTGGCCAGGTACAATTTGGGATTGTCCGATCTAGCGGCTAATATGCCTTGGAGAAACCGCTGGTTTGAAGTCGGAATTTCATATTCCATACCAATGACAAAAAAACATTCAATGTTCGATTAAAGTATGAAAACAAATATCATTTTACGCACTGCCGCTGTCATGGCTGCGCTTTCCTGCCTTTTCGGGTGCACTAATCCAGAGATCGAATTACATAAAAGTATAGAGATACAGTTGCATCCATCAACAATATTGTCTGATTTTACCGCTTACAAATCAGAGAATTTTGAGATGTTTGAAGGTGCAAAGCTTAGAATTACATGTCTCCTTTATGACAGAGACGGCAATTTGGCATATCAGGAAGAGACTTTATTGGATAATTTTGATCAGGACGTTTCGTTCCGCACGACGTTAGATGAAAAAGATGGACACTATACCATTATAGCATTGGCCTCATGTATTCGTGGAACATTATCCTCTCCTACAAATGAGGCTTATTCAATCTCAGGTAGAGAATCTTTGGAACAACTGCGTGTTGAGCAGACAAAAACTGATGGCTATAGTTACTATTCTACATGGAGCGTTATGGGATACGCCTCTAAATCAGGTTCGATTGACGATACGGTGGTAAGGTTGAATATGGAACCGGCGACTTCCCTTGTATATTTACGTTGGCAAAATATTCACGCGCATGACAATGATGGCTCTTCTACGGACGTATATGGTACATATTCGGCACATGCGACAGACTATTGGGACAATAATATGTATTCATGGAAAATTACTGTCGAAAAAGATGGTGACAGTACCACGGATGTCATAGTAAAGGATTTTTCTCCGTATCTATGTAAAAAAGGTTTTACATCTGATAAAGGACTTAACACCTATAAAGGCGTAATCAATGGAAATACTTTAACGATAGCGAAAGGACAAAAAACTGGGTGCTCTGCTGACGATGTACCTCTTATACTGTATGGGGCGGAAAGCAACGGTACAAATCTTACTGCCACAGATATTTCCCTTCGCATTGATAATGGAAAATTGACAGCGACAACCATGTTCGGCATTTACGCTTCGACAGGAACCGGATGGTGGTATGATTTGTTCAAGGAAGGTGTGGTTTTCACTAAAGAGTCATCCTCTACCAAAGGCTCATCTGTGGGTATAGATGCTTATGGAATAATTTATCATTCCAATGATATAATGAGATTCACGGATGACGGTTCCCCGGTATATTCAACATCCTTGAGTTCAAACGAGAATAATGGTGCATGGGTCACTCCTGCCGAGGAAACGTCAGCAACTAATATTTATGCCATGCACAATCTGTTCCCTGGATCTTCAATGAATCTATTCGCAAGGGCGTATACTGGGAATACTTATACTGACTATTCCATGCAAAAGATCAGCTTGGTTTCAGGTCATCAATATGTGTTGGATTTCGATTGTGAGGCTTTCAAATTGACTCAGTATGAAGGAGTTTTGGGCTCAAGGGCTTCGACTGATGAGTTTGAACCGTTAGAGGGGAACTCATTACAGCACTCTAATCATGTGGAGCTATCTCAAAACAATTAAATAATTGACACGGTACGTAACATACCTCACGGCTCTCTCCATCTTGGCACTTTTCGCTTCTTGCACGGAGCAGGATCATTTCATTGAGACCGGCACTTCCATCGTCCCGAACACCGAGGCGATGGAAGAGATCACGGCGCAGGACAAGTGGATATATCAAGAGATGAAGTTGAATTATTTCTGGTCGGACAAGATGAAGGACTCATTGGATTGTGACTATACCCTGCCTCCGGATCAGTTCTTCAGGACTCTGATAGTGGATGAAGACAGATTTTCCTATTGTTATCCCAACGAAGACTATCGCCCGGCAACAAAAGGCCATAATCTGAATGAGACTGTCAAGTTGGACAGTATTTATGTCATTGGAGACAAAAGAATAGGGTATTTCTACTATTCCGGTTTTGAGACTGAAGCGGATGTCACTGATGTGATTCTTAAAATGGCTGGAGTGGATGACTTGATTATCGATGTCAGGAACAATCCGGGAGGCTATGTCGCTACTTGCATATATTTGTCATCCATTGTCGCCCCGGAAGAGGCGAGAGGAAAGTTGTTCTGCACGTATAAGTACAACGATCGTTTGAGTGAATTATACAAGAAGGAGACTGGGTCCGAATACCGTTTCTCGTATTTCAGGAATGACGCTATTACGGCTAACCGTTCTCTGAACTTGAGCAGGGTTTACATATTGACCGGCCACCGCAGTGCCTCATGCAGCGAATTGCTGATCAATTGTCTGAGGCCTTACATGACTGTCGTCGTGATAGGTCAGACAACAACCGGGAAAGATGTTGGAATGCACCCTCTGTCGAGCCGTTATTGCAAGTATGTCCTTATGCCGATCACGTTCAGGACATACAATGCGGCTGGCGTTCCTGTTCCCGTGACAGGAATCGTTCCGGACATCCTTTATGAAGAGGACTCTATCTCTGGCAAGATCGGTGATGTCAATGAGACACTGCTCGGGCGTGCCTTGGAAGAAATAACTAAAACAAACAATATCAAATGAAACTTTACAAAGCATTTTGCCTGATTGCATTCATGTTTTCAGGAATCTCATTATTCTCTCAGAATCAAACCATAACGTTGAAGGACGGGACTGTCTTTGAGGGATATATCTCAAAACAGGACTACACTAACGGGCAGGGAGAGATTTACTATTCCAGAATGACCAAAACTTTCCTTTCGGAAGATGTCCAAGGAATGAGAACCGAAAAACTGGAGTTTGAAAGGTTGTCAAAAGAATGGCGGGATTGGGCCATTGAGAATAATAAAATCGAAACAATCGGGAATAATAGATATGTATCCCTTACGAATATGACAGTCAAGGGGCAATCAAGCAGAGATTATTACATACTGGTCACAGGAGCGAAATATCTGACTGCCTTTACAATCTCAGATGGAATCGAGCCATGCAAAATGTCCGAGATAGCGAGCATCCGGAAACCAGAACGTGCTAACACTTTGCTAATTGATATCGACGACATTGTACAGACGGACAAGACCACATACACTGGTGTAATTCTCGAACAGATACCAGGAGTAAGCTTCACTGTCTGGAATAAATCGGATCATTCGGTGCATCGGGTGGATTACGCTGATGTCCGTTCTGTGGGTAAAGGCCGTTTCAACAAGGATTATAGTATATGGGACCAGACTCCATATCTTGAACGAGTTAATCTAAAGAACGGAACAACAGGAATAGGTCTTGTCATCGAGAACAGTTTTGGAGACGATATAACTATTTTATTTGCGGAAAAGAATGGGGATGGCATGGATTCCCGACAATATAAGTATAGCGATATCATTTCTATAACAAGATACCGCAATCCAGATTATACGCCGATATATGACATAGTTCTACGAGAAGGCGAGAGCAGAATCAATCGGGACAGCACTCTGTTCACTATTGAGACAATTCAATTGATGAGCAAAGATTCCGGCAAATTTTTCGTCATTGACCCGGCGAAGATGGAACACGTAGCCAAAGTAAAAAGAGAGAATGTTGTCATCGAGACAAATACTCCAGATGCTTCCGGCATTTATATTGCCAAGGCGCTGCTTCTTAAACACATCCCTATGTCTCAGATTCTTCCAAAAGACAACAAAGGCGTGCAACCGGCTGAGAAAAAGTCTATCTTTAGCAAGAAAAAGAAAGAACCCGAGAAAACGGTCAACCTCTATGGCTATACATACACGACACTGTTTGAGTCGGATATTGAAGCCAAGTCCGTTACAAGTATAAATGGAACTACTAAAATCAGTTTCACCCTTCCGGAACCTGGCATCTATTTCGTCTACTTAAGGAAAGACGGAACATGTTGGGCCGTAGACTATCGCCCAGACGGACATAACTTGGAAAATGCTTTTGATGACATTGCAAAGTTAAAAGGTTTCATGCTGTATGATGGTTCGCCCGAAGATTATAATTATCCCAAAGAGATCGGCACTATGAGAGTGACCGTTCATGGGAATGCTAATCCCCGCAAAGAGTTTCTTTCCATTCTATCAAAAATTCCATCCGAATTGATTATCGCAGAGAATATCGATCGCAGTGACGTAGACAGATGGTATATGGAAGACCTGAAAAATGGCGAAACTATGATGATGCACATTTTCGTGGGCACAGGTTCTGCGGATACGGTCGCCGAATTGTTCACCGGTTCATCTCGAAGTTCGTATCATAAGATTGCAAAGAGAATCGCGGAGGAATATTATAAACAATAGTTGGTTAATCTCATTTTTCAGCCTGTTTTTCAGAAGCCCAGCCACAAACGGAGCGTAATTTCAAACTGCTTGAAATACAATGAGGAAGATACATGGATTAATAATTTCTTTGCTTGTCCTGACACTCACGGCATGCCAAAAGAATGAAGTCTCAACGGACAAACCGGAGGAAGAGAAAAATTATTATCAAGAAATCAACGACATAAATGTCTTGGACAAGAATGCGACGAAGTTCATCGACGAGGAGATAACTTCTGACTCGCGCATTGTGTTTTCGGCGGACACGCCGGAGGATGCCATACCGAAGGTGGGCACGGGAATATTCATACCCGAGTCCGAAAAGGCTCCGTATGGAATGCTGTCCAGGGTCCTTTCGGTCAATAAGGACTCCGAGAGGACTGTCGTGACGACCGAGCCTTTGCCGCTGGCGGATGCATTTGAGAGCCTGTCAATCGACTCGTCTTCACCTTGGGAGGCCACGCTGGAAGGGGTGTTCGACGAGGACGGGAATCCAGTCGAGTACGAGATTGTGGGAAAGCCCGGTGAGGCCACTCGGTCCACCGATTTTGAGTTGACTGAAAACGGCTTGAGCATTCCGGTCAGGACGGGCCAGGAAAGTGGAGATGGCTCATATTCCATTGCAGGGAATGTCGGGATCTATTTCGAGAAATTTGACCTTTCCATCGATATTGACAAGCATGGAGTCAAGGGGATAAGCCTTGTCGCCGCGCCAAGCCTTGAAGTCGATTTTGGAGGAAATGTCGAATTGAAGGCTGAAAGGGAGCGGGTGATAGAGTTGTTCAGGAAACAGATTCACACCGTGAGGTTCAAGATCCGGATTCCTACTCCGGTGGCCGGCATCCCGATCATCATTCCGGTGAGGATATCCTTTGATTGCTTGTTTGAGGCAAGCGGAACGGTGGCATGGGACTTCGGCGTGAAGTACAAGAACACGCTTGACTGTAAGGCAGTGTTCGAGAACGGGAAGTGGGGCAGCGAGGTCAAGAGCGTGAAAAGCTCGGACGGCAATCCTTGGACCGTGACGCAGAACCTTGGCGTGGACGGGGAAATCGATTTGGGTGTTAAGGTCGGGATCCTTGCCGGACTATACACCACTAATCTTGGAATAGGTGTCTATGCCACCCCGAAGGTCTACTTGGGCGGTGAGGCGAAACTGGACTCGGAAGATCTCTACAAGGTCAATCCATCCCTTGAATATGGCCTGAAAGTCAGCAGCGAGGTGTTTGCCATAGCGAAACTGTTCGGGAAGGATTTGGGGAAATACAATGTCGAGCTTCCGGACAATACGATCTGGAGCAAGGCTTTGCCATTGTTGCCATCACTCAGTGGTTTTGAGATAAAAAGAATTGCCAATGCGACAAAGAGCGCCACTTCGGAATCGTCTGGAGAGCAAGCCTCTGTGGAGATAATCTGGCGGC
The DNA here is from genome assembly GCA_934667175.1 of uncultured Bacteroidales bacterium. GTDB lineage: Bacteria > Bacteroidota > Bacteroidia > Bacteroidales > UBA932 > Cryptobacteroides. Next base: position 13,852 of record CAKULN010000017.1, on the reverse strand, counting down.
AAAATCCGGAATATTTCCTGTCATCAAAGGATGTCAAGACAGGCGTGGCGATATTCAACAAGGCCTCCGGCACAGAGGTGGCGTCATTCATGCCGGCCCCGGAGAGCGAGTCCGACGGATCATATTCCTACAAAACCACCGTTCAGGGACTTTCCATGAACAGAACATACTACGCCGAGACTTTCGCCTATTGGGATGGGTACAAGAAATTCGGCGAAACACAGGATTTCACGATTCTTAAGCCTACGGCTGTAACAGGCAAGGTGGATTTGATCAATAATTCAGCAATTATTGACTGTGAGTACATAAATGCGGAAGGAATGTGGTGCGGCCTTAAGTATTCATATTCCAGAGAAGACGGACTTAAAGGAGAAGGAGAGATTTCAGCTGCTTCTGATGGCGAACAATCCATAACGATACCGGATTTGGAGCCATTGGCAACTTATACATATTACGCTGTCATCAGATATGGCGACAATACTTTTGTCGGTGAGAGCAAATCCTTTACTTCAGGCCCACCAGACATATCTGGAACATGGAAGTGTACCGAAACACGTTACAATAATGCTGGTAAGCCTAAATATACAACATACAGTGTTACATTAAATGAGGATGGCTCTGTTTTATATTCAGAATCGGGGGAAATAGTCAGCAGTTCTTGGCTTTTAAACAAGACCGGAAAAGTGAGCATTAGTATAATGGATCTGGCTATGCAATCACAGAATTCCGGAAAGAAATGGTCTGGCAAAATCAATGACTATTCTAAACCGACAAGAATTACTGGGACTACTTATAGGTGGAACAGCAACCATATAGGGTATTTTGAAGGAGATGCAGTTGATTTTGAAATGACAAAATAACTATTTTCCAGCCAGACCCTTTCATACACACCATGAGCTTTTCAGGTGGCCAGCGGTGATGAGACCACGGCAGTTCTCTGCCCGGTCTCATCATCATCGTAGAAGATATAGTTTTTCTTCCGTTGGACAGAGTGTAAGGACCTGTTGGAAATGATGATTGAGGGTATGATGGTGGCCGAGAGGTGCAAAAAACTGCGTGAGGACGCCGTGTCCGGGAACAAAGGTAACAACTATATTCCCGGACACAAGTTAAAAAATCCGAGGTTCCAAAGGCTGATGTTGCGGTCTGAGAAATGATTAATAAAATAACGATGAAGGTGTGTCAGAATAATTGCTTGGAAATCAAATTCCATGAGCCATTTGTTTGGGGAGATGAATATCAGATAAGCATTACAACCAATCTTATATGCATTCATTATTTAAGGATTCGTAAGAACGAAGATAAAGAGTACAGAATCGTTTTACATGATCATGAATATCAAAATATCGTCACGCAATTCCGAAACTTGATTCTTTCCTCTCATAATATCGACATCAATAGTGACGGTGACCGTTATGATGAACCAGGAGCGTATTTATACATATATTTTTCAGATGGTCATATATCTCATACTGTAGAGCTATCGGGATGGAGTAACCACAAGGTCATTCATATATTCTTAAATAGAATATTCGAAATCATACCAAAATTCAAGTTGATATATGATGGCAAAAAAACAATTCTTGAGGACATTACAATAGTTTATGATCATGGTGAATATGTGTCTGTTTTTTCCAACGGCCATTATTATAGTTATGACATTTGCCATAATGATCAACTCTTAAAACCACTTGATGGCATTAATACCTTCGACGCGGAGGAAATCTTATTTGCAGGAGAGTACGATCTTGAGGAGTTTTTCCAGTCATGTAAATCAGATATGCTGAAATCAGTTATTTGCATCTTCGCATATAACTGTAAAGTGGATTATTGCGATGTTATAGATTTCATAGTAGAAGAATTCGGTGACATTCCTCCGAATTTTCGGATAACCAAAGAAATCCACTTGGCGGCTTTATATTTCGGTATTTCCCATAAGGACAACTTTAATGCAACGATTATCCGAGGAAACGAATCGTGCAAATTTGATGCTTGTGATGGTTTGGTAGAGATATTGGATGAATATAGTGAAATCGATGGATCAACTATTGAATTAGATGAAGGCTCATTACAAGAGGTAATTGCTGGTGGATACATGGTTAACAGAGTGAATTATGAGACTAGAAATAATGGCAAATTGTGGCGAAACGTTCTTCTCCTTGATTACTTTCCTTATGATATTCGTTATACTACAGCAGATGATGGCAAATGCTATTTTCTTTTGTTCTCAGGATACACATTGCCCTCTATAAAAAGAGAAAAGATAACTATAATTCACGAATCATTCATCCTATGGCTTAAAATAGGTGAAAAAGTATTCAAATGTTATTCTCCATTCATGCTGAGGATGGATGATGACATACAGCTGGAAATTGATCATGATTGCACAGGTGTTCCGGTTTTCAGGCTTACCTCTGATAATTATCACTATACCTATACATTTACAATGAGGGATTTGTTATCCGCGTCAAGATATAAAAATCTCAAGTATCGTAAGTGATTCAGGCTGCCGAACCGTCTGAAGACCGGTAACGTTGAACAAGTTAGTTTCTCCGGCCAAACATGGCTTTCGGTGGACAAAACTGGATTAAAAGCCGTTTTGTCCACCGAATCTGATTTCCGCCGGACAAAAGGTACCCCTGAGAGCCAGTACTTCTGGAGGAGGCGTAAGTACTATGGAGCTGACATCCCGAAAGGTTCGTCACGCCATGTTCAGCCTGGGTGACGGGACGAGGTTCTGGCTTTACTCGAAGCCGACTGACATGCGTATGTGGCTGTTTTTTTTCGTAACTTTACATACATGAAGAAAGGTCGATAAATGACTGCCGAGGAACAGAGAAGGATGCAAGGGCTTGAGGCCGAGAATGCGGCCCGCTGGGGAAACGTAAACCGAAATAAGAATGAAGTAAACTATAAAACATACTGCATATTTGAAAGAAAGCAGTATCTTTGCTAGGTAAATATATTCAGTATATGTGTATTATAGACAAACTCAAAGAAGAAGGCTTCGTCTCGACTAAGAATTTGAGCGACTGGCAAGAACAACAGTTGCAGGATGCTGTCCGTAAAGGCGAAGCGGTAAGGCTAAAAAACGGCATATATGCAGACATTGATGCCTTGGCAAATACCATGGTGGATATACGGATGATAGTCCCCGGTGGCATACTATGCCTTTGGTCGGCATGGTCTGTTTATAGTTTGACTACACAGATACCCAATGCTTACTATATAGCCATTGAACGAACACGAAAGATCGTTCTGCCTTATTATCCGGAATTTCAACTGGTTTATCAATCCGACAAGCTGCTCTCTATCGGGGCAACCCGAAAAAATGTACAAGGATACGATATCCCTATCTTTGATATGGAGCGTTCTGTATGCGATGCAATTAAATACAGAAACAAAGTCGGCATTGATGTAATGGCAGAAATCCTCCAAACTTATCTAAGACGTCCGGACAAAAACATCTCACGGCTGATGGATTACGCGTCAAAGTTAAGAATACGCAAAACACTGAATCAATATCTTGAAGTATGGCAATAAAAGAAATACATAATTTCGGCTGTTCGGTAAAAGCCAAATTGTTGAATATCTCACGGAATGAGAAACTTGGATACCAGATGTTGGTAACAAGATACCTCCAGGAGCGTTTGCTCTATCGTTTGTCGATAAGCCCGTATCACGACCATTTCTTCCTGAAAGGTGGAGCCTTGTTGTATGCGCATGAACGCTTTATGGCGAGGCCTACATTGGATATTGATTTTATGGGGCATCATATTGACAATGACAAGGAGAATGTAAAAAAGGTGTTTGCCGAGGTTTGTGCGATTCCATACCAACAAGACGGGGTGACATTTTATACAGGAACTCTTAGAACCGACGACATTGCCGTTGAAAAGAAATATCCGGGTGTAAGGCTCACGCTGAGTGCTTCCATTGATACCATTCGCCAAGACGTGTCAATGGATATCGGATTTGGAGACGTGATAACTCCATGCCCTTCCGAACTGGATTATCCAAATTTAATTGACGGGTTCCCGGCAACTAACATTTTGGCATATTCATTAGAAACCGTAATCGCCGAAAAGTTTCAAACTGTGATTGTAAGAGCGGAAGCCAACAGCAGGATGAAAGATTTTTACGACCTCTACACTATTTTACACGGAGGGAAATATGACAGTGAGATATTAAGTGAGGCCATTAACGCCACTTTTGAAAATCGCCAGACTGCCTATACGGACAATCATATTGTATTCAGTCATGATTTTGCTAACAATACGGACTTAAACACACGATGGAACTCGTTTGTCAAGAAACTTAAACTTCAACAAGAACTGACTTTTCCTGAAGTTGTAGGTTTCCTGCAAACCAAGCTCGAACTTTATTGGAAGAAACTGAAATAGCCACATATTGTATTGATATTTAACATTATACATTCGTCCATGTCGCGTTTTTTTGTATCATGACTACACAGGTGTTCCGGTTTTCAGGCTTACCTCCGATAATTATCACTATACCGATACATTTACAATGAGGGATTTGTTATCCGCGTCAAGATATAAAAATCTCAAGTATCGTAAGTGATTCAGGCTGCCGAACCGTCTGAAGGCCGGTAACGTTGAACAAGTTAGTATCTCCGGCCAAACATAACTTTCGGTGGACAAAACAGTCTTAAACCAAGTTTTGTCCACCGGATCTTATTTCTGCCGGAGAAACGATTGATGGGTTTCCAGTTTGGTGCGGAAGATGGCATAGGAACAAGCCTGGTTAACAGAACAGCACGTCAAGCGTGACTTCGCTTTGTACGATGCCACTGTGGGTGTTATGCTTGAGACCATTAGTGGTGACGAGGCGAGGGTCAGCAGGACAGATTCCCAGATCTATGATCAAGTCCCAAACCCTATGTCCGGTCGCAGAGCCTGCCGATGCGCCCGATACCGGCATCCACGTGTTCGGTAACATCCGTATAATTAGCGAGTTGGAGAATGTTGCCCTTCCAATCGCCCCGGCAGCGATTTATAACTCGTTGCTAATGAGCGGGTGATGTATCACAAGGCCTTTTGAATTGCTGCCCGACACACGAAATTAAGTGCCCTATTTCTGGCCTGTCGCTTAGCCTCTGGCTTCGCCGGACAAAATGGACTAAGAACTGTTTTGTCCGGCAGGAATGGCCTCACGTTGACAAACGGGAATTATTTCTTTGAATATTGATAGATTGGCTATACTTCATTCATCTATATAAACAGACAATCCGAATAATTAGGAACTGGACGAAACACTGGTGCAAGAATTCTCCGAGTGCGGTTTGTGCGGTTGAAAGTTTTTCCTAAATTTGCGTTGCCGGAGCGATCCGGCTGTAAATACGGAAAGTGCGATCACGCGGTCCTCAATTGAAAATCTGACAGTTTTCCAACGAATAAGGGACACCCGAACAGCACTCTTTTCTTGTGTATCAAGCCAGATCGACACTGTAACGCCTTTGGCGCTCGATTGACCGGCATCATACATAGGTGTGGAGTCCCATTCGTTCTTCTTATTCGGGTTTTGTCAGAACCTTCAATTGATAGAACGTGGAACTCCACACTTTCGTTGCGGGTTGTTGGGCAAAAGTAAAAATCAAAATCATATTAAGGAAGATCACTATTCGGGGCAGGTAATGTTTCCCCTGAGGATTTAAGAGTTGTGTCACGATATTAGGAATGATAACAATAAACTGTAAACATTTATGAACAAAATCAAACAATTGGCAGCCATGATATTCATGGCGTGCGGCGTAGTGATGTCAATGGCATCATGCGAAAAAGAGAACTCTGAGGAAAACAGCGCGGATATTGTCGGAACTTGGCAGTTGACGAAAGATGTGCTATACTTTGATGGCGAGCAGGTTGAGGTCGATGAGGTGGAGGATGATTGTGTATTCCAATATAAGTTCAAGGATGATGGCACTGTGATCGAGTATGATGACGGGGATGTTGACGGAAAATATGATTATGTATATTCTCCGGAATCCAACACATTGACCTTCTTGGGAGACTGGGAACAGTGGGAGTATCGTATCGACCGACTAACATCGTCAGAATTGGCTATGTCGGAAGATTTAAGTCTCCTTGGCAACATGTTGGATTATGATAAAATTGGAGATGTTATTGATAGGTACAATGGTGTCAAAATCTATAGCTACTCAGGAACATATATCGGTTATTGCTATAAGAAAGACGGAAAGTATTACCCTTGTGATCAATTTGATGATAACAAGTACTATGACAAAGAAACGTTCTATTTTAAACGTGTTAAATGATATTATAGTGGATAGTGTTCCATCGAGTGTGTCCAGAAGATATTGTATCTTCAAACAGAGTCTATTATTATTGAATCAAATACTATGAGGAAGATATATGGATTAATGCTTTCTTTGCTTGTCCTGACACTCACGGCATGCCAAAAGAATGAGGCCTCAACGGAGAAACCGGAGGGAGAGAATAATTATTATCAGGAAATCAACGACTTGAATATCCTGGACAAGAATGCGACGAAGTTCATCGACGAGGAGATAACTTCTGACTCACGCATTGTGTTTTCGGCGGACACGCCTGAGGATGCCATACCTAAGGTGGGCACGGGAATATTCATTCCCGAGTCCGAAAAGGCTCCGTATGGAATGCTGTCCAGGGTCCTTTCGGTCAATAAGGACTCCGAGAGGACTGTTGTGACGACCGAGCCTTTGCCGCTGGCTGAAGCGTTTGAGAGCCTGTCAATCGACTCGTCTTCACCTTGGGAGACCACGCTGGAAGGAGTGTTCGACGAGGACGGGAATCCGGTCGAGTACGAGATTGTGGGAAAGCCCGGTGAGGCCACTCGGTCCACCGATTTTGAGCTGACTGAAAACGGCTTGAGCATTCCGGTCAGGACGGGCCAGGAAAGTGGAGATGGCTCATATTCCATTGCAGGGAATGTCGGGATCTATTTCGAGAAATTTGACCTTTCCATCGATATTGACAAGCATGGAGTCAAGGGGATAAGCCTTGTCGCCGCGCCAAGCCTTGAAGTCGATTTTGGAGGAAATGTCGAATTGAAGGCTGAAAGGGAGCGGGTGATAGAGTTGTTCAGGAAACAGATTCACACCGTGAGGTTCAAGATCCGGATTCCTACTCCGGTGGCCGGCATCCCGATCATCATTCCGGTGAGGATATCCTTTGATTGCTTGTTTGAGGCAAGCGGAACGGTGGCATGGGACTTCGGCGTGAAGTACAAGAACACGCTTGACTGTAAGGCAGTGTTCGAGAACGGGAAGTGGGGCAGCGAGGTCAAGAGCGTGAAAAGCTCGGACGGCAATCCTTGGACCGTGACGCAGAACCTTGGCGTGGACGGGGAAATCGATTTGGGTGTTAAGGTCGGGATCCTTGCCGGACTATACACCACTAATCTTGGAATAGGTGTCTATGCCACCCCGAAGGTCTACTTGGGCGGTGAGGCGAAACTGGACTCGGAAGATCTTTACAAGGTCAATCCATCCCTTGAATATGGCCTGAAAATCAGCAGCGAGGTATTTGCAATTGCAAAACTGTTCGGGAAAGATTTGGGGAAATACAATGTAGAGCTGCCGGACTATACCATCTGGAGCAAGGCTTTGCCTCTGTTGCCATCACTCAGTGGTTTTGAGGCAAAAAGAATTGCAGGTGCGACAAAAAGTGCCACTTCGGGATTGTCTGGGAAGCAAGTCTCAGTGGAGATTGGCTGGCGGCAAGATCCGGAATATTTCATGTCCTCAAAGGATGTCAAGACAGGCGTGGCGATATTCAACAAGGCCGATGACAAAGAGGTGGCGTCATTCATGCCGGCCCCGGAGAGCGAGTCCGACGGATCATATTCCTACAAAACCACCGTTCCGGGACTCTCCACGGACAGCACCTACTACGCCGAGACCTTCGCCTACTGGGATGGGTACAAGAAATTCGGCAGGGATAATGACATTGACACCAAAGTCAGGAAAAGGATTAAGACGTGGAAAATCAAAGGAAAGAATTCTTTGGAAATCACGTCTTTTGGTTATGACGAGAGAAATCGTGTAACGTCTATGGACTGGACGCTAAATGATGTTGGAAATGAAGCCGGGTCAATTAGAAAAATAGTATATAACAGAGACTCAGAAGCGGTGGTGGATGATGGTGGTAAAATAATCTCTGTAGAATTCAAAAATGGACTGCCAATAAGGATAGGAGGGTATAGAATTAATCATGATTCGGATGGACATGTGATTGGAGATGGTTATTGCAAAAACACATGGCACGGTGGCAATATTGTCACAAGTTATCTGGATTATATCAAAGAAACGGAGCACATCAGCTATACGAATCATCCGAACCTGTTTTATCCTGACATAATTTCCAATGAGTTTTTATATCTGCCGGATTATTATAATATTCTTGTTCAACATCCTATAACGAAGAATCTTCCATCACGCATTAATTCAGACTGGAACATCACATATACATTTGATTCAGACGGCTATGTGAGTAGTTTCAGAGAAGACGGAGAAGGACTCACCCATAGCTTTGAATACGAAACATATTAGCATCCGCTAATGTGACAAATCGGTATTACTGATGTCCGGTAGCGTTGAACAAACAAGTTAGCATCTCCGGCCAATCATGGCTTTCGGTGGACAAAACTGGATTTAAGGCCGTTTTGTCCACCGAATCTGATTTCTGCTGGACAAAAGGCATCCCTAAGAGCCAGTACTTCTGGAGGAGGCGTAAGTACTATGGACCTGACATCCCGAAAGGTTCGTCACGCCATGTTCAGCCTGGGTAACGGGACGAGGTTCCGGCTTTATTCGAAGCCGACTGACATGAGGAAAGGATTCAACATGCTGGGCGGCATAGTGAACAACACCGTCGGGCAGAACCTTTACAGTGGGGACGTCTTCGTGTTCGTGAACGCCTCCAACAACATGATGAAGCTGCTGCGCTATGGTAAGCATCCGAAGAAGTACGCATTGACAAAGATGTAATGCAACTGACACGAGATGGATGTCAGTCGCATTCTTCTGGTGTTGGGTCCTTTGTAAGCATCTGAACCAGTTCTATTCAAACCACGGACACGGAGATGTGCTTCTGACAGCTGTAAGAGGCAGTACGTTGTGGCTGCCCCCTTGTTTGGGAATAGGGTCAGACACACGAATCGGTCTCTCAACCAACCCAAAGGCATCCTCCCGTGCTTGCGGATTGCAAGCAACCGGTCTCGGCTGGCTCTGCTACCTGTGGGTAAGAATATGACTTTGTTTTTTCGGCAAAGTTATGACACGTTGTTCCCTCATGGACAGCAGGATGCACTATTTGCCATACTGAAAAAACGGTTGACAATTACAACTGTTTTTTCAGTGCCAGGATAGCTGTTTTATTTCATCGCCAATATCTATATAAAAATATCAGTGCAAAGGCGCAGCAACCTGCTTATTGCATCGCAAATAATGTTTCGTAGTCAATTCTGGAACAGAAAAGTAACATATTTTTAGTTTTCTGTTCCGGATTTTACTACATTTGCGCCGTGGTAATGGATTTGGAACATATCGGCAATATTCCTGTCAGCACGCAGACAGTGGCTTCTCTGTTCCCTACTTTGGAGGCGGGAAACTAGAAGGTGCGCAATCTCGAGGCGGCAGGCAAGATCATCCGGCTCAAGAAGGGACTCTATGTGGTTGATCCGAAGGTCTCTCGGATAGCGTTGTCCACTGAGATCATTGCCAATCACCTCTATGCCCCGTCGTACGTTTCTATGCAGACCGCGCTTCGCTACTATGGCCTTATTCCGGAAGCGGTTTTATACTACACAGTCGATGACTCTGAAGCATACACGCAGATTCGACACACCACCAGGACGTTTCGAGTACAAGATGATTTCCCGTGAGGCATTCCCCATTGGCATCACGAGCATCAACGAGAAGAATTATGCATTCCTGATGGCGGCGCCTGAGAAGGCCCTCTGCGACCTGATTGCCAATTCGCCGAAGGTCTATCTACGTTACCTCAAGGATGTGGAGACTTATATTGAAGAGGACATCCGAATGGATATGGAAGACTTTGTGAATATGGATGTGAGCATTTTAGAACGCTACGCCCAGGCGGGGAAGAAAGCCAATTCCATTGAGACACTGATAAAGTATCTGAAGAAATGATAAACTGAATGAAAGGCTTGCAACCTCAGACCTCAACCAGGTGAAGGCGGATGTTTTGCCGTTTGTGCGAAATCCAAAGGAGTTGGACATCTGGTCAAACGACTACTTCATGGAACTTGCCAAGCTACTGATATTCGAATAGGGATTGCCACTTTCCCATTTTACATACACACTTGTCGCTGACTGTTTACCGGCGCGGAATTGTGGTATTCCGGTTGCGATGGTCATCTCCAGCAGGTCTCGATTTCAACGTAAATTTTCCTGTTTTATGCCGGACAAACGATGGGGAGTTTCCGGTTAGGTGCGGGGGAATGCGTACGAATAAGCTGGACTAACAGAATAGCCCGTCAAGCGTGACTTCACTTTGGACGATGCCGCAGTGGGTGTTATGCTTGAGACCATTGGTGGTGATGAGGGTCAGCAGGACGGATTTTCGGGTTCCAGTCTCGGCGCGGAATGTCTCGAGGCGTGCGGTCAATTTCTGTTCTTCTGATGAGGTGATCTCAAACTTGTCCTTGCTATACTTCATCTCGCAAAGATTTATGGTCTCGTCCTTGCGGTCGATCAGGAGGTCGATCTGGACTCCATTCTTGGAGTCGTCTCCTTTACTGCGCCAGGAACATGCCAATGTCTGTACCCCTGAGATGCCGAGAGCCTGCTTGATCTGTTTAATATGGTAAAGGCACAGCATCTCGAATGAAAGACCACACCATGTGTTGTACAGTGGGCTGTTGACAGATGTCGTCCAGAAATGTTCATCCTGATAACTGTTCTGATCGATGAACTTAAAATAGAACAAGGTGTAAAAATCAATCAATTGATAGACCGATGAACTGTCCTGTCTCCTCTTGTTCTGCGGCACTTTGACGCCGAAAGGAGAATATTTTCGGATGAAGCCGCAGTTCTCAAGTTCTTCCAGAACAGTGCTGAACGCTCCGTTGTCTGTCAGACTTGTGGCGGCGAGGATTTCCTTACGTGTCAGTCCCATCCCTTTTGTGGAAAGAGCGGTGATGACCTTTATGTGGGGACCGGCGTTCTTGAACAATGCCTGGTAAAGGTCACGGAATTCATCCTTCAGTTCAGCGTTTAGGGAGAAAAAAAGGGTGTCAATGTTCTGCGCAAGGCTCTTCGATCTATCCATCAGAGACATATAATAAGGTATGCCGCCCATGATCATATAGCATTCAGCGACTTGTTTTCGGGAATATGAGAAACCATATTCCTTGAAATACTCTTCGCACTCCTTAAGGCAGAACGGTTCAAGGTACAAATGGTGTGTAAGACGGTTGTGAAGCCCTCCGCGGCTGTGGATCAGATTATTGATCATCCATGAAGTCGCTGATCCGCAGACAATCAGCTTGACATCGTCGCGAAGAGCGGCCCAACTGTTCCAGAAATTCTCCAGAGCCGCGATGAATCCAGACTTGGGCGTGTCCATCCAAGGAAGTTCGTCTATGAATATCACTTTTTTCCCTTTCGGCAGCGATTCCAGATAGCGCGAAAGCTCATAGAATGCCAGAATCCAGTTTTTTTGAATATTCAGCTTTTCTGATCCTGAATATTTCTGTACAGCTATGGCGAAGGTGGTAAGCTGCTCTGCTTTTGTGGCATCATGCATGCCCGTGACATAAAACGAAAACTTGTCTTCCGCCGCCATGCGAATCAGAAAGGTTTTTCCCACACGCCGTCTTCCGTATAGAGCAATAAATTCCGACCTGCCTGAATTCAGATAACCTTTCATAGCCTTCATTTCAGCCGTCCTACCTATAACTTTCTGTGCCATACCAACTGGATTTTATGCGCAAATGTAGCAATTTTATCACCCTTGCGCAAATTATCGGATTATTTTCTGCGGAACGAGGCTAAATTTACGCCCTTGCGCAGTTTATCCATTGAAAGACATTATTGTTCCAAAGGTCCCGAACATGAAAGTGACCTGGGGCGTACCAAAGATGCTGATATTTGCATTTGATACGTGAAAGGGGGCTTGCAGTCAGAAAACCGCAAATAATTGAGCACATGATTGGCAAGAAGCAGCGGAGCATCAGAGTCCAGCTTTGAAGTGGCATTGGTAGTCTTAATTTACAATGTCTGCCATCACAGACGGGGCGAACATTTCCTGATACCATCTATGGTGGTCTTTCTCTACGACTGCACCGGCATCTGAACCATCAGGATAGGAGGGTGTAGCATTAAACATGATTCTGAAGGACATGTGATTGGAGACGGAGTTGCTTGTGAAAACACCTGGTATAATGGCGATATTGTCACATGTTATTATGAACCTCTCCGAGAAACGAGCCACATCAGCTATACGAATCACCCGAATCTGTTTTATCCAGACATGATTTGTTCTGAATCTTGTTCTCTGCCGGATTATTATAATATTCTTGTTCAACACCCTATAACAAAGAACCTACCATCAAGCATTGCCGCAACAGGCCCTTATTGTGATCCCGGTTCCGGTTGGCACATCACATACACATTCGATTCAGATGGCTATGTAATCAGTTTCAGAGACGGAGAAGGACTCACCCATAGCTTTGAATACGAAACATATTAACGTTCCGCTAATGTGACAAATCGGTATTACTGATGTCAGATAGCATCATAGACCGTTAGTATCTCCGGCCAAACATGGCTTTCGGAGGACAAAACATTCTTAAACCAAGTTTTGTCCACCGAATCTGATTTCTGCCGGACAAAAGGTATCTATGGGAGCCAGTAAATCCGGAGGATGAGTAAGTACTCCAGAGCGGACATCCCGAAAGGTCCGTCCCGCCATGTTCAGCCTTGGTGACGGGACGAGGTTCTGGCTGTACACAAAGCCGACTGACATGCGGAAGAGCGGGTCAAGTCCAAAACCCTGTGTTAAAGAAAGGGCTCTGCCTTGTTAACTGAATTTTGTTATTTCGCACCAAAGTCAAAGTCAACACTGCCTGCCAAATAGGTTGTTTGATGACGGCTTGCCACCGGTTGGTTCAACAGTTTGTCAAGCGAAAGCCTTGTTGGCCGGACAAAATGCAGAAACATGCGTTTTGTCCGGTCGGAGCGCAATCTAACGGGCGAACAACGTGAGGGATTATAGACGATGAGAATCTTACAAACGGCTTTCAGTCGCAAGTCGAATCTGTGCCGGTGGAATCCGGACCGGGCTGAAAAACTCAAGGGCAAAGGTACGGGATTTTCATGGGAATGATCCTTTCAGGCGCTTCGGATAGGCTTTGACGTGAAGGCGTTCCGTAAATCCATCCGCACCGACATCGGCACGAGGCGACAGTAATAAGGACCCGCCTCCGCTTGCACCCTTACGTGAGACCGCAAGGCACAACATAAATGACAGGCGAAAATAAGCATCGGAATCAGCGTTTACCCTGACGTGGGGCCGCAAGGCATCTGGATACGGGTTCACATTCCAGTGCCGGAGCGATTGGACTACATTCTTTGACTATAATGTCGTTCAAAACCAACAAATGGAGGGGTTAGACGGCACTTCGCGGCAAAAGTGTCGTTCTATCTCTCAACTGTTAGTCTGTACCCTGACCGGAGGTCGATGATGCGGCTCATAACCAAGGAATGAGTGATTTGTAAATCATTGTTAATAAATAGTACCGTATTGGGCCTAGCTCAAAAAGATATAGAGAATAACATTTATCCTACCTCAGAAGGTTATGTATT
>CAKULN010000016.1 GCA_934667175.1 uncultured Bacteroidales bacterium | reverse complement strand
GAAAATGAAGATTTTTTCACCTCAAAGAACATTTCAAACAAATCAAAACAGCTTCTTAGCGGCTTGAGAACCTGACGGTCATTTCTGACGCGAATTCCTCTCCAGCTGAGGTTCTGTGGGCTCCATTAGCAGGATAGCGCCTATAGTATTTAGCATAGTTCTGCTTATCCCAGATATGCATCTTGGCGAGGCTGTCGTCGCCACCGGCTGTGAAGGTGGAGCTCACATAGACTTCAATGGAATGGGCGTCATACCAGGCATGATATTCCTTTTTACCGACCTCCTCCAGTTTGTTTCCACCCGCAGCATCGAAACTTACTGTCTTCATGTCTTCGTTGCAGCCTTTCTCCGCTACGCTACGGCCTACGCAGCATATTCCGAAATACCAATAGAAGTCTATGGCATCCCTCATCGCCAGGCGGTTGGTGGTACGGTAACCGCCGTTTTCAAAGACGGTTTCCTTGATATGTTCAGCGATGACATGATGGTCGGACAACTGGGCCTTGCCATCGACTTTCAGTGCGGTCTTGTGCATTGATGACTTCTGGACATAGCGGAATCCGTCACAGACCGTCCAATCAAACGACCGCGCGATGTCATCCGCAGTCAGTTCCCTGCCTCCGGCATAGAAGGCGACTCCGTGATCCTCGCCAATGTCAATTCTCTCGTCGCCGTGGAAGCCTCCGGTGAAGTCGTAGGTATCAATGTGGGGCTGCCCCTGAACATTAAGATTCTCGCCATAGTCCTTGAACACACTCTCGTTCTCACCATTGGTGAGAATCTTGTCCAATTCATTGGTCATTATGCGAGTGGCAGGATCGAAACGTCCCCGATATCCCCAGTCTATGCGCCACAGATCCATATACTGCAATTCCGAATGGTCACAGTAATGTCTGAGCCGGAACACATACCAGACATTCTTCTTGTATTCGTCCTTGACAGCGATGTTGAAGAACTCTTCCGTGCCGTTCTTCTCGAATCTCATCATACAGATTGCCGTTTCATACAGGCTCGTTTCCTCCGGTACATTATTCTTATGGCAGGAGCAGCAAGTGACCAGTACCACAAAAACAGACATCAAAAGTAAATGCGTTTTCATAAGCCAAACAAAAAAAAGAGGAGACGGGGAATGCAAAGCACCATGATCCCGTCCCCTCATGACATCAAGCTATTCGTCAGGACTATCTGGCATCCTTGTCAACGATACATCTCACGGCCGCCGCATTCTTTCGGTCAAATGTAGCCATTCTGATAACTTTCTTTTCAGTGCCGTGACTGTTGGTGGTGTTGAAAAGTCCTTGTCCCTGAGAATCACCGGCTATATTGCTCCAGATGAAGCCTTCCTTGGAACCACTCGCATTGGCCGCGGCACCCATACCGATATTTTCAGGTCTATACTGAATCTTGCCGGTAGCGTCCTTTGCCGTCTGGCGTCCCTGATCAAGAAGGACGAGATCGCCGACCTTTGCGTGAGGAGAACCGTACGAGCTGTCATTGAACTGAGCGGATGAAGCAAGAGCGGCGACCGCGTTGAGAGCCGGACAGGAAGCCACTCTCCAACCCTTAGGGCAAGGGTCGTATATGGACTTGGTCCCTTCATTCTTGTTGTTGACCTCACCCCAAAGGTCTTTATATTTTTCCGTTGACCAGTCAGGGAGCGGCGTGACATCTCCAGGATAGGCGACAAGGGCATGAGGATTCTCAAGAGCCGTCGCAAGTGTCACCGGCCCTGTTATCGCCGGGATGTTGCCGTTCTTGTCTCCACCAATCATGTCCAAAGACCAATAAGTAGTCCAGAACATCGGCATAGGGCGTCCCCACTGATAGTAGTGAACCATTCTGTAAATTGGATCCGGATTATTGCCAGACTTGTTCGCTGTCCAGGTCTCCATCTTCGTGGTAGGCTGGCCAATGTCCATAGGAGCGAACTTGTAGCCTCCCACGGTGACTGGATCGAGCTTCGTGCCGTCAGCCGCAATGTTCCAGAATGTCCATGCCCATAGGATCTTGCCGGAAGCATCTTTCATGAGAAGAATCGGCGCACCCGCAAAGGCGCCTGTGTTGGTGACGGTCACCTTGTATTCCGAAGGGTTAGGAGTAATGGTAAACTTGTCACTTATGACAACTCCAGACGCATCATAACCGGCAGTTCTCGGAGTATAAAGGTTTCCGTTCTTGAGCTTCGCCCACTCGAAAGTCACATTCTCAGGCTTTGCAAGAGACGCCTTCGCAAAATCACCTCGAGCGCGGTAGTCAATCACCACCGCCTCCGGAATGTCAGCGTTAGGAGCAAGGTCAGCGCCCTTGTATGTCGCCCCTTTGTACTGGATAAAATATGTGTTGGCGTCTCCGTATGCCACACCTTCTCCTGCGACATAACGGCTGTCCTCGGCGCAGTACCAAGAGCCTGCCGCATTGTCGCTGAACTTAAGTCCGGAAAGATCAATGGTGGTGGTCTTGCCGGCCTCGAACTTCAGACCGGTCTGTTTGGTCGGAATAGTGACCTTTCCTCCGGCCTCATCCGCAAGTTCGACAACAACCCATATGTCCTTGTTCGAATAGTCGGCCTCAAGAATGTTGAGATAGATGTTCTGCTCCTTTGCCGATGACAAAGCCACAGGATTCACGACCTCCACAGACACTTGACTAAGCTCGCTTCCGCTGATCGGTGTCATGGTCATGGTGTTCACGTCAATGTCAAAGTCACCCGCAATCGGAGTTTTGGACTCATCAAACACAGTAACCTTTGAAGGTGCATAAGCCGCAAGTTCAGTGGATGTGATCTTAACTTGAATCAAGGCAGTGACAGGATTAAGTTCGAACTTGAATGTCTCGTCAACACCAGGAATGCCAGTGGCATATCCTACCGCGAAACAGTCGGAAGCCACATTAGGAGCCGACTGCGTCTGTTTGTCACCTACGCTGAGTCCCATGATGACTCCGTTGGCGAAAGCAAGGTCCGGATTGTAAGGAGAATATATCATGAACCTGTTCTCGCCCTGCACGAGGTCAAGACCCGGAGTGTTGAACAGAGCGACTGCCTTGCCCTCATATTCCGACGGAGTATAGTGGTTAAGGTTCTCACCGGTCTCCGGGTCAATGTCCGGAGTGGTGTCAGCCCATCCGACAATCTTGCACTCCTTGTTGAGGATGCGCAGGTCTGACTGTGCGGAATACAATCCAACCACAGAGTTGGTCTTCCATGTGAATCCCTCCGTGTTGACGGTGCCCTCAATCACATAAGAGGCGCCGGCCTCCGGAATCGGGTAACTCGGTGTCTTGTCCTTCTCACAGGCCATCACCGCAAGAAAGATAACAGATAAAATCAGTAACTTTTTCATTGCATTATTAGTTAAATGTTTAGAAATATGGATAATTCTCTCAGATTGAATATTCCTATCATGGATTACACGCCTACCACCCAGCGTTCTGGTCCAGGTTCTTGTTCACTCCTCTTTGTTCCTCGGAAATCGGGAGCCAGATCTTGTGGGCGGCATCCGCCTTGCTCATGTTCTGACGCAGCGTGGGAATACCAAGTTTGAGATAGCCTCCGGTCTGATAAGTAAGGTTCTTCGGAGCGATATAATCCGGGTCTTCCGGGTCAAGTTCCGTATTGGCCCACTTTTCAACGACCTTCTCCTCGTCAAGGCTTTCAATGCTGTCAAAGAGACGGTTGTAGCGGATGAGATCCCACTTGCGGGAAAACTCGAATATGAGTTCACGCTCACGGCTTTCGAGCAGTTCCTCACGGAAATCGGACTTATGGTAGTATGCCTTCAGTTCTTCAAAAAGGGCATTGTCATCACCACATGCCCGCTGAAGCACCTTGTTCATCCATATTCTCGCGTTCGTCTCATCATTGTCGGCATAGTAGAGAGCCTCGGCATACATAAGATAGACATCCGCAAGACGCATAAGAGGCATGGACAATGCGTGCTGCTGGTAGGTATGCTGCAGCTCATCCGAATTGCAGAGCCTGAACTTGCCGGCGCACATCTGGACTCCCGACACAGGAAGATACGTCTGTGTGTCGCTGTCATAGAGAGGATGCTGTCTCTTTTCGTCACCTGCCCCGTCCTTTCCGGCTATGGTCACCATGGCCTTTGGTGGATTCGGGTTATAATATGTGTATCCGTCCACCTTCACTTCCGTCTTTCCGTCCTGCATGCGTCCGGTCAGATTGTGGTCACGCCTCGGATCCTTCGGACTGTACATATAGAACGCGCGCGGAGTCGGAACAAAGCGACCGCCATAGACTGTCGGGGAACCTGAGCTGTTAGAAGGAGATGGCAGATAGTAACTGTTCGGCCAATAACCTTCGGAACCGGAAAGCGGTTGTTCAGCAAGGAGAAGGCACTCCTGATACTGCTGTGATTTTGTCGTCTCCCGGAACAGATTGGCGTAGTCAGTTATAAGCCTGTAGGAGGAATGCTCAATGATGTCAGCACAGGCTTCCTTCGACTTTTTCCACATCGCGGCCTCATCCACAAAGGTGAAGTCGTTGAGCGGCTGACGGTCCAGGAGGTCGGCTCCAGTACCGTTCGCCTTGCAGGCCGCAAGGTAGTTGCAGATTCGTGCGATATACGCAGCCGCGGTGTATTTGTTGGCGGAAGAGGTCTGAAGAATCCCGGTTTCGTCAAGATGCGCGTAAGCATAGTCCAAATCATCGAATATAAACTCATAGACGTCCTTGAGCGAGGAGCGCGGCTCCTGTCCTCCGGATTCGAAGCTTTCCACAATCGGGACCCCACCGAAATTCCATGCGAGATGGTAGTAGAAGAACGCCCTAAGGAAACGCGCCTCGGCAATGTACTGAACGCGTGTCTCTTCCGGCATGTCGATGTTCTGAATATAGTGAAGTATCGTATTGCACCTGTTTATCCCCGCATACATCACTTTCCAGGCGTCACGCACGCAACGTGTGCTCTCATTATAGTTGCCCCAGGTCATCTCAAGTCCCTCGTCAGAAGACGAGGTCGCGGCGACCATATCGTCCGAAGGGCAATTCATCACATAAATCAGCCCTTGTGCGTAACTACCTCTCTGCACATACGACGCACCAGGTATCTTGTGACCGTTTATCACCTCATAGCATGACGTGAGAGCCATGTTCATGGATTTTTCCGAAGTATAGAAGTTCTCCGGAGAAGTCTGCGAATATGGGTACTGGTCCAGAAATCCAGCATGTTCACATGACATCGCCGAGAAGGCGGCCGACATCAGAATCAGTGAATATTTAATTGTCTTTCTCATTTTCGAAACAGTTAAAAAGTCATGGAAACCCCGAGAGTGAATGTTCTTGCCTTAGGATAGGAAAGTCTGTCAAAGCCTGTGAACAAAGGATTGGAGGAGCTGACATCCGGATCCATTCCGCTGTATTTGGTCAGCACAAACAGATTGTCAGCGTTGAAGTTCAGTTTTATGGCGGAAATCTTAGCCTTCCGCAGCTTCGGTGTATCGAAGGTATAGCCAACGGAAAGATTCTTGAGCCGGACAAAGGAGCCATCCTCGACATAATACGACGACACCCATGTGTTTGTCTGGTTCAGAAGCCTTGAATAAGTGTTTGACGGGTTTTCCACTGTCCACCGCCCATGCCACGCGTCTTTCGTCAGATTGTTGAACTGTGTGCCGCCACTCCGTCCGGACTCGGAACGCAGTTTGAACTCGTTCATTATATCCCTTCCGAAAACTCCTTCGAAGAAGAACGAAAGTTCGATGCCGAATATATTGAACGTATTGCCTAATCCCATGGAGAAATCAGGGTTTGAATCGCTTATCACAGTCTTGTCCGCCGCGGTGATCTCATTGTCGCCGTCAAGATCCCTGTACTTGCGATCACCTGGCTGCACGGCCACGGAATTGATGCTTGTGACGCCATCCTTAAGCTCATACTTGTAGTTATCGTAGTTTACCTCTGTCACAATGGCGTCGGCGGAAAACTTGCGTCCGTTCCTGTCCACAGCCCAAAACTCATCAAGCTGGTAGTTCCCGTCCGCTACATATCCGTAACCGATGCCGATCGGCTGCCCGACCATAATGCGGGAGATGTCATTCGCAAGCTGACCGTGGGCAATGTTGATGCTGGTATAGTCAATGCCTCCGATGTCAAGAACCTTGTTACGTGACAGATCGAAGGTAACGTTTGTCGACCAGGAGAAATCACGTCTGTTTATGTTGTGCGTGCTGAGACTGAACTCGAAGCCCTTGTTCTCGACACGGCCGAGATTCTGCCACTGCTCCACGAAGCCAGTCTGGGCAGGCAAGGTCGCGCGGTAAAGCATATTCCTCGTGTCTTTATAATAAGCATCGGCAACGAAGTCGATCCTATTGTTGAATAGACTTACATCAAGACCGAGGTCATACTGATATGTGGTTTCCCACTTCAGTTTCGTGTTCGCCGAGCTTGACGGAGCCATTCCCATTATTTCGGTACCGTTGACAGCGTAATAGTTCGTGGTCATAAGTGCCATGGTGGCATAGTTGGAAATCCTGTCGTTTCCGGACGCTCCGACGCTGGCCCTGAGCTTGAACTGATCCAACCAGGTGACGTTCTTCATGAACTCCTCCTCGGACAATCTCCACGCAAGCGCCACAGACGGAAAGTAGCCGACACGGCTGCCAGGCATGAACTTGGAGGATCCGTCCGCACGCATATTGAATGAAGCGTAATAGCGTTGACGATAGTTGTACTCCACCCTGCCGAACATGGACATCATCGTGCTCATGGACACGTTTTCCGACGGAGCTTCCTGAACACCTCCCTTGCTGATGTTGAACACGCCCGTTGAGGCATCGGTGAAATCATAAGCGCCGATCATAAGATTCTCGTTCTTGTATGCGCTCATTTCCACTCCAAGCATGGCATTGAGATTATGGGAGTCACTCCAGGTATTCTTGTAGGTCAGGGTCGCCGAGGTGTTCCATCCGTAGGTATCGACAGTTCTTATCCTTCCATAACCGTTCTTGGAGAAGCCCCACAGGCTGTTGACAGAGTAGAATTCCATTCCCTTGGAGTTGGAGGTGTTGCCTGAGGCCTGTGCCCTGAAGGTAAGTCCCTTGATGATTTCCCAATCGACATAGGCATTGCCCGAGACACGGGAATATACTGTCCTGCGGTAAGTTTCCTTCGTGACACAGTCAAGCAAGGAATATGATCCCATATTGTCCGTATCACTGTCCGTGTAAAAATCAATTGGTCGCCGGAGGTAGATAAGCTGGATGAGACCGCTGTTCCCGAGTTCACCTCCACCGGAGGACACCGCACCATTTGAGATCGTCCGTCCATAATTGACGGAAGCTCCGACCTTTACCGTCTCGCTGATTTTGTGGTCAACCTTGATCCGTCCGGTATAGCGTTGGAAGTCGTTGTTCACAATAAGACCGTCCTGATTGAGATAGCCGAAACTGAACAGCATTTGGGTCTTTTTGCCTGCCACGGCGTTGACCGAGAGATTGTAGTCCTGAGTGACCGCCGTCCTGTACAGAATCTTCTGCCAGTCGTTATAGGAATATACACTCGCATCCTTGGGAGTGTCGCTCACGCCGTCACCGTCAGTGTCAACACCGTAATCCAGATAACCGTAGTCTTTTCTTGCGAAACGATAATTGACATACTCCTGAGCGTCAAGCATATCGATATGCTTCGGCACATTCGACACGCCTACCGACGCATTGAAGTTCACTATGGTTTTATCACTTCCTTTCGCACCGCTTTTCGTGGTGATGATGATTACTCCGTTAGCTCCCCTCGCTCCGTAGATGGCGGTCGCGGTGGCATCCTTCAGCACCTCGATGGACTCGATGTCATTAGGATTTATGAATGACATAGGGTCAAAAGTACCTGAACCGGTGGTAGATGTGCTTGCGATTTCTCCGGAGGACAGATCCATCTGCATTCCGTCAATCACGAAAAGAGGAGTGGTCCCGGCATTGATGGAGTTATTTCCTCTGATCTTGATGTTGAATCCGGAGCCTGGCTCACCGGACTGAGCCGTGATACTTAGGCCCGCGACCTGCCCCTGAAGCGCTCCGACGACATTGCGGCTGCCCGTCTTTGACAACTCATCCGCCTTTACGGAACTAACGGAGCCTGTAAGGTCACGACGTGAAAGGGAGCCGTAACCGATGACCACCGCATCATTGAGCACGAGGTCGTCACGGCCAAGTTTCATGTCTATCACGGTCTGCTTGCCGACTTTCACTTCCTCGGTCTTCATTCCGATTGAGGAAAATTGAAGTGTTCCGCCAACGATCTTCTTTATGCTGTAGCGGCCGTCCATGTCGGTGATCACGCCGACATTGGTCCCGGCATACGTCACTCCCGCGCCTATGAGCGGTTCATTGTCGATGTCAGTAACCGTTCCCGTTATGACATCCTGCGCAAGGACCGGGACGTAAAGCGACAGAATCGCAAGAAAAAGCGTTATCTTAAGTAAAATCCTCATATACTATAATCTTATATTCAAAACATAACAAGACATACACTGGACATCTACCTTCTAATCGAAGTTTATGTCCGAACAGTTCGTTTTAATTCTCCACACGGCATCGTCCAAAGAGGTGATTTTTCTGCCGAGATGGTTGAACCCTTTGAAAGTGACATTCGAAACATCATGCTCACCATCGTATCCCTGAATCACACAGTCTCCCCTGCCAGGACGAACATTCAGGACATTGATGTTGGTATAGGTCACATCCCGAATCTTTCCGGGTGAGTATGTCAGTTTGTTACCCGATTCATCAAATCCGATATTGTAGTTGTGTCCAAGGCATGCCAGATATATCGAAAACTCCAAAGCATCCTCGATGTAAGCGTTCTCGTAAGTCACGTTCGAAATTGTTCCGGCAGCACCGTTATGAATACTCAAGGCCGCTCTTCTCATCTCGTTCCCGTCAGTGCCCGTGCCGGAATGAATCGCGTAGATGTCTTTGTAATGGACGTTCTTTATGTCAAGTTGCGTCTCGTAGCCGATTTCAAAAGTGTTTCCGGCATCAATGTTCCAACCGATGCAGTCCTCGTACCAGATGCCGTCGACATCATCGCCTTTTAGTTTGAATTTCTGTGATTTAAGGCAATACACGTCATCATGGCCACGCATGAAGCATTTGGACACATGGACATTGATCCCGCCGATTATGTCCATGGAGTCATTGTTGGTCTTGACTCCCTTAGCGCTGTTCAGCCCAATGGTCTTGACATTGGTGATGTCGGAATTATGGCAGTTGGTATACAGCGAGGACCAACCGCCGTCGGCAAACAGGTTTGTGAAATCACTGAAACGTGAATTTTCACATCTGCTGAACGCTATTCCGAACGGCTGATAGAATTCGGCGTTGTATCTGCCGGGATAACCTGTCGCGTCAATGAAGCCGCCGCCATGCACCTTAACGCCGTCCAAGCCCACTCCGAGGATATTGCCTTTGACATAAGTTCCCGGTTCAAGATAAATTTCCTTGCAGTCCTGACTGAGAACCATATTCCCTGCATCATAAATCTTCCCCGCCTCGAAGAATTTGACCGACGGGTCGTCCTTGGACGGTTTTTCCTTATCTATGGGATTTACGAATATAAAGAGGGGCTGTTCAAGATCATCGTTTATTTCCACAGACACTCGGTCATATTTACAAAGATCAATGAAAAGTCGCCCACCTTCAATTCTGTAATTGTAGTCCTTTCCCAACGGCCGGACCACAGCCTTTTCGACCCTGCCACTCTGCAGCGACACCTCAACCTTGACAGTACCCTCATCGACGCCGAACCATGCGAGATGTGGTTCATATGTCGGGAACACCTTGATGAACTCCCCGGCGACTTTCACGGCATACAGCTGCGACTCCGGAAGCCTCGGAGAGAAATTATAGTATTCGACATCGTCAGTGTATCTCTCTTCTGAAGAGACATCGTCCGTCCCGTTTCCGGAACAGGAAGAACATGCCACTGACATCATCATCGCCACGGACATAAGACCGAAACAAAAGGTTTTCATATTGTATTAGTTTTAATGAATCGACTTATGAGAGCACCGTCACCGGACCGTGCATTCAACATTGGACCAGGTGGTGAAGAAAGACTTGACATTGTCGTCGGTGAACTTCACGCCTTCCTGGACCACATTGTCGAAAACCACACCGGTAATCTTGTGGTCACTGTCATATCCCATCAGAACATTTCCGCATGGGGCTTTCTTCAGCAAGGTCACGTTCTTGAGTGTCACTCCGTCGCAGGTACCTGGTGAATATGTCACCCCTGTGCCCAAATCCTTGACATAAGACTTGCGGATGTCCAGATGGATTCCATACTCCTGGCAGTCCTCCAGAACGACATTCTCGAACAGGATGTCAGACATGTGTCCGCCGGCGCAATGATGTATGCTGAGACCTCCGCGGGAGAGAGTGCTGCCTGTTCCACGTCCGCCACTGTGGATGCTGCAGCAATTCCGGTATGTAACGGCGGAAATGTTCTCGTTGGTCTCGGCTCCGATGACAAGCGAATTGCCGCTCAGATAGTTCCATGCCACGCAATCCTCGAACAGCACGTTCCTGACTTCACCTTTATAATTCCACTTGTGCGACTTGACACAGAACACATCGTCGTGAGCATAGCCGAAACATCCTTTCACGGTCACATTCTGACATCCGAGAATGTCCAGCGCATCATTCTCGCAGCCGGTTTTATTGTTAGGATTCTCGACAGCGACCACCTTGTAATTAGAAATTTCCACATTGTCCGATTCTGAAATGAACGTGCTCCAATTGATGTCGTTCAGAAGGGTTATGTCTTCTATTCTGAGATTATCAGTCCTCTGGAATTGAATGCCGCGGGCGTCTATGCCACGGGCATCTATGATTCCGCAACCTTTCACCGTGACATCAGGAGCATCCTGCGCCCTCAGCACACTTTTGAGGACAGCGCCACCTTCGACATAAAGCGTCTGCCCCGAAGTCAGTGTCAGTGTCGAAAGGTCAGTGACGGTACCAGCGGCATAGTATAGGACATTCGGGTCTTCCTTCGAAGGTTTGTCCGTCTCCAACGGATTCGCGAAAAGGAAAAGATCGCAGTCGGACGAACCGTTTATCTCAATCACGGCCCTGTCACCAGGTGACATCACGACAGTGACCGATTCTCGCGAAGCCACATAGCGCCAGTCTTTTGATTTCGGAAGTATCTCAGCCGTGCTGATGAAGTCCGCATTGCAAGTCACCTTGACAGCGACAGGACCGTCACAGCCGAAGGTACAGACATGATGTTCCGAGGTCGGGATCACAGTCGCCTTTTCACCGGCGATCTCCACCGTGTAATACACCGATGGACGGATTTGGTTTGAATACGAATACAGTTCCACCGAGGCTTCAGGCAAGTCATCGAACGGGTCTGACGGTTCTACTTTCCTACCCTCGCCAGAACAGTTCAGAGTGCCAAGAAGTCCGAGCGGCAACAGAATGAATTTTATAAAAACATTATTCATGGCTTGTTAATTTTTATATTCACAATTTGATGACATCGCTCTCCAAGGAAAGGATTGTCGCGGAGCCTTTGGTCACGGCCACACGGATTTCGCTGGCGGCCACCGGCTCAAAGTCATATATCCGCCGCTCCGCTTTGCCATCCGCCGACATGTGCCCCCGGTAAACCGGCAGGAACTGCCCGCCGCCATTAGTCCACAGGATTTCGAAAGAGCAGTCTGTCTCCGGCCCCCAATTGATTCCAAGTGAACGTATCATCTTTCCTTCCGAAACAGGTGCGGTGACATCTTCGCTCTCAGAGACCTTTGCGGGGAAGGTCGTCTTGACGGATGAGGCATCGTCCGGATACAAGAGCCTTGCGACGCCTGTGCCGTCATCCACAAGCAGTCTTTCACTGAGCCTTATGTCTTTGGAAGACGCACCAATCATAATCTCGAACTCGCCCGGCTCCACTATACGGCGAAAATCAGCATCCAATAAGCTAAGATCTTTGGGCGTAAGGGTAAAACTGATTTTCTTTGACTCACCTGGCTCAAGACTCACCCGTTCAAACCCTCGCAGCACCTTCTCATAAACTGTAATGGAGCTCAGCACGTCATGGACATAAAGCTGGACGACTTCATCTCCCTTGCGGGAGCCGGTGTTCTTCAAGGTGAACGACAGACTTACGCTGTCAGTTGGAGAAATGGTTTTGGAGGACAGTTCCAGTGAGGAATACTCGAAAGTTGTGTAGCTCAGGCCATGGCCGAAATCATACAGCGCTCCGTGTACTCTGGACTGCCGCCCCTGCGGTCCGACCCCACTCGCACCATCAACCTGCGAATTCGGTTTGCACGGGAAGTTGAACGGAATCTGGCCGACAGTTTTCGGGAAAGTCACCGTAAGTTTGCCACCCGGATTGTAATCACCGAATATGACATCCGCCACCGCCGTTCCTCCATGAGAGCCTGGATACCACGCTTCAAGAATCGCAGGGATATGCTCGTCCGCCCAATTTATGGAAAGTGGCCGTCCGTTGATGAGCACCAGCACCACAGGTTTTCCTGTAGCCGAGAGCTTTTTCAAAAGAAGTTCCTGATGTCCGGGAAGATCCAGACTTGTGCGGCTCTTATTCTCGCCGCAGGTGCGCTGTCCGCCGCCAAGAACCGCAATCACAGCGTCTGCCTTACGGGCAAGTCTCACCGCCTCATCCATCCGCCTGAGCTCTTCCTTCGTGGGTTCTGCAGGGAGTATCTCGGAGTCAGGCCAATTCTCATCGACAAGTTCACACCCCTTGGCATAAAGGATCTTAGCCTTTCCGTCCATAGCGTTCTCCAATCCCTTGAGTACAGACACCGATTCCGTCGCAAGAGGTCCGTAATGCGTCTGGGCGAAAGACACTTCGTCCGCATTGGGGCCTATAACCGCAAGGGTATGTATCATGTCCTTGTCCAAAGGCAGCAGATCGTCCTCATTTTTAAGCAGCACAATGCTTTCCCGGGACGCGCGGAGGGCGACCTCGTTATTGATGTCGCCATCCACTTCACGGTCAGCGGCCTCATAGTCGGTCTGATAAGGGCTGTCGAAAAGACCTATAAGGAATTTCACCCTCAATATATCGCGGACACGCTCGTCAATGACAGACATAGGAAGCGTCCCTTCCGTCACAAGTTCGCGCAGCGGCAGCACATAGCTGTCAGGGGTACGGAAAGTGCAACGGACGTTCAACCCGGCCTCCACAGCCTGACGCACTGACTCTTTCATATCCGCCGCGACATGATGCTTGCTATGCAGATACTCAACGGCATCGCTGTCGCTCACCACATAGCCACGAAAGCCTAAATCATTTCTGAGACGCTCTGTGAGCCAGTATTGGCTGCCCTGGACAGGAATTCCATCGTAGTCGTTGTAGGAACTCATCACGCCAAGGAGACCGGCTCTTCCTATAACTTCACGCCAAGGATATATGTGTATGTTCTCAACTTCGTGCGGTGCCATCTGTGGGTCCACCCTCGCCATGCCTTCGCGCGCACCCTTGTTGTTGGAATAGGCGACGAAATGCTTGCCTGTGGCAGCCACTTGGTAATTCGTCTGCATCCCGGAAGTCATTTGCACTCCGAGTTCCGCCACAAGATACGGTGACTCTCCATAGACTTCTTCATAACGCCCCCATCGTTGGTCTCTTCCGACATCCAAAATCGGAGCATAGACATTGGTGTATCCAAGCAACCTTGCCTCACGGCCTGTTATCCTGCCTATCTCGTGCACAAGTTCCCTGTCCCAAGTGTGTCCAATTCCCAACTGAGTGGGGAAATTTGTCGCCCGGTACGCTTCGACACCGCGGATTCCCTCGTTGGTGAAATCCACCGGAATGCCCAGACGAGTCTCCTCTATAAAGAAACGCTGTACGATGTTGAGAGCCTTTGCGTGTTTAGAAGCAGGCCAGAGCCATTCGCTGTCAGTAAGAGGCAGTCCCCAGTTACGGAATCCGTTCAGATGCTCGTCTATCGCACCGATCCCATCTTTCCAAAGTTTCTCCTTCCACTTGGGAGTGGGAAGTTCATCATATAAGACTCTCTGGTATCCATAAAGGGTTACCATCTGGCAGGTCTTTTCCTCCAGATTCATCTGTGAAAGCAAATCTTCTATTCTGGAGTTGATGTCGGCGGTTGGATCTTCATAGACATCCTTGACACCATTCTTATTAAAGTCAATCCAGCCATTATGGTAGATGGCTCCTTTCCCGAATTTTTCCTGTGCGAAAACCGGAAAGGCAAGTAAAATGATGATTGTTGCAAACAGCAGCCTTTTCATACAAATGTGTTCTTTTTGCCAAAGTTAGGATATACGGCAATTTTAGCCTATGCTAATTTTGAACTTAAATTGTTATAATATTGACCAATTATTTATATCTTGCGGAAGCGTTCGACAAACAGACAAGACAACATGACAACGAAAGGGAGATTTTTACAAAACATCAAACATATAACCTGCGTCATCTTTATACTGTCGGCTGTAGTGGCAATCCCGCTTCGAGCCTCAAATTTTGTACAGCCGTCGCATCTGAATGCATTCCGTGACGCAGCTGTCTATTCAGCATGCCAGGATTCCAGCGGAGCCATCTGGCTTAACACAAGTTATGGGGTATTCACATTCGACGGCATACAGGCCAGAATGATGTTGCAGCCAATCATTGCCCACAGCCTTGAGTGCAACGGCAGCAACCTTGTCTATTCAGTTTCGTACCTTGGAATACACAGGTTCGACATCCGACACAGAGAACCTCAACTCCTCAAATCGTCCATTTCAGGCTGGCACGAAAGTTCCATGCTCGCTGTTGGAGACAGTCTCTGGGTAGCACACAAAAACAGCCTCTTCGTCTCACGCGGCGACAGTCTCGAAACCGTCGGATGCCTTCCCGGGGCAGACTTCCTGTGCATCGCAAAAAGGAACGACAGCACCCTTGTTCTGGGAGACAGGGAAGGAGATGTCTATTTATATGATGGACACTTCAAAAGAATTTTCAAAGCCTCAGCCGGGGTCGCAAAAATCCTTACCGACACCAACGGCAATCTATGGATAGGATTGGTGAATGGCGGAGTCTTCCTAATCAGACGGGATTCTTCTGTGCACTGGATAGAAGGGACTCTTCCCCAAAAAGAAGTCCGTTCTATTTGTGAACTCAGGGACGGCAACTTCCTTGTAGGAGCGGCAGACGGGCTGTTCCGTGTATCTTCGGGAGATCTGACTTGCGTTCCGGAGCATTCCGGAATACCGAACAAAGAAGCGATCTGGGACATTTTCAAGGACCGAGACGGCAACACCTGGGTCTGCACCTACTATTCCGGACTGTGGTATCGTGACAAAACACTCTCCGCTTTCGACATATTGCCGGAGAGCAACTCATTGAAAATGGTTCGCGGAATCGCTGAAGATTTCAACCGAAACTTGTGGATATTCACTGACAATCACGGGATGTTCCGCTTAGACAACAAAGGAAAACTGTCTGAGATACCTCATGGGAGGGGAATTAAATTTCAAACCGCAGTGTTCGACAAGTCATCAGGTGAAATATGGGCAGGATCCTTTCAGGGAGCGATGTATAGATGGAATCCTCGAAACGGAGAATGGAGCACGATACTGTTTAAAGACTCTAACGGAAACTCTTTCAATGAGACAGTCAGCACCATACTCATATTGAATAACGAACTGTACCTCGGCACGTCAAGAGGATTATACATCTTCGACCCGGCAACCGAGCATTGCATAAGCCGGCATATTCCTGGTTATTCCCGTTCAATTTACTCAATAAGCAAGATAGATGACAGACAAATCGCAATTTCCGGCATCGGCACATATATTTACGACATAAAGACAAACAGTTTCCATCCATTGCCTGCGACTGGAAGCTGCGCGGACATTCAAGTCGGCGGAAATGGGGATTTGTTTGTCGCCGTCACAGGAGCGGGACTTTGTAGAATAAGCGCTACAGACAGGGAAGTTTACCCGTTTCCAAAATCAAGATTTATAGACACCTACGTAAACAAGTTATTACCTTGCGGCGATTCCTGCCTGATAGTGACATCCAGTCAGGGGATATCAATTGTCAGAGAAGACGGAAGCCGGAGCAGAATCTTCAAAGCCGCGAACGGACTTGGCATCAGTTCATTCAGGGAAGGATGCCTCATGCGGACATCAGACGGCAGGATTCTCGCCGGAGGCAAGGATGGCATAATCGCCTTTAACCCGTCATCGTTTTCCGAGGACGACACCGCAATATCTCGCCCATGCTTTGCGGAGATTTCAATAAACGGGGAAACAATCTCGACAAAAGAAAGGATTCCTTTCCTCAATGACATTGTGTTAAGACCCGGACAAACAAATCTGTCGGTAGAAGTTTCCACCTTCGATTACTCCGGAACCCGTCCGATATCATGGAGCTACAAACTGAACGGAGCCGACAATGACTGGACATCGTTCATTCCGGACAATCCAATCGTGTATATGAACCTGCGCCCAGGGCGATACCGCCTGCATGTCCGCTATTGGGAGGGCGAGGACATCGCTTCCGCAAGAGAGATAGCGCTCGGGATTCGGTTGAAGGCGTATTGGTACGCCACCACATTTGCAAAGACTGTCTATATCATACTGTCTTTTGCCATTCTGATAATACTTCTTTCCATGCTATATTCAAGGATGCTGCTCAGGCAACGTCTTAAATTCGAGAAAACGGAGGGAATGCGGCGAATGCAATTATTTGTTGATGTCTCCAGAAGCCTTAGGGAACCGCTTTCCATGATACTCGGCCAGTTAGAACTGTTCTTTCAACGGTATGCGGCATCTTCGCCGCAGGGACTGAAATACATCGAGCGTTCCTATTCGAATGCGCTGAATATGCAGACCATCATTTCAGGATACGTGGATTTGGAGAATGAGAACGAAGAGATCACACAAGTTCAGGCTCTCCATGAAGAGCCGCAAAAGGCCCCAATCATAGCCGCACCATCGGAAAGGACCGGTCTTCGAGTTTTGCTTGCCGTGGATGATCCTGACAACAGGGCGATGTTGAGAAGTATCTTCGGTCGTTCGTATGACATCCTGGTCTCGTCCGACGCCGAAGAGGCTTTTTCATGCTCTTTAAAGGAACAACCAGACATCATTGTCTGCGACCTCAAGGCCGGATTCGACAAGAGCCTGGAACTCTGCACCAAAATCCGACATAACTTCGAGACTTGCCACATCCCTTATGTGCTTCTCACATCACATGCCTCAGAATACGACAGCATAAAGGGTGCAAGGATGGGAGTCGATGCCGTCATCGTGAAACCGTTCAGGACAGATACTCTTATCGAGCAATGCAAGACCTTGTTGGACAACAGGAAAATTCTGCAGGAAAAATATGCCATCGCACCTCAGACCATGCAACCAAGGCAGTACGACCGCAAGGATTATTATTTCCTGAACGCCGCAATCGGTGCGGTCGAACGCAATCTGTACTCTGACAAGCTCAACGTCACGGTGCTGTGTCAGGAATTGCACGTAAGCAAGACTGCCCTCAACACCAAGCTGAAGAGCATATCCGGACGCACTCCACGTGAGTTCATCGAAGATATCCGCCTCCGTCATGCCGCACAAATGCTTCTGGACAGCAACAAACTGGTGTCAGAAATCTCTGATGAACTTGGATTCAGTTCATACCGATATTTTATCAGTCGGTTCAAAAAACATTTTGGAGTCACCCCGTCCCAGTTCAATTCTGACATGTTGGAAAAGAAAGGGTGACGTTTTCCTCAAACAAATGGCAACTACAGCATATTCATAAGAGACGAGCGGTAGCTGTCGCCGATCGGGATGGTCTTGCCACCGGTCATCAGGATGATGCCGGAACTGACTTCCTGGACTTTGGCGAGGTTGATGACGTAGGAGCGGTGGACACGCACGAAACGGGTAGCGGGGAGTTTTTCAAGGAGCTTGGAGAAACTCATCAGCACGACCTTGGGCATAGGCTCGCTTGCAAGGTAGATCTTCAGATACTCGCTCATGCCCTCGACATAGACAATGTCGGAAACCTCAACCTTTATGATCTTGTAGTCGGCCTTGAAGAACACGAAATCTTCGGAGGCCGATTGTGTTGAGGCGGTGGAAGTCAGCAGATTGGAATCCGTTGTCGGAAAAGCGGGTTTGGCGGATAAAGCCGTACCTGCGGCCTGAATCATCTCGAAACGGGTGCGGAGCTTCTCGGCGGATGAGACGAACTCGCTGAGGGTAAATGGTTTCAGCAGATAATCAACAGCGTCCACCTTGAAGCCCTCGACGGCATATTCAGAATAGGCGGTCGTGAAGACCACAAGCGGAGGACGCTTCAAGGTCTTGACAAGATCCATTCCGGAAAGGTCCGGCATGTTGATGTCCAAGAACATAGCATCCACCTCACCGGACTCCAAGACCTCACGGGCCTCGAAAGCGCTGTGACAGGCTGCCGTCAGCGACAGGAACGGGACCTTGGATATGTACTTTTCAAGTTGTCCGAGAGCCAGCGGCTCATCATCCACTGCAATCACCCTTAACATACTGAAACCGGTTTTGAAGGCAAGACCATAAGCACCTCATACTCAGTGGCAGACTTGTCGATGTGCAAGACAAAATCCTCTCCGTAAAGCAATGAAAGCCTTTTCTGAATATTATCGAGTCCGATCCCACCGACAGTCCGCTCATCCTGACCGGCACTCAAACTGTTGGCGCAGCGGAATATCATTCTGTCGGGTTCCAAAGCGACAGACAAACGTATGTAACTGTCAGATTTATAACTCACACCGTGCTTGAATGCGTTTTCTGCGATCGTAGCCATCAGAAGCGGAGGGACCTGCGCCCCACCGTCATCCTCCGGGAAGGAATATTCAATCCTCACGCTGTCGGTGTAGCGCAGACGCATCAGATACAGATAGTGCCGCAGGAAGTCGATCTCCTTTGAAAGTGCGACGGTCGGGCCGTTGCTGTCGTACAAGACGTGACGCATCAGGCGGGATAGTTCCACGATGCTTTCTTTTGCCTTCTCCGGCGACACATCCACCAACGCATGAATATTATTGAGCGTATTCATGAAAAAGTGCGGGTTGATCTGGTAGCGGAGATATTCAAGTCTGTACCGCAGATTCTCCTTTTCCAGCTCCTCCAGACGCTTTTTCTCAAGGGAGTAATTCGTGTGGTATTTCGCTCCGAGGTTGACTCCCAGCATCATGAGGGCGATGATGATCTTGCTCACTCCGGCACCGATCGGCTTCTTGTCGTGTTCGTGGCGCGGAGGTTCGGGACGCCTATCCCCAGGATGAACGCCCCTGTCGTCCATAAAGCCGTGAGGTGGAGGAGGCGGAGTCTTCTCGAACCTCTCCTCCGGCTCAGATCTTCTGTCAAGCAACTCCTCAGAATCAAGGACATATACAGAAAATACCCCCATTAATACCCCCGTACATAAAATATACGGAACAACCCGTTTGCGGCTGATCAGTATCGGGGCCACAAACAGATCGTGAATGGTGAACAGCGCAAGAAACGGCAATGTCGGAAGTAAGAACTTTGTCACAAAATGAGCCCCGAAACCGAGCGAAGACTCCCCCGACGACTCCCACCAAGCCAACAAGGCCTCGAACAGGAATATCCCCGCCCATACCGCCGCCTTGGCAGCAAATGATTTATATTCTTTGAATATATTCATTCTTGCATCAAAAAAACAGTTTCTTGGCAACACCGGATGCAAAATTACAACATTGTTCCGAATCCCGCCCGACGCTTCGTTGAAGAAATCCGCCCGTTCGCTGAAAAATCCTGACAAAGGCACGATTGGTGCCATAACTTTCGGCCTGAAACCAGAAAACGTTTAGTGTTATGAAACGGTCTTATCTTGCATTTCTATTGATTTTGGGTTCCTGCGGTGGGAATCTGATCGACACCATCGACGAACCTTCGGACGATGACGAGGTCATCACGACAGACGGAACCATCAGCATCGTGTTCTCCGAAAGCGGTGCTACCGTCAGCGGCGACCCGTCCGGCATCGTGAAAGTGAGCGGCAACGACGTGACGGTGAACAACACCTCCGAGGCCCTCATCACCTACGAACTCAGCGGAACCGCGTCGGACGGATTTTTCAAACTGTACAGTTCCGCAAAGCAAGTCATTGAGCTCAAAGGTCTTAATCTCGAGAACCCTGACGGAGCCGCGATCAACAACCAAAGCCACAAGCGGACATCGGTCGTCTTGACGGGTGAGAACTTCCTTGCAGACGGAGCGGCGAACTCTTCCGGAGACTATCTTGATCAAATCTCGGACGAGGACATGAAAGCGGCTTTCTTCAGCGAAGGGCAATTGATTTTCAGCGGAGACGGAAGCCTTACCGTCACCGCCAACGGAAAGGCCGGAATCACGAGTGATGACTATGTGGTCGTTCAGGACGGAGTCACAATCAATGTCACCTCAACCGGTGGCCACGGAATCAGAGGCAGCGAGAAAGTGACGATCAGTGGCGGAACATTGAACGTAAACACCTCTGCGACAGGGAAGAAAGGAATCTCCACGGATGGAGAGTTCTCTCTCTCGGACGGCACGGTCACCATCATCTCGACCAGCTCGGCGGGAACAGTTGACGGAGAGCTGACCGGCGCGGCGGGAATCAAGGCCGATGAGTCATTCGTCATTGACGGAGGAAGCCTGAGCGTGACTGTCAGCGGTAAAGGCTGCAAAGGGATAGCCTGCGATGGGGACGGGCGTTTCAACGGTGGCACGGTGAAAGTCATAGCCAGCGGAGCCAACTACGGCAGTTCATCCTCTCAAGGGCCATGGGGCGGCTCAAGTTCCTCAGAGTCAAAGTCTTCAAAGGGAATCAGATTCGAAGGCGACCTCTATTTCGACGGAGCGGATGTCGAAGTGACCTGCGCCTCCCACGAGGGAATCGAGGCGAAAGGAGCGATCACGATCACGGCCGGAAACGTCAGCAGCACGGCAAGCGATGACGCCATCAACTCCGGCTCGGACATGACGATCAGCGGAGGCCAAGTCTATGCGTTCTCCAGCGGAAATGACGGGCTTGACGCCAATGGAGACATGTTCATCAAAGGCGGTTACATCTTCGCGGTCGGAAGCGGCTCTCCAGAGGTCGCGTTGGACGCCAACACGGAGGAAAGGCACAAACTCAACATCAGCGGTGGCACGTTGCTGGCGTTCGGCGGCATCGAGTCCGGATCAAGCATCACACAACCTGTCCTCAACGTGACAAATTGGACAGCGAATGCGGAATATTCACTCTACGATGGCGATACCCTGCTGGCCACCTTCACCGCACCAAGCAAAGGCGGCAACGGAATCGTAATCTCTCACCCGGATCTTGTAAGCGGCAACAGCTACACCTTGAAGACTTCCTCCGGAAGCACGACCCTCACCGCTTCGATGGAGGCGCAAGGCGGAACCGGCGGCGGGGGTAATCCTGGGGGTAACCCAGGGGGTAATCCCGGGGGTAATCCCGGGGGTGGCAACCCTGGAGGCGGACCTGGCGGCAGATGGTAAACCATAATATTCAATGAATATGAGAACGAAGATATTCATAATCATAATTTTGTCACTTTGCAGCCTGTCTCTCCCCGCACAGGAGAAGTCAAGCAAAAGCAATCTGACAGTCAAGGAATGGAACATTGACGCCGGCTCGAACCAGAAAGTCCTTGACCACCTGACAATCTACAACGAGAGCGGCAAGAAAATCGAGGAAGCCGAGTACGACCGCAAAGGCCAGAAGTGGCGCAAGAAATTTGAATATTCCCACGACGGGAAACTTCAGAGGGTGCTGACCTACGATTCCTCGAACCGGCTCGACAACATCCGTAAGTTCGAATTCAACGAGTTAGGGCGAAAAAAGACTGAATATGTCTATGACTCAAAAGGAAAACTCAAACGGTGCAAGGTGTATGAATATTCCTATGCGGCCTCCGGTGATTGATGACAGTCTTTTAAGCCGGTTCGAGCCCATAACTCTCGAAAGAATGGATTCCATAAGGCTGATGAACCGGATAGACACCAAATTCGTCACTGACACCTTGATGCTCAAAAGCATTCTGGAAGATGCGCTTAACCGAGGCTACATGATCTTTGAATCCGAAGGGGAACGGGTTCACGCCTACGACAGCATCTATTTCGACACTTCTAATCTTCAGATGTTCGCGGAGCACCGAAGAGGAAAACTCGTCAGGCAGAAAATACGTACTCGTGTCTATCTTGGTTCCGGTCTTTGTTTTCTTGAGGTCAAGAAGAAAAACAACCATTCAAGAACCCGCAAGAAGCGCATGGAAATCCCATTGGCTGATTTTCAGGATTTCCGGAACGACCCTGAAGACTGCCTCTGGCTGTCCTCTCATTCGGACTATTCCGGTGATGAAGTTTCTCCTGAAGTCGAGACATTCTTTAAACGTATCACACTGGTAAACAAAGGCTTGACGGAACGTCTCACGATTGACACTTCGGTGGCTTTCAGAAATCTCAGAACCGGAGCCACAGCCGATTTGGGAGCGTCTGTCATCATCGAGCTCAAACAGGATGGCAGAACGCACAGTGAAATGAAGGACATTCTTCTGAGGCATCGCGTCAAGCCTTTCAGAATCAGCAAGTACTGCATCGGGGTTTCGCTCACGGACTCAAGTGTGCGGACCGGCAGATTCAAAGAGAAAATCAGATATATTGACAAATTGAACAAAAACTTTTACATAAAATGCTACAATCCAGTTTTGCTCCGGCCGCTTTAGACGAAAGCGAGCTTATTGGCATCCAGTCACTCTCCGATCCGGTGATGAGCACGGCCCAAAGCCTGACGGAACTTGCGTTGAGATTCTTTCTCAATCTGTTGTCCTGCTGGGTGATAGTCCGTCTGCTCTACTACCCGAAAAGCCGCAGGAGAGACTATGTGTTCACATTCGTGACCTTCTCCTCAGCGATGCTGCTTCTACTCTACGCTATGGGCAGGGTAGATGTCGGAGTCGGCCTGACCCTCGGACTTTTCGCGATCTTCGGGGTGATCCGCTACAGGACAGAGACAGTGCCGATCCGTGAGATGACCTATCTGTTCGTCATCATCGCCATAGCTGCCGTAAACGGCTTGACTCCGCTCTACATTGTCACCGGTGTCTCGGACAACGCACCTCACTACGTTCTCGCAACAGGCGACCTGATTCTGATTCTCGCTGCCAATTCCCTGTCAATCATTCTGATCTGGGTGTTGGAAAGCAGCCGCAGCCTCAAGAGATCCGCTTCGAAGATCATTCTTTACGACCGGATTGACCTCATCGTCCCTGAACGCAAGGATGAGCTCTTCAAGGACATCGAGGAGCGCTGCGGAATCAAGCCCGTCGACATAACTATCGGCAACATAGATTTCCTTAAGGATTCCGCCTACATCAAGGTCTATTACAACACCGAATCGTCCTCCGACACGACTATCGATTCCATCGTCAGAAACAAACAATTCATTGAAAATCAAAGTTTATGAGCATCGTGAATATATTCCCGAAAGCCGCTGCCGTGACTCTCCTCTGCCTCCTTGCACCGGCATATTCAAACATCAGCGCCTCCGCTCAGGAAGTCAATGGCCGCGCCTACGTCGAAGCCGACTGGAAGATCGCGAAAGGTCTCCATCTGAACGCCGAGTACCAGCTGCGCACCAAGGATTCATTCTCCGGTGTGGAAAGAAATCAGTTCAAGTTAGGATTATCGTACAAAGTCAGCAAGTTCCTCAAGGTAGGAGCCGACTACACGTTCATCGGCCACTATGCCAACTCTACCGGAGAGTTTCGGCCACGGCACAGGTTCTCAGGCAATCTGACCGGCACGGTTGACGCCGGGGACTGGCGATTCTCTTTGAGGGAAAGGCTTCAGTTCACCCACAAGGCTTATGACATCAATCGTTATCAGGAGACCCTCAACCACCTGGAGCTCAAGTCACGCCTGATGGTCAAGTACAGAGGATTCAGATCCGTGGAGCCTTACGCCTTTGTAGAGCTGCGCAACACCTTCAACGATCCCAAGTGCAGTGCCACCTACAACAGCGCCACTGATTCGTGGAGTGACTACGAGTTCCTCGGCTACACCCACGCCTACGTCAACCGCATCCGCGGAGCCCTCGGTCTGGAATGGAATCTGAGCAAGCGCCACGCCCTCGATTTCCGCGCCATGTATAACTACCACAACGAACTTGAGATCGACACCGACAAGTCCGGCACCAAGCTCAAGTCCCTCACCTGGCAGAACCCCACCACCGTCACCCTCTGCTTCGGCTACAAGTTCTCGTTCTGAGCCCGATAAATGGCGGAAAAACAATAACATTCCCCTGAGTGAGAAATGGAAAATATTCATTATCTTTGTCTTGCTGACATTGATGCGCATAAGACCTCTCTTGCAGAATCAAGATTCAGCGCCAAATATTAACTGACAAAGGGCTATGGAGGAGAAAAAGATTAAGTACCCGATAGGGGTGCAAACGTTCGATAAGATTATCGAGGGTGGTTATCTTTACATCGACAAGACAGGGTTTGTACATGACTTGGCGACAAATTATTCATACGTGTTCTTGAGCAGGCCACGGCGGTTCGGGAAATCGTTGCTGTCCTCCACATTCCATAGTTACTTCGCAGGGGAAGCGGAGCTGTTCAACGGTCTGAAAGCCGGAGAACTGAAGAAAGAATGGACAAAGCATCCGGTGCTCCACTTCGACATGTCCACGGCGAAACATTGCTCAGAAGAAGAACTGCTTGATGAGCTGGACAAGAAACTGTACATCTACGAACAGGTTTACGGACGAGGAAAGAAAGATATCAATATCAACCAACGATTCGAAGGTCTTGTCCACAGGGCAGTAAAGCAGACCGGAGAGAAAGCCGTCATAATCATTGATGAATATGACGCTCCGCTTCTGGACGTGGTGAACAATCAGGAGCGGCTCACGCCCATGCGCCAGATCATGAGGAACTTCTACAGCCCGATCAAAAGTCTGGACCCATATCTCCGGTTCGTGTTCATCACCGGAATCACCAAGTTCGCGCAGCTCAGCATATTCAGTGAGCTGAACAATCTGAAGAACATCTCGATGATGCCGAAATATTCAGCGATCTGCGGAATTTCGCAGGAAGAACTTCAATCACAAATGAATATTCCCGTGCAGGAGATGGCGGATGAGTTGGAAATTTCTTTTGACGCGGCTCTGGAGAAGCTGAAGAGCAACTACGACGGCTATCATTTCTGCGCCAAATCCGAGGATATCTACAACCCGTTCAGCCTGCTCAATTCCTTATCTGACAGAATGTTCGGCAGTTATTGGTTTGACACGGCCACTCCAACGTTCCTGATCGAGTGCATGAGAGAGAATCCTATTTCCGAAAACCTTCTGGACAGGATGAACGAAATCGCGAGAAGCGACTTCGATGTCTCGCCTGAGTTTTCCGACAGCATCCTGCCGCTTCTCTATCAGACAGGCTACTTGACTATAAAAGGGTACAACACCGAAGACGAATCCTACACTTTGGGCTATCCGAACCGGGAGGTCAGGGAAGGATTCCTAAAAGGCCTTCTGAACAGCTACAGAGGCTCGGAAGGGATGAGCGCCTCGTTCGTGCTCCAATTCAACAGGGCGTTGAAAAACAACGACATCGATGGAGCTCTGGAGAGGATGCAGTCCTTCCTTGCGGGAATCCCTTACGATCTGGAGAACAAGTCCAAGAAGCATTTCCAGACAATCATATATCTGATCTTCTCCCTGCTTGGCTACTACACCCAGGCCGAGGTAAAGTCCGCCATCGGGCGAGCGGATGCCGTATGCTGGACCAAAGACAGAATCTATGTATTTGAGTTCAAGGTGGATGGCTCCGCCGAGGAAGCCCTCAAGCAGATTGACGAAAAAGGATACCTTATCCCGTACAGGTTTGAAGGTTCTGAACCCCATGAAGCCCCATCAAACGCCAAGGTCGCTGAGCCTGCCGAAGCGACCAGTCGTGACGCTTCGACAGGCTCAGCGTCCGGTTCAGTGACAAGCTCAGCGTCCGGAAGAAAACTCGTCAAGGTCGGCATCAACATCTCCACCAAAACCCGCACGATTGACTCCTGGAAAGTTTCTGTGGAATAAAGACAAAAGCAACATGACAAGCAAGGATTACAGGGATTTCGCGGTGGAGCAGATGGGACTGCTGGAGGGGATATTCACGAAGCCGATGATGGGAGAGTTTCTGCTTTACTGGCAGGGGAAATATTTCGGAGGAATCTACGACAACCGGGTTCTGGTCAAGAAGACCAAGACCAACGAGAGGTTCAGGATGCCGGAGGCGATTCCTTACGAGGGGGCCAAGTCGATGTATCAGGTCAACATTGACAACCGGGAGGAGGTAGCGGAGGTCATCAAGGCGACCTGTGAGGGATTGAAATAGCAGTGGTTGCCAAAACTTGTTATGCGGAGAACGTTTCGAAAGGTCGAGAAAAATAGGTAAATATTCAGGAATATGTTGAAGATAGGAACAAAGGCTCCGGAGTTCGTCGGTGTGGACGAGAACGGCAACGAGGTAACTCTCAATGACTTCAAAGGGAAAAAACTTGTGCTTTACTTCTACCCTAAGGACAGCACACAGGGATGCACGGCGGAGGCTTGTGACCTGCGTGACAACTACCACAGATACATCGCGCTTGGGTATCAGGTGCTTGGAGTCAGCAAGGACTCTCAAGCCTCGCATCAGAAATTCATAGAGAAATATTCACTGCCGTTCCATCTGGTCAGCGATCCGGATTGCGCCATCCTGAAGGCTTACGAGGCATGGGGACTCAAGAAACTTTACGGGAAGGAATCTTACGGAACATTAAGGACAACCTACGTGATCGACGAGGACGGGATCATCATCGATGCCATCGGGAAAGTCAACACAAAAGATCACACTTCGCAGATCCTCGGGCCAAATGAATAAGTGACGGTAACGTTTTCGGCCATATTCGCTGCTGTCGGGTGGTAAATATACTCAGACAGAAGCAAATATAGCTTAAAATGATACTATTCGGATCGCTTCGACAAGCTCAGCGACCGCTGACTCAGTGCTCCGCAGGCTCTAAGACCACAGGCTCAGAAACCACAGACTCAACTACCAGAGATTTCAGTCACCGAAGATAAGGTTGCTGAGCTTGTCGAAGCATCAATGCGAGATATTAACTATATCACCTCTACCCCGGCGAAGGAGCATTCGGCGATAAGATGGATGGTGTGAGAGGCGGTTTGCTGACGAAAACGGTCAGCGGTCTTGTTGTTCACGCCACCGAACGTGGAATTGGAACGAACTTCAACATTGATGTCTTTCGGGACGTATATTCCAACACCTGCGAAACTTGCCTTCACCCGGATCTCCACATCTTCATTGAATATGGCATCGCGAAGATCCAAGCGCACAGACCCGAAGGAAGCCTCTATGTCTGCGCCATCAAACTCCTCAGCCTCAACACGATGATTCTGCTCACCAAAAGCGGAGGTGATCTTCAGGACATCCTTTCCGTCACGGGAGATTGTCGAAAACTCGCCATTCGCATAATGACGGTTCCACCACTCCGGACACCCCCCTCTTGAAAAAATCAAGACTAGGCCGAAAGCTATGAATATGATCGCAAGACACAGTTTCCAGAACACCGACCAGTCAATGTAACCTTGAGCCTGGAGCAACAGCACCGCACCAAGGGCTATCCCACTGAAAGAGCCCCAGTTCGGATGGGCGATCAGATGTGCGGTGCAAGGCAGGATGATAAGAAGAGTCCACCATCCCCGGAAGAATATGTCAAAGCCTATCACTCCGGTGACGTTCAGAATCCACAGCACACCTATGACGGCGATGGATAGACCCAAAAACAGTTTCGCTAACTTTTTCATACATTATCAATTATTAATTCTCATCTGAATCACAGCGGCAAAGGTACAGCGAAAAAGGCTTGTGGCAATGGGCTTCGCACGGACAAAGCATACAGGGCAACTATTTGATTTTCACAAATATAACTACAAAGATGGTGGACAATAAGGTCATTTCAACAAGATCAACGACAGGGAAAGAATGTCTGACGACAGGGAAAAATGCAAATGACAGATTTTGCACATGACTGATAGTGAAAATGTTCTCTCGCTCTAAGAATGATGGCAATGGGCTATGAGATTTGTTAGAGATTTACCTTAGTTTCATATTGATTTTACTATCTATTTTACTAAATTTGTTGCTGTTGAATAAATGCTTATGTGATATGAAAAGACTTGTTTTGTTATTCGTTTCATTGTTCGTTATTATGGTTCCATCAGTAGCCCAAGATATAATCACTAAGAAAGATGGGACAGCCATAAAGGCAAAAGTTATGGAAGTGGGCGTTTCCGAAATCCGTTATTTGGATGTTGACAAGCAGATGGATGTGATTTATGCCTTACCAAAATCAGAAGTCTATTCCGTCACATACGAGAATGGCCAGAAAGAGCTTTTGTGGAATAGCGGTAACACGGTTGAGAGTCTTCTTTGTGGACAGATGACATACAATAGCTGGCGCGGAGACGTTTCTATAAACGGGATTCGTGTGGATGCGAGCAGATATTTATCACCAAAGGACTATGACAGATATCAATCAGGACGAACATTGGAGACAATAGGCTCCATTATGATAGGAGGAGGTGTCGGTGGTGCATTGGGATGGCTTATCAGTTCGGGTATAGGTGGAGGTTCTGATGAAGATGGTACTGTATATAGTATCTGTGCTGGTTTGGTTATTTTAGGACTCCCTTTGGAGTTAATAGGTTCGTCTATGATAAAGAAATCAGTAAGGAGTTTCAATTATGCGAATGGGTTTGCTGAGAGATATCTTGAAGTGAACGTTGGTGTCCAGAATTATGGCTTCGGACTCGCTTTGAAATTTTAAGCAAGTCTTAATAGATTGTAGGCTATTTCGGAGTTAGGTGTCGAATTTTGATTGTAATGATATGAGTTGTGAGATAGATAGGAAAGGGATGAAGTCAAATACGGACGAAGTATTTATTCCTGTACCTCCGGTTAGGTATGAATTGCCAGAATGGTATGGAAACTTATTTAAACAGATAAAAGAACTTGTCGCCAATGAGCGTAGACGTGTAATGTGGGAGGCAAATAGACGGATGTCTATGATGTACTATCACATTGGGAAGATTATTCTGAACCAAAGTGAACAAAAAGGTTGGGGTGCTCGTATTGTTGATCGTCTTTCAGCTGATTTAAAGGCTGCATATCCAGAGATGAGTGGCTTTTCACCCCGTAACTTGAAATATATGCAACGTTTTGCCAAGTTGTGGCCCGATGAAGGAATTGTGCAACGCTACGTTGCACAATTGCCTTGGCGTCATAATATATGTTTAATGGAAAAGGCGGATAAACCCAACAGGCGGCTTATTTATGCAATGGCGGCCATTAAAAATGGTTGGAGTAAAGCGGTGCTCGAACTTAATCTGGATAATTTCACTTTGGAACGAGAAGGGAAATTGCCCACAAATTTTGATAAGATACTTCCCGGCAGTCAGTCTGATATGATTCGACAGATGTTTAAAGACCCTTATTTGCTTGACTTTACCGGAGCTGCTCGGGATAGTCGTGAAAAGGAAATAGAAGATGGA
Source organism: uncultured Bacteroidales bacterium (assembly GCA_934667175.1). Lineage (GTDB taxonomy): Bacteria > Bacteroidota > Bacteroidia > Bacteroidales > UBA932 > Cryptobacteroides. The sequence continues at coordinate 32,451 of CAKULN010000016.1, read as the reverse complement.
CTTACTAATCACATAACCAAATTCTTGCTTGAATTAGGACAAGGCTTCTCTTTTGTTGGTCGACAAGTGCACCTTGAAATGGGAGGACAGGATTATTACATAGATATGTTATTCTATCATTTGCAATTAAGGCGATTTGTCGTAATTGAACTTAAGGCTATACCATTCGCTCCGGAAATGATGGGGCAACTTGCTTTTTACCAGACAGTCGTTGACCATACTCTCCGACATCAAAGTGATGAGCCTACTATTGGCTTACTCCTTGTTAAGAGTAAATCGGAAACTATTGTGAAATATTCATTGGAGTCTATAAATAAACCTATCGGGGTGGCTTCCTGGGAGACTACGATTACTAAAGAGATAGCAGACAAGTGGAAATCAACACTTCCAACGATTGAAGAGATAGAAAAGGAACTTGATTCTGGTTATCAGGAATGATGCCCGTAATTGTTCACGCCCTTTCTATGCCGCTCACCTCTGAAATCTGAATATGTCTGATTGATGGTTTAGACCAGAATATATCCTTCTTGCTCATAGCAGCGGTGATGTCTCATTATCATATCAAACAGCGGCTTGATACGATGATCTAATATATTCAAAGATTTGAACTTATTGTATTGTTTGTTGAATAACGATTCATTTCCGTGCTTTATTCTGTCTTCGATGTCGTCCGGAATAAGCATAAAGGCCCTGTCTCCTAATCTGGAATAGAACTCTGTCTGGTAAATATTAATGCCGGCCAGATCGAAATCTCCGAAATGAATATATTTGTTGGGTATTCGTTCCAGCCATTTGTAGAGTGCGGAGTTTTGTGGGTATCTGGACACGAAAAGGTACTTTCCCTTTGGGAATAAGTAAGTCAGTTTGGAAAGATTGTTGAAATTCTCCACGTTTTCTATTCCCACGACAATTACATCTTCCGGAATGCGGAAGGTTTCTGGATGATAGATAAAAATAGACATTCCGGTGTATGGGGTAAGCGTGATTGCTTGTTTATCAATGGAGATGTCCACAGGTTCGATGCAATTGACCATAAAACCCCGTAAAGTGCCAACCTTTAATGTTTTTGAGTTACCAGTCTTATTGACCAAGTCCTGTCTTGTAAAATCATCTGAACGCAATTTTATCCATTCGTCAATGGGGACACCGCAGGTGAACAAGTCCCTGATGTATTTATCGCATAGTTCCGGATTCTGAACACGAATCTTCTTACGACTCCCGTTCGCACTGATGGAGATGACATTTCCATCCAATAGTGGCCTTGTGATCCATTCAGGAAGCACTGTCCAAGCTAAAGTCTTTCCGGATAGGATCTCCCTGAGTTTTTGTGCCTGTGAGGATGTAAGCCTGTTGTCTGCCATAATAATCAGTCCAAATGGCTAATTAGGGGAATTATATGTGTTCTGCTATTCTTATCTTTTTCAAGCAGATACGTATATTTGTAGTCTTCCGCGTTGAAAGTGGTAGGAGAACTGTTCACCAACAAAATATTCCTTTTGTTTGCGAACATCAGTATTCCTTTGACATTGTTCGGATGCAATTTGCCGATTTCATCCATCATACAATGGATTCTGAAATCTCCGAACTTACGGGAAGCCCTTTCCTTGAACACATTGATAAGCATAATATTAATCATAGCCTTTACAAGGATGTCCGTTCCATCGGAGCCGACATTGGATATTTTCTCTACCCATCCTGTGTCATTGTCGTTTTCTACAATCCTAAATTCAAGCTTGAAAGAATCCGAGAGGTCGAGAGTTTTGGCCGAAGGCTCATTCTGCAGCGCTTTCATAAAGCGCATAAGATAATCCACCGCTTTTGTGTTGACTTCCGTGCGGTCTCTCTGGGAAAACAAGTCTATCTCACCCATATTGTATTGGTTCTCCTCGTTGAACTCCTTTATTGTCAATAAAAGTTGGACAAGGCGGTTTTCGCTTGCCACCTGTCTCAACGAGATGTTCTTGATTGCCCCGACAAAATTATCTTTGCTGAAATCCTCGTTTATATCATTAATAACCTTGTTGATCTCACTTCTGTTCTGAGTCAGGTCGGAGGTTTCTTTCGCTATGCGTCGGATTATGTCTGTGTAACGCTCACTGATGCGTTTTTGGTACTCTTGAAGCATATCATTGGATATGAATGAGTCCAAACCTGCCGCAAAGTCCATATACTCTTGATCTGTAACCATTCCTGTCTTGAAGTTGAAAAGGTTCCTGGGTGAGAACCCATCTTTGAACACGGTGACGGTGCTTTTGAACGCTTTCATATCATTTTCCCTTGAGATGATTCTGGATCTCAAATCATTTGTGATCTCACGACAAGACTTGCCGGAAACTTGTTTTTCCCTGTCAGTTTGTTCCGTGTGAGGATTGAGCATAGGATCTTCGAGAAAGTTGTTAGCCTCAAGAACATTATCATTGATCGTTTTCAGTCGTTCTTTCTCGTCATTGATTTTTTCCAAAAGCCGTTCCCTTTCCGCCTCCAATCTGTCTTTGCGTAACCGGAATCTCTCGTCAAGATTCTTTACCTTAACTTCGACTTCTTTCCTCTCTCTGATAAAATCCTCTTCGTTGTCAAAAAGCTCGCGTTTGTCTTTTTCATAGTCAGAAACGTCAGACCTATGGCTCTTTATGAAAGAAAGTTCATTGTCAATCTCACGGATAGCACTTTCGTACCGTTTCATGGAAGCTACATCCGCACCAGCGTTCTCCAACTCAAGCAACCTCTCTTTGTCGTTCTGAACCAGTTTGTTGTCAAGTTCTTCATTCAACAGACGCAGTCTCTTGTTGATGTCATATTCCTTTTCTTTAAATTCCACCTCAATGGCGGAAATTTTGGAGTCTGTTGCCTTATGGGCTGTATTGATCTTCTTATTCAGAGTCTCTCTGCATTGTACGAGAGATGCCTTTGCAAGTTCAAGTCCATTGTTAAGGTCTTCGATTCTATGCTCGATGACAAACAGATCTTTTTCCTTCTTTTCTTTCCCAGCCTTGTTCAGATCGCTGATCTCAACATTCTGTTTCTTGATGGCTTCATTGTTCTCATAGCAACACAAACCTATTTCTTGAATCCTTGCGTCCAGAGCCTTTGTTTTTCGGTTGACCTTACCGACAATAGCATTTTTCTCCGCCTCACGGTCATTTATCGCTTTGTCAATCGCTTTGTCAATTTCCTCTTTCCTCTGTTCCGCCTCGTTCTTTCTACCTTTCAGGATTTCAGGAGTTAAAATCTCCTTTTCTATGCCAGACAGATCCAATGTTATCCCGAATATATTTCCGGAACGCTCAACTCTTCTTGGGGATAATGATTTATTGTATAGGACATTACGTTCATCTATCACTTTTCCGATGTTCCTCTCCCAACCGGAAACATTCTCGGACAGCCATTCGCACAATGAGCCTCTGTAACCATCAAGTATGCTATTGATTTCATCAATAGCTCTCTTTATCTCTGTGGATTTGCCAGAAAGTTCCGAGAGAGTTGCATTATATTTCATCTCGCACTCTTTCAGCAACATATCTCCTTCCCAAGCGATAGATTCCTTTTCCCTATGAAGAGATTTTTTCTCCGCTTCGGATTCTATGATGATCTTCTCAAGCACTTTTATCTCAGACTCTTTCTCACTGATTTCCTTTTCGTGATACTTGGTCCTGGCAATACGCTCTTTGCGCACCCGTTCCGCATTCAACTGATCAGTTATTCCAGAGACAGACTCTTCAGAAGCTCTGATCTCTTCCGTCGACAGAGACCTTATACTGTCTTCTGTTTTCCTGCCCTCGGAGATAATTCGCTCTTTTTCTTCGGCTTTGTTTGATTTGACCTCGGACAGCTCCGCATTTAGTATGTTTCTATTTTCCGCTGCAGCAGACCGAAGAGAATCCTCTATACGTTTATATTTCAGCGAAATATCCCTGCTCCCAGATGTAAGTTCCCTAAGAATGGCTTCAGTGTTGGCTTTCTCTGAGATCAAAGATTCTTCCTGCTTGACACGGCTGATGATTTCGGATATCCGCATATCATCGTATTTCCGCTTCCTTTTCCTGCTCTCATTGATCTTGTCGCCTAGAATATTAATGGACTTTTTCAAAGCGTCCAACTCTTTGTTGTATTTTCCGGTCTCTTCGGAAATGAGCCGATCGGCGCGTTCCAGTTCCGATAAGGTGTCTTCAATGTGTTTTTCGGTCTCAGGCTTGCTTTCAAGACATTGCCGGAGCGCATAATTCAATTCTTCACGAAGTTCGCGGATATGCTTCCGTGAATATAGGATAGCGTTATATTTCCTCAGGACATCTTCTGCCTGAATTGTCTTTCTGTTTGTGCCATTAGTCTCCTTCTTGAGCCAGAGGTAAATGTCATTGTACTCATTCTCGAACTCTCGGATCTGATTCCTGAAATAATCAAGGTCAATGCTTATGTCTTCGTCTGTCATTGACTTGATGATTGTGTCCTTTATGAAATCGGCATCTAGTTTGGTGTTAAGAAACACATTCTGGATAGTTCGTGGAATATTCTGATATTTGGAACTTTCGACAATGGCATATTTCCGGAAGTCAACCATCTCCGGCCGTCTGTTGTTGCCATAGATAATGTCGCGGAAAAGCTCGAAAGTGGCAACTTTCCTTGACGGTTGGGTGCCGCTTGACTCGCTGATCCGATGTCTGATTTCTGTCCAGTCTTCATAGACTTTGTTGCCAAGGCCGATGAACCAAGTTCTATCGTATGGGGCATCAACGAACCTGTAGCAGATATGTCCCATTGATTTATAGACTATTATGCAATAAGATCCGTTTTCCCGTTCCACTTCATAGATTATGTACGAGTTGGAAAACGGAAAATAGAAAGCGTCGAAATTCTTTTTCTCCTTCGAAATCCCCAGATGGATAGGTGAGGCGTTGTAAAAGAATAGTATAGCACGCAGGATTGTACTTTTCCCTACACCCTGGGTCCCTATGAAATGCACGTTGCCGTCAAGCCTTGTCTCGGAATACGGAATGTTAGCGCTATTTATGAATATAATTTTACTTAGATTCCTCATTGTCAGCATCCTCCGCTATGTCAATCTTTTGTACTATTTCTTCAATATAACCGAATGAGTTCAGCACTTTGTATCGTCCCTCAATCTCATTCTCGGTTTCAATGAACCCTTCGCGCATAAGGTCGTTGATAAGAGCTTCAATCTTGTCCTCATTGCTGCTCTTTCCTGAAAACATTTTGGAGATCAGGTTCTTCAATTCCACATTACACGAAAACTGGACGAGGATGTCGGCTTTCGTGAATGTGAACCCTGAACCAAACAGGGAATTGAACGACTTAAGAAATGAAAGGTTGTCAATCCATTTCATCAATGACTTTATCTTGGTCTCAAGGTCCACCTTGGAAATAGGTCTGGTGAAAAAACAATATCCGTTTCCCATTTCAAGAGAATATCCAATCTGGATGAAGAAATCATAGTATTCCTGGAAATTGTCCTCAATATCATCGAACCAATGTTGCTGGGCCTTGTCCAGACTGTTGGCTGAAATGAATTTGCCCTTTGAGAGGGTCTCGAATATTTCTGTGGTATATCTCATATTTACTGTTATCTTGCATTAACGACCGGATATTCAATATCCCCGGATCTTTCATATTCATTGGTGAAACTGAGACTGTCGGAGAATATGGAAGCGATCTGGCAGAATATCATTATTCTCGTGTTGTTGGAAACCGGTGTATGATATTCATAATTCCAAACGAACTTGAACAAATTGTGTCCAGTGGCAGTGAAGGCATTGAATATACCTTTAAGATTAAAGGAATCATTGATTCTGCGCTCATCTGTAAGGTATGATTCCGGAATGTCTCCTGCCATTCTTCCTTGAGAGGGATGTCTGTTCCCGCTCTCTTTCACAACTTTCAATATAACCTCTTGAACGCTGTCGTCGTTCTGCATCCCTTCCAGAGATAGTCTACGGTTCAACGTCCTCGTCTCCGGCTCGAATGTCACAGGATTCATTTCGGATGCTATCTGCCGGATGTTTGTAGCGTCTTCGATAATAAGTTGATCCTTAAGGTATCTGAGGCGACGGGCTTTCTCCAGAAGCATATTCTGGTATTCAATCAGATTAAGGTAAGTGATAATCTGTCGCTCAATCTCAATCAGGTTATGATAAGAGTCTTTCATCTGGAGACGCACATCATTGACAACGCTTCTCATCTGATTGTCCATCGCAACCGTAAAGAAAGTGTTTTCTTCGTCAATAACCCGCTCCGCACTGTCAATCAACGAGGATATTCCTTTACGTTTGGCATCCAGATTCTCAAGTTTCTTCTTTTTGATTTTATAGTCAGGTTCGCTCTTATACGTTCTGTCAATATTCCTTTTTACATCGATGACGTTCTTCTCTGTCGCCAAAGCGATTCTCTTAAGCGCCCTTCTGACTTCATTGGAATACTTGTATTTGTCTTTTTCACTGCTGGAACTCATCCAATATCCGATGTTTTCCTTAAGGTGAGAGATGTAGTCCTGTACGCTTGAGATATTGATTTCCTCATTGATTTGAAGAACCTCCTCGAAGAATTGTATATAGATGTCCTCCATCTCCAGAAAGTCCCCACTTTCACGGATAACATCATTCTCAATTAGATACTTTATCCGTTCAGCCTTGTAGTCGGTCAGTTCCAAGGCATAATCATATCTGAAAGAAAGGGTGTTGCGCTTGGCGAATAATTCATTCAGCAGTCTCTTCTCTCTGTCAAGACACCGGGCCAGTTCTTCTATGTTGTGAAAAGTACTCATTATCAGTGGTCTTCATTTTCCAAATATAATGAAATTACTATTAAAAAGGTAATGAATATTCCGTTGCCTTCGTTCAGAAAGGTCCTTACGAAACGCTTTCAGCACGATGTAACCTGAAAACACTTGCGCTTGGTTTTCGGATGAAAAACTTGCACTTGGAGCAAGGACTATTTCATGCGGAGCCTTGTCTCGGCTATCTCAGTGCCATTTGACCATGAAGGAGTTTCGTAAAATTCAGAAATCAGACTTCCGTCATTCGCCCTTGCGATTGATTGTAGAACTAGAACGTGGCGATGAATTCATCAATGGTGGAGCCTTCAGGGAGGGCGGAGGCGACACGGGCCTTGAGACGCTGCTTGCCTTTCGTGACGGAGGTCGGGGATATTCCCATCATCGAGGCCATCTGCTTGCCGGTGAAGCCGAAACGAAGAAGAACCGCGATGCGAAGCTCAGCACCGGTCAGACCAGGGAACGAGGAGCGAAGCCTCTCCGTAAAACGGTTGCAGACATCGTCCAGAATCTTCTCAAGCCGGCTCCACTCCGCATCAGACAGATAGCGCGGATTCTGCTGGAGCGACATCACCAGCTTGTCCTTGAACATCAGGACAGAACGAAGCTCGCTGCGCTCCGACTCGCTTTCCTTGAGCTGGGTCCTGCTCTCCCCTATCTCGTTGTCCTTCCGCTCAATGGCCGCATCACGATTCCTGATGTTCCTCTTGAGTACCTTGACAATAACGAACAAAGCCACGAACAACGACAGCACAACAGCCACCGCAGTGCCGATGATCCGGCTTCTGGACGAACGGATGTCCGCCTTCTCTGCCTCTACCCGGTCCTCGATGATCTGATCGTTTTGCTGAGACGCTTCCAATTGGCTTTTGATCTCATTATGAATGGTCAGATACTTGACAGCATTCTCTTTGTCATCAAGCAGATCACGATACACTATGTAGCTGAGCTGAGATCCGGAAAGCTTTGCCATCAAATCCGGAGCCTCCATCTCTTTAGCCGCGTAGAAAAGAGCCGAATCCGGCATGTTCATTTTACGAAAAGCGTCAGCAAGGACAGCATAGCGGACTCTGGATTTACGTTTCCCTTCTCTAAACTGTTTTTCTTGAGCGCGGACAGCGTCTGACGCACATTCAAGAGCTTTATCGAATTGACCGTCACGGCTATAGCACGCTCCAAGATTGTAAAGTGCCCGGGCATAGTCCTTATCATCACCCTTGGAAATCTCAGCCGCTCGGAGAGCATATTCAATGGCCCCCGAATAGTCCTTGTTCTCGTCTCCAAGAAACAACGAACGGTGCGACAGATTGATCAGAGCGGTAACCTGCAACGGCAGCGAGCCGGCTTTTTCCGCTTCCTCAAGACCTTTCTCCAGATAAGGCAAAGACGCGTCATACCACTTGCGGTCATTAAGCACAACAGCGTAACGCAAATTGATCAAAGCTGCAAGCATGTGATCGTCAGAACCTTTAATCTCCTTGGTAGCAAGAAGCAGATCGCTGGCCCATTCCGCCTCACTTCCAGACTTGTTGTCCTGCCTGACCACAGCACGAAGATAGTAAGCCAAAGCCTTACGGTCATGGGTACCGTACTTCAGGAAATAATCAACTCCGACATTCATCAGGTCCTCATCAATTCCAGGTTTGTAGGCGTTATACTCAGCGCAAGTGCGTAAAAGGCAGTATGAGGCATAAAGATAACGGCTGGAGGATTCTGAATATGAAGACGAATCCAGTATGGTCAAAGCGCTGTCAGGCCGGGAGTCCAAAAGACTCTCAGCCCGACTTAAATCTTCAGGAAGTCTTGCTCCGCGGCCGCATGAAAAGGCCATCAAAGCACAGACAATGAATATAATCGCAGGATACTTTCTAAACATAATCATCACGAGCGGCTGGTTGTACGCCGGTTGGTCCAATCGGCTTTTGCTTGAACACAAAGTTAGAAAAAATCCGGGAATATTTCAGAAAATATATTCCTTCGCCGCTTCTACTTTCCGCCCAGTCCACTTCCGCTTCCTATACGTGATGCCTCATCAATGCTTCCCACCTTGCGGGAACGAGTCTGCTGCGCTTTTCCGAACCTCCAGCTCAAGCCGACGTGAAGCATCTGCGAATAATACTTCTGCCCGATGAAGGAACTCTTCACATTACCCAACACCGTGTCCGAACCGAAACCAAGGCAATCCAGATTGGTGTTCAGGCTTCGCAGGACGTCATCCAGATTGATGGAAAGGGTAAGACGATTGTCGAGCATCGTCTTCCTCACGCCTATATTCATAGAATAGAGGTCGTGCAGTTTGAAGTAGCCGTACGCCATCGGTGAGCGGTAGTAGCCGTCCAACTGCACCTTCCAGTCCTTCGGGAAGTTGAATGTGAAACATGAATAGCAGGACAGCGTGAATGTCTCGTTCACAGACAGTCCGGCTGTGTGGGCGTCTGAATAAAGTCCAGTGCAGCTGAGCGTCCAGACAAGCCACTTGGCGAGAGGCAGTTCCGTCATGTTGGCCGTAAGAGCGAGCATGTTCTGTCTGCCGAAATTAGCCCATGTCAGCAGCTGGTCTCCGTTCTCTTTGAGAGCAGGAAGCTGTGAGAACAATCCGCTTGAATGGCTGAAGGAAGTGGACACAGAAAAGTGCTGTCCGAAACCAGCCATGAAGGAAGCCTCGTCTGAATATGACGGACGCAGGTCAGGATCTCCGACCGTGTAGGTGTGCGCATCGACAAAGTACTCAACCGGATTGAGAGTGTTATAGCTTGGACGCTGGATTCTTCTTGTGTAGGACACCGAAAAGCGAAGCGCCGCGGACGGATTGAATCCGACGAAAGCTGTCGGGAACAAATCGAAGTAGCTTCGCTTGCTTTGGTCTCCGGCTGTGATCCAATCACCGAGAGAGTTGGTATATTCACCCCTCAATCCAGCCTTGGCAGACCATTTAGGGCCGAACTGAGCTGCGAGAGAGAAGTAGGCGGCGCCTATGTTCTCACGGTATTTGAACCTCGTGCCGGTGTTGACGGCGGACGGCCCGGTCTCCGCTCTTGATGTCGTGTTGGCCGTTTTGGACAACGCCCACTTCGCGCCGGCCTCCAGTCTGGCGAAATTGAACACGGTAGCCTCATAGTCTGCCTTCGCTGACCAGATGTTCACCTTGTTGTCAGAGTCCACAAGCCTTGTGGAAGGGATCCATTCCGACGCGGCCAGTGTACGGGTAAAGGTCTTCTGGTCGTTCGCTGTCGTGTTGGCGTTGTGATAGTAGTCCACATTCAATGTGAGTTCAGAGTTCGTCGCCTCGTCAAAGATGTGGGTAAAATTAAGGTTTCCGTTGGTCTGACGGCTCTTGTCCTCGTTCCAAGTCGTGGACTCAGCCCTTTCTATCTCCTTGTCCCCAAGGGTCTGGATGGTGACGTTGTTGCCTCTGTCGGACTTCTGGACATTACGGGAGCCAGGGATGTTGACGATGAAGCCCAAAGTGTTCTTTTTGTCGATGAACCAGTCGTTGCCGAAACGCACCTGCCAGTTGCTGAAGCGATCCCGTTGGAGCGACTTGGCACGGATTTCAAACGGGGTTTCGCTCTGCATCAGCTTGTTGTCTATGTCAAGGTCGATGTCCATGTCATAAATTCCCTGATAAGCCGAGACAAACGTGTTGGTCTTCGCCGTCCTGTAACTGATGTTGCCGTTGAGACTCTCACGCATGAGGAAACGGTCCGTGCTTCCGAAGTACATGCCTCCGTCGTCAGTACCGATCTCTCCGTTCAGGCCGGACATAAGGTTGCGCTTTGTCTTGATGTTGATTATTCCGCCCTGACCCTCAGCGTCATATTTAGCTGAAGGATGCTCCATCAACTCAAACTTCTCGATGGACGAGCCGGAAGTCGATCTAAGCAGAGCCTCGAGCCCTTTGCCGTCAAGATAGGACGGACGTCCGTCGATCCAAATCTGGACAGGCTTGCCGTTCAGCGTCACCTTGCCGTCCTTGTCGATCATCACGCCCGGAGCCTTCTTGATAAGCTCAAGAGCGTTGCTACCCTGAGCGAAAGCACTTTGTGAGACGTTCATCACCAGTTTGTCGATCTTCATCTCGACAAGTTTGACACGTTCGGTGACGGTCGCGCCGGCAAGCAACTGAGTGTCTTCCGACATATTCAACGGTTCAATTTCATTAAGACCGGCAACGACAGTCACGGTCTTGCAGAAATCTGTATAGCCGATAAGGGAAGCCTTAAGGATGTACTCGCCAGAGGCGGCCTGAAGGGAATATATTCCTTTATCATCACAAGTAGTACCGGAAACCAACGTGCTGTCAGCCTTCATCAGGGCGACAGTCGCCCAACCAAGCGGCTCTCCGGTGTTCTTGTCACGCACCGCGCCCCTGATCTCAGATGTGTTCTGTCTGGCCGCGTCAGCGTTGATTCCGCAAAGGATCGCCACAATGGCAATCGCAAGTAATCTAAATCTTGTCATCTTCGTTTCACTTTTTCACGGTGCAAAGTTACTATGAGATTTCCGTTGCCAATCAACTTCAAGCGGACAATCAAAATTAGTAATCCCTTGAATATCAAAGGCTAAAACAAAGATGACGTGGACAATACCTATGCGGGATGACTTCACACGCAAAAATTCCACCGCATATCCATGACAAGGGATGTCCTGAAATTGCAGTCAAATTTAGCGGAGTTAACACTTGAGACTAATGATTCGGGAAACCATCTCACGCATTCCATGTTTGCCAACCATTTGGTCAGCTGGCGCTTCAGCACCGTCGTAATCAATATTCAAGTTTAAAGTCATCGACCCAAAGGATTGAGTCCGGGCTGCCGGTGAAGTAATCGCCAAGCATGCTGGCGGCGCAAGAGACAATGATGTGGGTAGGACGACGGGATGTGGAGACATATTCAAGAGGGATCTCGACCTTGGTCCACTCCATGTCGTGGTTTGCGACAAAATTGCCGTAGGCGATGACATTCGGGCCTTTAGAGTCAAAGAATGTCTCTTTCTTAGTGGTGTTCACTTCGACAGGACTGTCAGCCGAGCCGCCATATTCCTTTGGACTCCAGTCGCCGAGAGCCACCCAGACGGTTCCTCTGTCGTTGTCTCCGACCTTGACCACATCATCATCAGGGTAGCCACCAAGAGTCTTCTGCTGGATCTTCCCGCTCTTGTACTTGAGCCAAACAGTCAGCTTACGAGGACGCAGGGAGAACGGACGCCCCATATTGATCACTCCACCTGACATGCCGATGGTCTTTACATATTCACCGGAAAAAACATTGCCCGCCGCAAACTTGATGATCACGTACTGCGACTCCATCTTCAATGAATATTTCCCCTCAACCTTCTCAGTGTCATCCGGTTTTGTGATGGCAAAGCTTGAACCGACAGTGGTCGAACCCTTGTTGCCGCATCCCCACCATTTTGTCTGTAGAGCAGGATCCGAAGACGCGGGATCGAAGAACGAATAGTACTTGGAGGACTCGGCGTTGCTGAATGTCTCGAATCCCGAGTTCGGCAGCTGGGCTTCAGCCTCCGTGGTGAACGCCCGCACGTCTGTGACCTCATCCCCGCTGAAAGCCACGCACTCATATTCAGTCAAAGGCTCAAGCCCATCCACCATCGCGCTGAAAGTGCCTCCGTCAGAAGTGACACCACCCACGTTCGTCCAATCAGTTTCTCCTGATTTCCTGATTCTGAATCCGTTGTCCTGTCCTTCTATTCCAGCGGCCTTGAGCCATGCCACCCTTGTCCATGCGTCAAGCCCTGTCATCGAGACAGTAGACTCCACCTCCTCGGCATAGATGGTCCACTCCTCGACAATGTCCCTGTAAGACACCGTAACCACCACTAGAGCCGTAAAATCATGAATGGAGGCGGCGTCCGGGGAATATTCCGTCACCCCCTCCGGGCCAAGCTTCATGGAAACGACATTCAGATTCTTCACCCCCACACTGGAAGGTATCTTGAATATCACCCGTCTGTTGTCGGCGTCTATCACGGAGACCCCGGACTGGCCGGAAACCGTGAAGTAACGCTCTATCGGCTGCACCGCCTTGATGGTCCAGTCAAAATCTCTCTCATAAAGATTCAATGTGACAAGGAAAGGCGACGACAGATCCTTAACTCCGGTCACCGGAGCCGAGGCCGTGACGGCGTCCTCATTGAAAGAGACCTCCGTGATGTCCACGCCATGGATGTCAGCGGTCTCCTCGAGTGTGATCAAGACGTTGCGGGCCACCTTGTCGATACCCACAGACTTGGCCCCCTCGACCTGAAGGCCTACTATCTCGGCGGCCACATCTGGATAAGGAATATCGTTCTTAATGCAGGACACGGTGGCAAGGAATGCCAGCGAAACGGCTAAAAATCTGTTCTTCATGACTAAATGTGGAAACTAAGCCCGAATGAAATGTCAAGTATGTCCAGCATGAAGCGAACCTTGGAGAAATCCCTCGTTCCCACAATCTCTCCGTTCTTGTAATAGTCGATGTGGTTGTAGGTCGCTCCCCCGATGCCGATTGAGACATGAGTGCTTATGCTGTTTGTCACAAAGACCATGAGTCCCGGATGAACAGCAATCTTGACCCTGTTCGCGGCCGAATAGGAGTCAAGGCTCTCCTCGTTGTAGGAGAACGAGGTACGGGTGTATGAATATCCCAACGACACATCGGTGAACACCCCGAAACGGCTGCGCCTGTCCAACGAGGCGTAGGCGCGGTGGAACACCTCTGTCTGGATTGAGCGGGAGTCCGCCCGGATGTCACTCAGCGAGAACGAAAGGTCATCGCTGAGCATGGAGAGGTCGGCGTTCGAGACAGCCCCTTTGGCCGTGGAATATTTCGCCCTCAGCCCGACGGTCCTGTTGTTCCTATAGGTGTAGTCCAGATAAGGAGCGACAGTCATCATCGTCCCGCTGGCGTCCAGATGCTGAAGCAGCATAAGATACTCGCTGTCATTGCTGAACAAGTCCACATAAGAGAACTGGACTCCTGCCGAGAAATCACCTTTCGGCATGAACAGGCGGTCTGGTCCTCTCTGAACATCAGGAGAGCCACCACCCTTATCTTCAGCACCAAGACACAGGCTGGAAAGAGCCAACAATAATGTCAATGCTATCCTTCTCATAGGCTACAGATAATAATAAAGGCTGAAACCAACGGCCAGCAGGTTGACCTTGAAGTTGATGAATGTGACACTGCGGTCTCCCTCCGCCACACGGTTGTGGCTCTGGTCCGTCCAGTCGAAATGCAGCCCGAGCATGTTCACGCTGACATCTATCGCAAGCCTGTTCGTGACAAATGCCATGAAGCCAGGGCAAACATTGATTCCAAGCGAGTTGGATGTCTCGTAGGTAGCGTTCACCTTGTTGTCGTGGCCGTCCAGCACCTTTCCCTGGCCGTAGGAATATGACAGCTGAAGTTCGTTGAAAAGTCCCAGTCTCTTGAGTTGTCCAACAGGAATATAGTAGCGTCCTATTCCCTGGATCTCAAAGGCATGGCTGATCTTGTGGTAGTCCGACAGCGACAGGTCTATGTCCTCGAAATTCATCTGAGCGGAATCCAACTTGAACATATTCCTCTTGTAGCCGGCCCTGACGCCGACTCCCATGTTGTCCTTGACCATGTAGCAGAAGGCCGGGCTGACTGAAAGCGTGTAGCCGGTCGAGTTGATGCCGTTCACGACAAGCAGACGGGAATCGTTGTTGTTGTGCAGCATGTAACTGGCGCCTCCGCCGATCATCCATGTGCCCTTCCTGATGAAGCAAGGCTGGGAGGACAGGTCTATGCCCCTGTCCAATTTCTGCCCCTCGGCCACAAGCGGGCCCAGGAGCAGAAGCAAGGTTGTTATAAATTGGAATCCGCGTCTCATGATCATTCGTAGATAAGTTCCATTCCGTCAACCCACAGTTTGCTGCCGGCGTAACCGGCGAAGTAGTCTCCGTACATGCTGGAGGCACAGCTGATTATTATGTGGGTCGGATAGGCGGCCTTGTTCCTGTAGTCAATCGGGATAGTCACCTGTGTCCAATCCTTTGCCGGATTTGAATCGTCCGAAGGTACGATCCTCTCGCCGAAAGCGATTGTCGAGCCGTCGGTGCTGAAATCCACGAATGTACTCTCATCTGTGGTGTTGATCAAGACAGGACTGTCGGCGTCTCCGCCATATTTCCTGTAGTCCCACGTCCCAAGGGCGATCCTGATCGAGGCCTTGTCGTAATTGCCTTTCTTTCCGGCATCCGGGACATTGGCGGAATCATAATTTATGACACCACCTGAATATTTCATCCAAAGACGAAGCGCCGTAGGTCTTGCGGTGAAAGGCCGCCCAAAGAACACAGTACCACCAGACATTCCTATAGTCGTGCCGAAATGACCGCTGAACAAATTCCCCGCAGCGAATTTGATGATCACATTCTGTGAATGCAGACAAGCGGACTGGCGGCCTTCCTTATACTCCGAAGCATCCGGATAGCAGATCACTCCGTTGCCTATGGCAGAGCCAGCGTTGCCATTGCCCCACCATGGCTTCTGAAGCGAAGGATCGGAAGATGCAGGATCATAGAATGACTTGTACTTGGAACTCTCGTCATTGGATGTCGTCTCGAAGCCCGCGTTAGGCATGGCCGGAGCATCCTCCGTCGTGATGTCCGACGAAGCCGGAAGATATTCAGTCTCTCCAGAGCCCGAATCCGTCAGCGCAAGACGGTACTCGTATGTGGTCGAAGGCGCAAGACCAGAGATCTCAGCGCTGTACGAACCTTCGGATTCACGCGCGGCTTTCACGCCACTCCACTTTTCAGTACCTTTCTCCCGGACCTCAAAGAAGACCTTGTCCTTGTCGTACTGGCTCTCATCCACGTCCGCGTGGGCCGTGAAATGTCCTGCCCAGACCTCGAAGCGGGATGACTGGGCGATGCCTGTGGACGTCGCCTCGAAGATGATGTTGTTGTAAATGTCATTTGTGGACTCATCCACCAGAATCTCGAACGAAAGCCGGCCGTCCTTCTCAATGTATTTCAGATTCAGCTTATACCTCTTTCCTTCCTCAACGGATTTGATCTCACCGGATTTCGTGATAGTGGAGCCATCCTTCTTCAGATTTCCGGAGAATGTCCAGAAAAGGGACGGCTCAAAGCCTGTGACAATGAAAAATCCGTCCTTTCCCTTGTTGGCGGCATCATAGACAAGCTGTCCGTCAGCTCCGTCAGCACTCAGGGCGACCGAGCAGGTGAACCCTTCCTCGAACATGTCTGACACAGTCTGGTCGAAAGTGATGTTCGAGACCACATTGCAGACCTTCGCCGTGACGGAGACGTCGCTGGACGCGCCGGCGGCGATCGTCACGTCCGAGGAGCCCTTGTAGCTTTTCCGCTCCCAGGACGCCACGGCAGGGGTGGCCTTCACGAGCTCGCCTGCCACAACATCAACCCGATAGTCATCGGCCGGCAGCATGATGGAGGCCGGAATCTGTGAATATACATATTCACGCACCTTGCCGGAAAAATCGCCTTTGTAGATGCTGACCTTGGCTGTGGACAGAAGTTCGTCCTGACTCATCGCGGCCCTCGTCTCTGCCTGTTCCACCTTAACCTTAAGCGAGAACGACCCCTCTCCTGAAAGCGGAGATGTACTGTCCGACGCACAGGATGACAATGTGGCAAACGCGATGGCGGAAGCAAGTATGATCGGGATGTTTCTTTTCATGTTCATATTCATTCCTCCATCATGTTAAATCACCACGAGAATGATAGGAATGCTCTTGCGGCAGCCCTTGTTGTCAACCACGTTCATCGTGAATGTGTGTTCTCCCTTGAACGCGAGCAGAGGCGTCTGTGCACCGGAAAGGTCAAAATCAATCTCCGTCTTGCCGGAAAGCTCCGAACCGTGAGGGAAAGGAACGATTGTGAATATTCCCAAGGCTGCCTCCGAAGGGTTGATCAGATCAAGGGTAGACCCTCCGACTTCACCCACGGCACCCATAAAGTTTTCGTTGGTCGAAGAGATGTCCACAGTGAATCTGCGGGCTCCGTTAGGGATTATCGCCTTCATTGTAAGCGGGAACGATCCCGTCGCCGGCACGGTCACCTTCTTCGTGATGTCGCAGTCACTTGTGCTGACAAGTTCGATGCCTCCGTCACCGGTCGGGGTGTTAGGATCGTAGCCGTCCCCCTTCTCTTCCGCCTTCACATCGTTGTCCAGTTCAAGATCCTCGACAAGCCCGTCAATCTCAACCGCGAAAGATGCGTCGCCGCTCTCATCCACCTTCTTCATGATTGTGATGATGTGCCAGTTCCGAGCCTTGACCCCAGAAATGGTTGTCTTCATCTTCTGCGTCTTTCCGTCCACGGAACCTTCGAACGTAAGCGCCAATGTCGAATTGTCTCCGTTCACCGCGAAATACCCCAACCTGCGGTCGTAGTTAGCCGTTCCGTTTGAATATGTCAGATTGTACTCCAACGGATAGCCGGCCGTCAGCTCAACCGTAGCCACGCCGTCCCCCGTCACAGACTTCAGGAACGCGTCATTATACCCGACGGTAACCACAGCCTGAAGAAGCGTGCATGTCAATGGCTCCAATGTGGTCTTCTCCCCCGCTTTTATGACCACCTCCCTCGAAGTCCCGTAAACAGGAGAATTGAATTTCGCCTGAGGCACAGCAGCGTCGCTGGAACGGGCATCGAGCCTGTATGTTCCGGCAGGAAGAGTGATTTCACCCTCACCACGCACCTCTCCGTAGGTTTTCTTCAAAATAAGCTTGTCTGATCCATCGTAGAGAGAGATGGTGTACTCATCACCGGCCGCATCAGCCTTTGTGGTGACCTTGTTGACATCTTCGGACACCTCAAGGGTCAGCCCGGCGAAAGAAAGCACTCCCGTGTTGTCTTTCTCACCTCCATAATTGAACACGTCTTTTTTGCATGACACCGCCAAGACCAAGGCGGCGGCAAGGAATATGTAAACTGCTTTTCTCATCCTGATTAATTGTTAAGATCAACATCCGCAAGGGTCACATCTTCGACCGTGTCGTCAAACTTGATTGTCACCGCACCTGTTCCGACATTCGGCACATCGAACTTGACGGTGTAGCATGTCTTCGGAGAAAGGCTCGAGTCGTACGACTTTGTAAATTCCTGTTTCTTGTCTCCTTGATTCGTGAGAGTTCCGGAGATCGAGATTGTGTAGGCGTCCACGAACGCGGCCTTGTCCACTCCTTTTGAGAAAGGGATCCCGGTGCCGCCTCCGGTCTTCACCGTGAAGGAGTAATCCTTGTAGTAGGCCTTGAAATTGTCGGAATATTCCATCCGGATCATCGAGTTGGCCAGCGCGACAGGAATAGACACATTGGTGTTGCCTCCCCCGGTGATCGAGAATGTCTTCTCTCCGGCGAAGTACGGTTTGTCAAACCCTTCGTCAGTGGCCGAGCCATAGCTTGCCTTGACTATGTAGTTTCCGGCCTTCAGAGCCGTTGATGCGCTGTAAGCCTCAAGCAGGCCGTTGTACACTTCACTTCCATCGCTTCCCGACACCACGATCGTGAACTTCCCCGCCTCGGGAAGCGTGGTGTAGTCGGACACGCTGCTCCTCGTCATTTCTGTCACCTGAACGTCAGTGTCGACAGAGAACGAAAGCGTGGCGCCCGGTTCGTTCTGTTGCTTGGAGCACGCCGCCGACACGAGTGCCAACGCCAAAACCCCAGCCATTACGTTAATCCTCATATAAATAATTATTTCTTGATTTTCACTTTTATGTTGTCTATGTAGAGCCAGCAGGTGTTGTTATTCAATCCGGCCTTGTTTTCCGGCATAGTCCTCCAGCTCAACCTTAAAGGAGTCTTTTCTTCATTCATTACCCCTTTCAATGTAGCCGCATATTTGTTGTTGATGTTTGTATATGAGCCACCTGTCTCATCTGAGGTGTAACTTTCAGGGTACGTGCCCGGCACTTTATCAATAGCCAAGCCACTAGGCAGGTTATCAGACGTGTTTATATAACCAAAATACATGGTTTGGGAAACATCCTTAGGTCCGATTCCTCCGTTCTTTCTGTCCATTGAATAATCAAAGATGACTTCCAAATCAACTTGACAGCCATACTTTAATCCATCTAAGGATGGAGAATCCGCCCTGGCTGGATAATTCGCCGAGGTTTCCCTACGGCAGGCTATTCTGATAGATTCTCCAGCCTTTGCCCCAGCCCTTGCCGCACTCCAACCATCCAAAAACTGGACAGGGGCAAAACTACCAGCGCTTGAAGTCTTATAAATATCATTAGAACTGAACTCCTCCACCCCTCTGAAATCCTCAAAGAACAGATAAGGGCAGTTCAAAGAGTAAGAGACATTTGAGATTGCAGTCAGATCCCCCAGCGTAAGGCTTTCCGTCACCAAAGCGCTCTCCGATTCATAACTTACTGTCAGCGTCTGTGATGACAACGCCCTGAACTCCGGCTCCTCCTTTGTCTCCACGACAAAGACGTCACCTACCTTTATCAGCCCACCGTGTGTCCCGTCAAATGCAAGAACATTGGACGCACTTCCCGGCCAATTCACCCCCTCGGGAAGAGAAAGCTTAATATTATACGGATCCTCTCCAAGATTATTGGAGGCCAACGTAAATTTCAGCTTGTAGAGCTGTCTAGCTTCAGTCGGTCTCAACGGTACAGGTGTAATATGTCCAGCCTCGAAAGTCCTGCCATTCAATGACATCGGAGCCAACGAAGCCCATTTATTCTCTGAATATATCGACACTGCCATCTTTTCGCCCGCCGAGTAAGCAGCCAGCGGAGGGAATATCCCGGCGACCGCCACATCCATCCCATCCGCAGACTCGTCAATCGGTTCCCTAAGTTCCAATGTCATCCCGTTCACTCCCTCGCCAAGACTGGCCGTGGATGCGTCCGTGACATCCACCGTGACCTTGCCGGCCACAGCCTGCGGCATAGTGAACTCAATCCTCTTCACCGGCTCGCCCAACACATTATTTCCTTCAGGGATGTAGAACCTAAGAAAATGCAGAAGATGCTTCATCCTGACATTCAAGAGGTTGTCTTCATCCACTGGAATTCCCTCCTTGACAGCCGAAAGGGCCGGCCCGGAGACAGGCCCGGACACAAGCACATCAACCCCTCCCGAAGCCAAGCCATCCTGCACGGCGGGAACCGTGAATGTGGCCGTCGTGCCACCCACCGATTCCGGCAAAGGGTAAGTCATGTAGTATGAATATGTTCCCTCAGCCATCGGCGAAGGCAGAGTGCTTGTGAAATAAGCGGATGAATTGTCAGTTCCAGGCTCACCGTCCGATTGGTGTCCGGTGCCGGATGCAAGAAGACGAAACGGTTGATTGTCAAGTGCAAGCACCCCATCAGAAGATTTAGCCCAGACAGCCAGCTTATCACCGTCATTCCAGACAAAGCGCCGGGCCTCCACATCGTATTCCGTTCTGGTCCCGGGAGCGTCACCGACAGCGAGAACCACATCAACCGAAGACGGAATGACCTTAGGATCAACGGGGTCAAAACCACCGCAACCAATCAGCGCCACACCGGCGGAGACAGATAATATTCTTAATATCGCCTTTAAATACACTACAATTCAATTTTCGCGGACAGCCGCATGCCGCCGCACTCATATTCACAAATGTAATGCTTTTTTAGGCATATTCAAAAATTCCGCAGATTATCACGGGCGCCAGGGGCGTTTCTGAAGACTTCTCCGACCACTTCACAGGTGTCGATCAGCTCACACTCCGCGCAAGTGCCAAAACCTTTTTCCCGCACACATTTACGGATCGGACAGAGTTCACTGCAATAGAGGAACTTCACACCCTCGGTACGGCATCCCATACAATTGATATGTTCGGGCTTGATCGGGGCGTTATTCGCCTCGGCCCATAGTTTGGCTGTCTTTCCCCTCAGCGCGTCATCATTGTTCAAAGTGGCTTTGCGGGCATCGCAATTCCCGCAGTCCAACCCACAGCAAGCGATCAAATCTTTCATATTACTTGATAATTTAGTTTATGCAAAATTAGCGGATCCGGCTCGGATTCCAACGTGCGGCGGTGCATGGACAACACCTGCAAGCAAGCGGCTACTTATCAAACAATTGCGAACAGCCCGCATGGACAAATGGCCTTTCAGCCTTTCAAGCAATAGAGCCCAGCCCGCCACTTTGCGACAAGTCAGAGAAATAATGGAGGACTTGGTCCGAAATGATAGTTGCTGGATCAAGTCCAAAAGTATGTGTTTAGGCATATATCTTAAATAGCCTGTACAGGAAATACTTAATATCTGAAACTCCCCTGAGTTGAGCCCTTATAGTTTTCTTACAAAGCATAGCGTTGCTGGAGGCTGCAACAGGGCTATCTTCGGTCTGGAGCCCCGTTGTTTGGAGGGCATGGCGGCCTACGCGCTTCGCGCGCCCTGTCCGGGTAAAGGGCCGCCATGCCCTCCAAACAACGGGGCCAACGCAAGGTGAATCATTGTCTGATTCTTTTTCATAAGAATTAATATACCCCTCTCTCTATGTCCAAACGCAACACGCTTAGTGTCAATGAGTGGTAGGAAATGCATTAATTATCATATAGTTAGTACTTCGCCTTGAGTATTAAACCGCCGAAGACTAATGCTTAAACTATTTATTAACAATGATTTACAAATCACGCATTCCTTGGTTATGAGCCGCATCATCGACCTCCGGTCAAGGAACAGACTAAAAGTTGAGAGTCAGAACGACAATATTTCCACGAAGTGCCGTCGAACCCCTCCATTTGTCGGTTTTGAACGACATTATAGTCAAAGAATGTCGTCCAATCACTCCGGCACTAGAATGTGAACCCGTATCCAGATGTCTTGCGGCCCCACGTCAGGGTACACGCTGATTCCGAGGCTTATTTTCGGCTGTCATTTATGTTGCGCCTTGCGGTCTCACGTAAGGGTGCAAGCGGAGGCGGGTCCTTATTGCTGTCGCCTCGTGCTGATGTCGGTGCGGATGGATTTACAGAACGCCTTCACGTCAAAGCCTATCCGAAGCGCCTGAAAGGATCATTCCCATGAAAATCCCGTACCTTTGCCCTTGAGTTTTTCAGCCCGGTCCGGATTCCACCGGCACAGATTCGACTTGCGACTGAAAGCCGTTTGTAAGATTCTCATCGTCTATAATCCCTCACGCTGTTCGTCCGTTAGATTGCGCTCCGACCAGACTGAACGCATGATTTCTGCATTCTGTCCGGCCAACAAGGCTTTCGCTTGACAAACTGTTGAACCAACCGGTGGCAAGCCGTCAGCAAACAACTTCTTTGGCCGACAGTGTTGACTTTGACTTTGGTGCGAAATAACAAAATTCAGTTAACAAGGCAGAGCCCTTTCTTTAACACAGGTTTTTGGACTTGCCCTCATAGTTGCCGTACAGACTTACCGGAGCAATGAGTGGAAAAAGCGAACGAGGACAACCTATCGGCCGTCCTCGTTCCTGTGCGCGGGATGAGAGTCGAACTCACACGTCGCAATTGACACTAGCTCCTGAAACTAGCGCGTCTACCATTTCGCCACCCGCGCTTGAAGTGGATTGCAAAGATACGGATTATTTACGAATTTGCAAACAAAATCAAACGCGGGCTTAAGAAAACTACTTGCCGTACTTTTTGAAAACCTTGTTGATCAAGGCCGTCTTGCCGGCACAATTCTCCAACAGCGCCGCCTTAAGGGACTTCATGTCATTCGTGTAGTAGCCAAGACACGCACAGATTTCCGAGCGTCTTATTCCTCCGGCCTCAAGTTCCGCGAAAATCTGAGGTTTGAACCAATAACTCAGACCAGAGTTGAGATTCTTCCCATAGCGATCCTTGTACAAGGCATTCTCCATGTAGTAGGCCCACATCTCACCGACTTCGCAATAGCCGGCGTTCTCTCCATTTCCTGTGCCATAGGCTTCCCCGGTGTTGATGAACGAAGTCAGGATGTACATCGCATAGTTCCTCCAATAATCATTGCCGACATTCTTGTAATGCGACGCATGAGACATCTCGTGAATGGTCGTCGTGTATAGTTCGGAGTAGTTACCGTTCTTTTCTTTGGAACCGATCGTGATGTCAGGGGCGAACAGTCTCACGAGCGACGTGTATTTTCCAAGATACTTGCTTACAAGCTTGTAGTCCAGAAGCGCGCCGTGATGCATCATCAAGGTGCTCGAAGGTTTCAGGATGTTCAGAATCCAGAACCTTATGTTTTTCGGCGGCATCGCCACTCCTGACGTCTGGCACTTCTTGTAGTAATCGTAGGCAGCGTTGTTGACGACACAACGACGGAACAATGTCGCATCGGAATCCTTGTCGATGACGCGATCAATTCCCGAGGACGAAGACTTGCCCAACGTTGAGATGGAAGCCGGAACCAGAATCAGGTTCAGACCGATGGAGAAGCCGACCTTGTTCTTGAAGCAGATCCGGTAACGAGGCTTTGCGGAAAACTTCTTGGAGAACTGATAGTCCCCGTTCTCATCGGTGTAGGTGGTGGCGATCTTCACAAAAACGTTGGCGACCATCTTGACCCCGGCCACACCGACCGACTTTCCGTTCTTTAGCTTGTCATCGACAATCTTGATGGTTCCGGAAGGCTTCCTCCTGGCCCTTGTCTGAGGTTCCAGCATGTCACCGTTGCCTGTGATTTCGAAAGCCATCCTTTCCACGGCGGCCCAGTCGAAGTCTCCGGGACTTCTTGTCTCATCTTCCTCGTCGGGGATGAAGCACTCGTCCAAGACCTCGTAACGGATTCCTTGAGGAAAAACAAAATCCGAAGGAACCACGGCATACTGCCATGTGATGGCCCCATCCGGAAGCGAAGGGTCGTGATAGTAGTCTCCATCCTTAAGAACCTCACGGTCCATAGGATAGTCCAGAAGCTCCACACCCATGCCGGCGATCTGATTGAATTCCTCCTCAGACTCCGGGAGGAATCTTACATAGTAGTCCGAGACGGGGACATCAGCGGTCGCCCTCGTCGGATAAAGAGCCGACAACGCCTCCTTGACATTGGCGACGGAATAAGGATTAGACAACTCCTCTCCCAGCTCAATCATTTCATGAGCCACTACCTCAGTCGTTTCCTTTGTGCTGACAGGATCAATCTCCACCGGAGATCCACCCTCTTTGCTGCAGGACACCAGCACCAGAGCCGGCAGCATCATTTTGAAGAACCATTTCATTGTTCAGTTGGTTTTAGTTACGATGCAAAGGTAGGATCCGGTAACCGTGGATTGAAATATTCAACGGCTAAGTTAAAAATCGTCCTTCCTTGATAATTCAAGGGCGATTTTCTATCTTTGCCGACAGCAAAAAACGGTAAAAAAAATGGGAACATTTCTGAAAAGCGCCGCCAAGGTGGCATCCATATCATTGATAGTAAGCTCATTCTATTTCCCGGCGACAGCCCAGTCGTACAAAAACCTGATTGACGGCAATCCGGAAAGGGCCGGCGGGGTCTATCATTATTATGAATATGCCTCTTCGGAGCTCACAAAAGCCCCAAAAGGCTACAAGCCATTCTACATCAGCCACTACGGCAGGCACGGGTCACGCTACCACACCAGTTCGGGACTTTTCAAGGGAGCCGTGGATAATCTCTCGGCGGCGGAGAAAGCCGGATTGCTTACCGAGGAAGGCAAAGAACTCAAGGCTCAGATCGATTCCCTCAACAAGGAGCACCAGGGGATGTTCGGAATGCTGACGGAAAGAGGCGCGGCCGAGCACCGGGGAATCGCGGCCAGGATGCAGGCGAACTATCCTGAGGTGTTCAAGGGAAAGCGTCATGAAGTAGAATGCGTCTCGAGCTACTGGCCAAGATGTCTGGTCAGCATGGCCAATTTCACAGCCTCGCTTCAAGAGGAGACTGGCAGCCTGAAGTTCCACTATGTCACTGGGCCTAAGTACCTGGATTACATCAGTATGGATCTCAACACCAAGGACGTGCTCAAAGGCTCGAACGTCCTGAGGCGTCACCTGCTGGACAGTTTGGTCTCCTACGAAAGGTTCTTCTCAGCGATCTTCAATGACACCGCCAAGGCGACGGAACTTATCGGGAAACCCAAAGAATTCATGGACGACGTGTTCCTTGCTGGCGGGATCAGTCCCAACACCCAATCCCGCCCCGACATATTCAGCCACTTCACGAATGACGAGCTTGTCGGGCTCTGGATCTCAAGAAACGACAAACTCTACTACAGTTTCGGAATATCAAAGGAGGAGGGTGAATATGTCTCCTCAATCGCTAAGCCGCTCATCGAGGACTTTGTCACGAAAGCCGACGCCGCGCTCAAACCCGGCAGCGACAGAGCGGCGGATTTGAGGTTCGGTCACGATGTGGGTCTCCTGCCCCTCATCGGAACTATCGGCATCGCCGGAATGGAGAATCGCTGGAAGTCATCAGACGTGCATGAACACTGGTTCGATTTCCAGATGATGCCAATGGCGTCCAACCTCCAGATGATCTTTTTCAAAAACAAGAAAGGTGACGTGCTTGTCAAGTTTGTCTACAACGACAAGGAGACCACCATACCGGCCGTCAACTCATTCAGAGGGCCGTATTACAAATGGAACGACATCCGTGACTATCTCGTAAAAACAGCCGCCGCCATCTCTGACGAGCACATCGTCAAGGACAACGGCGGTAAAGAGCGCACCGGCGTGGCCGGAATGTAATTTAGAAATAGACCACTGTCTTCTGTTCGATCGATGACATCAGGGAGTTCGCCAGGCGGCTTACGCCGAAGCGGAACAGATCCCTGTTGATCCAGTCACTTCCAAGAATTGTCTTGGCTATGGAATGATAGCAGACCGCGTCTTTCGATGTGGAGATGCCGCCCGCGGCCTTGAACCCGACTTTCCTGCCGGTTCTCTCGTGAAAAGCCTTGATGCTCTCGCACATGATGTAAGCCGCCATCGGTGTGGCGTTGACGCTGACCTTGCCGGTGGAAGTCTTGATGAAGTCAGCCCCTTCCTCCATCGCCAGAAATGACGCGTTGGCGATGTTCTCAGGAGTTATCAGCAATCCTGTCTCAAGGATAACCTTCAGGGTAACCTTGCGTCCAGCCTTTGCCGCCGCCTCGTCAACAGCCGCGCGCATCATTCGGATCTCCTTACGGGCGTCTTCCTCGTTTCCAGCCATGAAAGCGTTAAGGGCCAGTACTATGTCAATCTCATCAGCGCCGGCCTCCACAGCCATCTCGCATTCCTTGACCTTCACCTCGATGAAGCTCTGGGATGTCGGGAAACATCCCGCCACAGCCGTGACATGCACCTCGGAGCTCGCCAGATTCTCTCTGACTACAGAGGCGAAGTTCGGGAACACGCAAACGGACGCGGGAAGAGGGTACTCAGGAAAATCTTTCATAAAAGAGTTGACCTTGCCCACAAGTTTCTTCACTGATTCCGGAGTGTCCTCCGTGTGGAGTGTCGTCAAGTCCATCAACGACATGCAATTCTTAAGGACTTCGGGAGAAGTCACATTGTCGATGTTGGCCGCGATGGCGTCCAACCTCTTGCTGATATTTTCCTTATCAGGAGTGTAACCGTACTTTGCAAACAAAGATTCCATATTATCACTTAAAGTTTTATATTCATTTACCCTTTTATCTGTATCACAAAACCCTCCTCAATCAAAGGTTTGACCAAAGACGTCATCCGCTCCACAGAAAATCTCTCAAGTCCTTGGGCCGGAGCCTCCCTGTCCAAAGTGTAGACCATGACCTCCCTCGGCCTCAGCTTCCGGACAATGTCCATCCAACCCTCCAGCACCTCCGGTGACGAGGAGTCGAACGACGGAGATTTCAAGAACATCGTCTGAAGCACGAAATCGCCTTCAAAACGCATCATGTCACGGACAACGTCCTCAACATGATACTCACCCTGCGGCTGGTTGATTCTTGAGGCCAACACATCTGTCGGAGCGTCAATCTTAAGGATCGGATTGTCGACCTTCCTCAAAGCGTCAAAGACCTCCTGACGGAACAACCTTGTGGCATTCGAAAGCACCGAAACCACAGCCTTCGGGTAATATTTGTCCCTGAGTTCCAGAGTGATGTCAATAATCTCCGGAAAATCCGGATTCAGTGTCGGTTCACCGTCACCGGAAAACGTGATCGAATCAATCGGAGTTCCTTGCGAAAGGCATTCACTGAGCTTCACGGCAAGTGTCTCGCGGAGCTCCGGGGCTGTCGGGAGCCGCCTGTCTCCCCTGCCGTCCTTGTTCCAACCGCATTCGCAATAGACGCAGTCAAAGTTACACAGTTTGCCTTTTGTCGGAAGCAGGTTGATTCCCAGCGAGGAGCCAAGACGTCTGGAATGGATAGGGCCAAAGACCAATTCTTCTCGCATCATAGCTAAATAATTCTACGTGAAGCGCTTTCAGTCGTAATCCTACAATCGGGGCCAAGATTGTCAATCCTTACAAGCCCAGGCTTCATCCCAACCGCTATGCGGCCATATTCACTCTCCTTTGACAGGAATTCCGCTCCATTGCGGCATGCCCAGACAAGAAGTTCATTCAATTCGACTTCCGGGAAACCGGTCTGAAGACAGTGAAGTTCCCTCACCATGTCCAGATCGTCATTGCTTGATAGCGAGTCGGTGCCGACAGTGATCTTCAAGCCATTCCTGCGCATCAAAGGCACAGGAGGCAGGGCATTGCCAATGAATATGTTCGACAATGGGCAAAGAGCCACAAAAGGATGTTTCATCACGCTTTTCACCGCATCGATCCCCTCCTGATCCATGCAGACCTCATGCACCAGCAGGATGTGCTCGTCGAACGGAGCGGGATGCGCCTTTTCCAGACGGTCAATGAAATAGAGCAGCGAAGACTTGCCCGTCACCGGCGGTACACTCATGCCGGCGGCCTTGCGGTTGTTCCACATCGCCCCGCTTCCGTACTTGAGCATGTCTTCCTCCTCTTCCGTTTCCTCGGAATGATACGACAGAAAACCCGATTTCAGACCGTCAGAGGAGGCCGCCGTGACGAGTTCCGGACTCATCGTATAGCACGAATGAGGTGTAGGAGCGGCGTCAAGACCATAACTTTCCGCATCGGCCTGCAATTTTCTCACGGCCGCCATCACGGAATCGCAGTCCTGAGACTCTGTCCCGAAGACTTCGAGGAAAGTCCTTGTGTACATCGGAGACGTTTTCTTGACAGCGAAAGTGTCAGAGCAATTGCTGATGTCCGCCATCGCAGAGACTCCTCTGTCCCACATCACGTTCATCCAGTGTTTTATGTCACGGAGTTTCTCCTCAAGGCTCTTGTTGTCCCTCATCGCGTTGATCTGGTCGATGAACCCGGCCATGCCGGTACCCTTGCGGAAAGCTTTCCACAAATAAGACAGTTCCAGATGGCAATGAGTGTTGACAAATCCCGGCACTATAGCCCCTCTCACAAAGTCAGTCTCGCTTTCAGGAGCCGGACATTCACCCACGGATGTCACGGTCCCGTCATCGTCAAACTCCACAAACCCATTTCTGATCGGCTTGTCCTCATCCAATGTGAAGACATATTCAGCTGCTATTCTATTATTCATCATTCC
The DNA here is from genome assembly GCA_934667175.1 of uncultured Bacteroidales bacterium. Classification (GTDB taxonomy): domain Bacteria; phylum Bacteroidota; class Bacteroidia; order Bacteroidales; family UBA932; genus Cryptobacteroides. Next base: position 4,112 of record CAKULN010000016.1, on the reverse strand, counting down.
TGATCAACAAATCTTTAACCGGAGTCAACTCCAATCTTTTGACGGCCTTCCCTGGAACGATGCCACGGACCGGCATCGGCTTCAATTCGGCGGCTTGGTCTATCGCCTTCGCCATGGGTGGTATCGAATCCTTACTTGGCGCGATTCCGGTCGTATCCCTTATCACAAGACACGGACCATGGAAAACCGTATCCTCCACAACAGGAACCGGACGGTAAACACCCAAGGTGTCCTTCTCAATCCCGACCCGGTCAGTCATCGCATCGACTTCAAACACGTCAAGGAATGACCTGAACGGTTTGGCCTTCACCGATTTCCAGGCCCTGACAATCGAATCGGCCTCATGCTGGAGCCTGTCCTCCAACTCGATTTTAGCATTCAGGGCGGACAAGTCCTTTTTCAATCCATCCTCAACACGGCCAATCATCTCCGCATAACGTTTCGGATCGTTCAAGTAATGGTCCACACTTATCTGATAATCCTTAAGCGTGAAGCCATATCTCTCGAAAATCGGCTCATAGAACCACGTGGTGTCAGCCATTCCTTTCTTGTCAGGGTTCTCTGCAAGCCACTGATCCGCCAACAACATCTCCCTGTAGATCATCTCCATCTTGCGAACCGGTATCACACGGCCTCCGCCGCCACAAGAGATGACAGCCGCCGCCACAGCCACAAAGACCAGAAAAAATCGGAGAACCCTTCTCATAGCCTCATCTTAATGTAGCCCCGAACTCGTTCTGGAATGTGGAGAGAAGTTTCTTCATTATCCTCTCCACATCCTCGTCGGTCAAGGTCTTCTCCAGATCCTGAAGCACGAATCCAAGCGCGTACTGCTTCTTACCCGCAGGAATCTTGTCTCCACGATAGACATCGAACAAGGTGACCTGCTTGAGAAGTTTCTTACCGGCCTTGAACGAACTCTTGTAGAGATCCGCATAACTTACGCTCTCGTCAAGCAGCAGGGCGAGATCCCTCCTGACCTCAGGGAACTTAGGCATCTCCTTGAAGGCTACCTTGTCCCTCTTGACCAGTTGGAAAAGAGTGTTCCAGTTGATCTCGGCGGCGAACACAGGCTGACGGATGCCGAATTTCTTGGTGACAGCCGGAGCTACAGCTCCAAGGACCGCAAGCGGCAGATGCTGGCCCGGAAGGGCGTAAGCGACACCTTCACTGAATATGTCAGCGGGAGCCGCGGTGGCCTCCATCTGGTAGAGATTGGCGCCGAAGCGTCTCAGCAGCAGATCCACATAGCCTTTCAGTTCGAAAAAGCTGCTCTTGCCCGGCTGGCTGTTCCACGACTTCTCCGGAGTTCCGGTCACGAACATCGAGAACGCCGGGTGTTCCTCGTAGGAAGCCAGTGTCTTGCCGTCCATTTCCGGATTACGGCTGTAAACGGAGCCATATTCAAAGAGTTTCATAGATGAGATCTGTCGGTTCAGATTGTAGGCGACAACCTCAAGGCCGCTGAATATGAGAGTCTGTCTCATCACGTTCAAGTCCGAACTCAGAGGGTTGACGATCGTCACGCTCTTCTCTTCCGGGTAGGTTGTAAGCCCTTTATAGTAAGCGCCCTTGGTGAGGGAGTTGTTCATTATCTCGACAAACCCGTTGGCCGCCAAGAAATTGGAGATCCCGTTGCGGATGGCCTCCGGTTCCGGTGAAGGGGTGGCGTTGACGGACATCTTCATGTGCTGAGGCAGGTCGATGTTGTTGTAACCATAGATTCTGAGGATCTCCTCGACGACATCGCACTCTCTCGTCACATCGATCATGTAGGACGGGGCGGCCACCTTCGCGCCACCCTCACGCCTCTCGATGAACTCGTAGGTAAGGGCGGCCAGTATCCTTTCGATTGTGTCGTGCCCGATCTTCTTGCCGATGAACCTCTCGATGCGGTCGTAGTCAAGGTCGATGACATTCTTTTCAATTCTGGCCGGATAGAACTCCTCGATCCCTCCGACGATCTCTCCGCCTGCGACCTCCTGGATGAGCAGGGCGGCGCGCTTGGCGGCATATTCATTGATCCCGGGATCGGCTCCTCTCTCGTAACGGAAGGAGGCGTCGGTCTGGAGGGCATGTCTCTTGGATGTCTTGCGGATAGAGCCAGGGTCGAAGTAGGCGCTCTCGACGAAGACGTTGACGGTGTCGGCCTTGACACCGGAATCGATGCCGCCGAACACTCCGGCGATGCACATCGGGCCGTCGGCGTTGGCGATCACAATGTCCTCCGCGGAAAGTTTTCTCTCAACCTCGTCAAGAGTGGTGATCTTCTCTCCCTCGGCCGCTCTTCTCACGATCACCTTGCCGCCGCTTATCCTGTCCGCGTCGAACGTGTGCAGAGGCTGTCCGAGTTCAAAAAGCACGAAATTGGAAACATCGACAACATTGTCGATCGGCCTGAGTCCGATGGACATCAACTTCTTCTGAAGCCATTCCGGAGACGGTCCGACCTTCACGCCCTTGATCGTGATCCCGCAATAGCGTGGAGCGGCGGTGGCGTCCCGCACCTCCACAGGGATGCCTTTTCCCTCGCCAGGTTTCCAATCATCCACGGAAGGATACTTGAACGAGCAAGGAATATTATTGAGCGTCATCCAGGCATAGAGGTCGCGTGCCACACCGATGTGTGACGCCGCGTCCACCCTGTTGGCCGTGATCTCATATTCAATGACAGCCTCTGTCTTTAGGTGGAGATATTCCTTGGCCGGAGTTCCGACAGGCGCGTCCGCAGGGAGAACCTTGATGCCGGCATGGTCGTCGCCGATTCCGAGCTCATCCTCGGCGCAGATCATTCCGAAAGACTCCACACCACGGATCTTGGATTTCTTGATTTTGAAGTCGCCAGGAAGCACCGCTCCGATCCTTGCGAAAAGGACCTTCTGTCCGGCAGCCACATTAGGAGCTCCGCAGACAACGGTCAGAGGCTCGCCCGTGCCGTCATTCACCTTTGTGATGTGAAGATGGTCTGAATCAGGATGCGCCTCGCACTCAAGCACCTCGGCCACAACGACTCCCGCAAGTCCGCCAGGAATTTCTTCCTGCTCCTCGACACCGTCGACCTCAATTCCTATAGCTGTCATAGCATCCGCTATCTGCTGCGGGGTAAGATCGGATTTCAGATAATCCTTAAGCCAATCGTAAGAAAGTTTCATATATGTAATATTTTATTTGTCAATATCTTCCCTGGAGAACAACGACCCCACGAACTCCTTCTTGTCAAACACTTTCAGATCATCGATACCTTCTCCGATTCCGATGAACTTGACAGGGACCTTCAGCTGGTCAACGATTCCGATGACGACTCCGCCTTTCGCCGTGCCATCCAGTTTGGTGATCGCAAGCGAGGTGATGTCCGTGGCCCGGGAGAATTCCTTGGCCTGCTGGTAGGCATTCTGCCCCGTGGACGCGTCAAGCACAAGAAGCACCTCGTGAGGGGCGTCCGGAATGACCTTACGCATCACGTTGCGGATCTTGGTCAGCTCGTTCATCAGGTCAATCCTGTTGTGGAGCCTCCCGGCGGTGTCTATCAGGACGATGTCCGCACCTTTGGCGACGGCTGACTTCACCGTGTCGAAAGCGACCGAGGCCGGATCCGAGCCCATGCCCTGCTTTACTATCTCAACGCCGGCCCTGTCTGCCCAGATCTGAAGCTGGTCCACGGCCGCGGCGCGGAAAGTGTCTGCGGCTCCGATCATCACCTTCTTGCCCATGGCCTTGTAACGGGCGGCAAGTTTGCCGATGGTCGTGGTCTTCCCGACTCCGTTCACTCCGACAACCATCACGACAAGAGGTTTCTTCGTAAGATCGAACGGTTCCTTGGGCGACTCCTCGCCATCGACATCCAGAAGTGTTCCTATCTCGTCCCGAAGCATGTCCACCAACTCGTCAAAGGACATATACTTGTCCTTGCTGACCCTTTCCTCAAGGCTGTCAACGATCTTGAGTGTGGTGTCCACTCCCATGTCAGACGCGACAAGAGCCTCCTCGATGGCATCGAGGACACTGTCGTCCACCTTGGACTTTCCGATTATCGACCTTGAAAGCCTCTGAAAGAAGCCCTCCTTCGTCTTCTTGACTCCTCTGTCAAACAGTCCCATAACGTTCTAAATTAT
>CAKULN010000015.1 GCA_934667175.1 uncultured Bacteroidales bacterium | reverse complement strand
TGACGTTGGTGCGAAATAACAAAATTCAGTTAACAAGGCAGGGCCCTTTCTTTAACACAGGGTTTTGGACTTGCCCCACAATTCCTCCAAGCTCCAGTCACTTTGTGACAGCCCCAGAGGGGCACGGGGAAGGGATTCCCCGAAACCCTTTCGGTCGCTTCGCGCGCTTTGCGCACAATTCCTCCAACCCCCAGTCACTTTGTGACAGCCCCAGAGGGGGCACGGGGAAGGGATTCCCCGAAACCCCTTCGGTCGCTTCGCGCGCTTTGCGCACAATTCCTCCAACCCCCAGTCACTTTGTGACAGCCCCAGTGGGGCACGGGGAAGGGATTCCCCGAAACCCCTTCGGTCGCTTTGCTCCAATAGGCAGGGTCGACAGAAATGCGATCACTTCGACAAGCTCAGTGACCGCATTTCTATCGGTGGGGTCACTTCGGCAGGCTCAGTGACCGATTGATCGCTCAGCGACCGAGTGTTGCTCAGCGGCCGAGCGCTCCGCACAAGTTGAGTTTGAGGGTTATGCCGGCGGTGTCGGGGTAAATGGAACCCTTGTCGGCGTACAGTCCGACACAGATGAGTGTAGTGTAGGCGAGGACACGCTTGGGCAGGGTGAGTTCAAAGGCCCCCGACACTTGTCTCGGTGCGGAGTCGAAGAACTTGTCGGACTGAGAGTATTTGCCGAAATTCTTGCTGTAGGTGACCTTGACCGAGTACGGCATCTTCCTGAACAGCCTGCCGCTTGCCCCCACGTTCCATGCGACAATCCTGTTGCTCACAACCCCGCGCGTTATCCCATTCTCGTCCTTTGCGGAAGGAATGAACAGCGGCAGCCCTATCGTGCGCCCGTTGTAAGTCCATCCGGATTTATATTCCCCGTTGTTGAAATAGTTATCGCATCCGCCGACGATGTAGACTTTTTTGTCTGGGTTCTTTTTCAGTTCTTCCTCAGTGGCTGGTCTGTCGTGCCTTGTGCCGGACTGCCATTTCGTGTAGATGAATTCCAGAAGTAAGTCGCTGATCCATTTCTCCTTGTCCTTGAACGAAAAATGCAGGGTGTTGACCGCGTCCGGAAAGTTCTGGAATCCGACACCAGAGCCATCCTCGAACGGCCTGTCGTGCTGGAATGTAAGATGCCACCTGTCTTGCTCCAGATCCAGCCTGAGCAGCTCACGTCCGAGATGGTTGCCCAAAGCGTTGATCTGATCGCTCCTTGTCGCCCCGTCACCCCCACTGGCGGCGACCATGATCCTAAGGTAGTCCGATAATCCATGAGGCTGCTTCCCGTTGTCCGGCGATTCGCCACCCCATTGTGACCAAAGATCCAGACCGCCGGTGAAAGATAGCTTGGGAGTTATGTTGACCTTGAAGTACAGGGCCTGGTTGTGCAGTAAGGTGTGTCTAACGTACCTGTTGTCCCAAAGCCCGTAGTCCCCGAAATCGAATCTGGCCGAAAGGACGCCCTTGGTGAAAGGTACCTTGATCCAATCCGACCGCAGACTGTACCCCGGAAAGCTTTGGGCGTTGTCAGTCAAGACGAAATTGCCACCTGTCACAGAGAGTCCGCCGAAATCGACGGCCCGCCTGCGTACGCCAAGATCCAGACTCAACTTTTTCCAACCGACTCCCACGTAGAGTTCCTGAACCATTCCCCTAAGGCTGCTCCCGTCGCTGTTGTGCACCTCGCTGTTACCCTCGGCCGCCGCATATCCGGCCAGCCCTATCCCCCAATCAAGACGTAAGGAGTTCTTCCCGAAATTCGTCCCGCTGACTCCTCCTCTCAGAAGGCCGCCGCAAGTTTCCGGGTAGACACCTCCCTTGTTGGTGTGGCTCCAGAACGGCAGAGCCCTTCTGGTTGATCCCATTCCAGCCATCTCGACGTACCAGTCACCGAGTTCTTGCGCGGAGGCTGGATGTGCCAGGAACAGCGCGATGGCAAGAGGAATCAACCTATGGATATTCGAGAATCTTGTCATTTTGCTGTAAATCTATATTCTTCTAAATTAATTTGCGAATTGCTTGATCCTTTAACCCTTTGTCGGCTGAAGAGGAAAAGGCGGATTAGTATGACAGTCCTGCGGAAGACTTATTTTTTCACTTTCACAGATGGGTGCGCCAGAATCTGCACATCGATGCCGTCTATCCTGTAGCCTCTGAAACGGCGCGCCAGAAGTCTGGACTCGATCAGAGTGTATAGTTCGTCGTCAATCACATCCGAGTACACGTGATTCACTGTGTCGTAAAGGTGGAAATGCTTGAAGGTGTTGACGTCGAAGTACATCTTGTTGTTCTCGCTCAGCCTGTGGTGGTATATTCCTAAAAGTGAAAGTTGGGTCAGAATGTTGTAGACGGAAGCGACTGTGACTTTTGCCTTGCTTGTCTCTGAGATTTCGGCTGTCACCATGTCGGCGCACGCGTGTCCAAGTTTGAGCATCGCCTCATGCACGGCAATTCGTTGCGGGGTAACCTTAAGTCCGTTCTTCTTTAAGAGTTCTCGAAAATCTTCAATCGTAGGTGCCTTGTTGTTTTTCTCCATATATGATGTTTTTTCTATATTGTCCTGCCGTATGCCGGGCTTGCGGCACACACTTAAATTACAAATTTATAAAAAATCCAATTAACGACAGTGCTGTTTCAATAAAAAACACATCTACTGCAATCAAATCACCGCTTGGCTAATCACTAATTATGGTTATCTTTGTAGGTTAAGTTTTGACTCATTAATATGGAAAAGACCAGATGCCTGATCATAGGAGGCGGTCCGGCTGGCTACACGGCCGCTATCTACGCTTCCAGAGCCGCGCTTGAGCCTGTCCTCTACGAAGGAATGGAGCCGGGCGGCCAGCTGACAACCACCACCATTGTCGAGAACTTTCCGGGATTTCCCGAGGGTGTCGACGCCAACCAGCTCATGGACGGGATGCGTTCGCAGGCCAAGCGTCTGGGTGCGGACATCAGAAGGGGAGTGGTGACGGAGGTTGATTTCACCTCAAGGCCGTTCGCCGTCACAATAGATGGCGAGAACAGGATTGAGGCTGAGGCTGTCATCATCGCGACCGGCGCCACAGCGAAGTATCTCGGGCTTCCGTCTGAGCAAAAATTCAGAGGAATGGGTGTCAGCGCGTGCGCGACGTGCGACGGTTTCTTCTACAGAAAGAAGGATGTGGCCGTTGTCGGCGGTGGAGACACTGCCTGCGAGGAGGCCACCTATCTTGCCAACCTTTGCCGCAAAGTCTACATGATTGTCCGCCGTGATGTCTTCAGGGCGTCGGCCGCGATGCGGGACAGGGTGCTTAACACCCCGAACATCGAGGTGCTCTGGAACTGCAACACCCAGGAAGTGCTTGGAGATGAGTCTGGTGTGACAGGAGTCCGCGTCCAGGACAAAGATGGTAAGGTTTTTGATGTCAAGGTCGCCGGATTTTTCCTGGCCATAGGGCATCATCCTAACTCGGACATATTCAAGAAGTACGTCGAGACTGATGAGAACGGCTACATCATAACCAATGGCAAGACCTCCGAGACAAATGTCGAAGGCGTGTTTGCGGCGGGTGATGTCCAGGATCCGAAGTTCAGGCAGGCGATAACAGCCGCCGCCTCAGGATGCTGCGCCGCGTTGGAAGTGGAAAAATTCCTTTTGTCGCATTGATGAATATAATAATGAATATGCTGAAATCTACTCTGAAGATCGCGCTTGCCGCCTTTGTCGCCGCGCTTTCCTTGCAGTCCTGTAAATCCGAGTACGAGGCCCTGCTGAACGGCAACGATGTTGACGCGAAGTATTCCGCCGCTTTTGACTATTTCAACCATGGTAAGTACAGCAAGGCCGCCCAGTTGTTCGAGTCGTTGGCCGTGCTGACCAGTGGAACCGACAGGGATGACACCGTACAGTATTATTGGGGACTCAGCAACTACCGTTTCAAGGATTACTACACAGCCGAAACTAATTTCACCAAGTTCATCACTAACTTTCCGCGCAGTCCTTTCGCCGAGGAGGCCGCTTTCCTGAGGATAGACTGTCTGTACCGCTCGACATTGCGCTATGAACTTGATCAGATCCCGACCCACAACGCAATCAGCGTCATCAGCCAGTACATGATCGAGAACCCGGACAACAGTCATTCCGCGATCTGCCGCAGAATGCTTAAGGAACTGAACGACAGGCTTGACAGGAAAGCTTACGAGAACGCAAAGCTTTACTATAAGATGGAAGACTACAAGGCCGCCAGAGTGGCTTTCAGAAACGTCCTCAAAGAAGACGCCGAGAACATCTACCGTGAGGACATCCTCTACTACATCGCCAAATCTTCCTATAAGTATGCGTTCCTTAGCGTTGAGGGAAAGCAGAAAGAACGTTACATGACATTCGTGGACGACTATTACAACTTTATCGGTGAGCTTCCCGACTCGCCATACAGAAAGGAACTCGATGCCCTCTACCGCCGCGCCCAGAAGGCTCTTGGCCGTTATTCAGGGACGGACGGGGACCTTGAGGTGAAGGAGAAGGACTTCGAGAGAGACAGGAAAAAAATATTGAAACAATCCGAACAATAGGCTTCGTACATAATTTAGACAAGATTTTTTTTGAATATGGACATTAAGAAGAAAGTCCCTTCAAACACGATTACAAGGGACATCAAGTATCTCGCCGAGCCGACAGGCAACATCTATGAGACAGTGGTTCTCCTTTATAAGAGAGCGAATCAGATAGCCCTCGCCGAGAAGAAGGAACTCGCGAAGAAACTGGAGGACTTCCGTACTGACCGCGACACCATGGACGAGGTGTTCGAGAACCGCGAGCAGATCGAGATTTCCAAGTACTACGAGAAACTCCCTAAACCGGACCTGATCGCCATCTCCGAGTTTGAGGACGGGGAACTCTACTACAGGATGGCCGGCTCCGGCAGCGAAGAGGAGATGAATGTCCGTCCCGCCAAGGAAAACATTTCGGACGCTGAGTAGTCTTTGGGGCTATGCTCAAGTCCCTGCAGATAAGAAATTACGTTTTGATAGACTCTCTGGACATCGAGTTTCCGGAGGGTCTGATTATTATATCCGGCCAGACCGGGGCCGGAAAGTCAATCCTTCTCGGGGCCCTTTCCCTGCTTCTTGGCTCCAAGGCCGACTCTTCCGTGATTGGAGGTGAGGCGGACAGTTGTGTGGTCGAGGCGGTTTTCGGAGTTCCGGAGACGGATTCAGTGTTGAAGGGCATCCTTGAGGAGAATGATGTCGAGGCCGGTGACGGGGAACTGATCATCCGCAGGGTGGTTAACCGCTCAGGTCGCTCCCGCTCTTTCATCAATGACTCACCGGTGAACATTCAACTCCTTCAGAGTATCGCCTCAAGGCTTGTGGACATCCATTCCCAGCACCAGACCCTCCTGTTGTCTGACAAGGTTTTTCAGCTATCTATGCTGGATCATTTTGCCGGAGACGAGGCGCTCCTGGAGGAGTTCGCTCACTCCTACAGGTCTTTCAAGGCTCATGAGAAGGAATATTCAGAAGTCACATCAAAACTTGATCGGCTGAAAGGGGAGAGTGAATATCTCCGCGCCCGCTGGCAGAGGCTCGAGGACGCCCGTCTTCAGGAAGGTGAGATCGAGTCGCTTGAGGCCGAGCAGAGACAGCTTGCCAACGCCGAGGAGATAAAGGAAAACCTCGGCGGTGTCGAGGAGATGTTCAATCCGTCCGATCCTAACTCGGAGGTGATGCCGTTGTCTTCGGCTTTGAAGGAAGCCCAGAGGATGTTGGAGAAAGTCGCTAAGTTTGTTCCAGAGGCGGCTTCTCTGGCTGAGCGGATTGATTCGGCGCGCACTGAACTGGATGACATACTCGAGGATGTCTCGGCCATTAATTCCCGCACGGAACTTTCCCAGGAGCGCCTGGAGGCTGTGGATGAGCGCCTGTCTCTTCTTTATGACCTGATGAAAGGTTATTCGGCCTCGTCTGTGTCCGAATTGATCGCCAGGAGGGATGCGCTTTCCGAGTCACTTTTCGATTCCACCGCCCTTGAAAGCCGCAAGGCTGAGCTTGAGGCCATGATGGACACTGAAAGGAAGTCCTTGGAGGGAATATCCCATCGTCTTCACGAAGCCAGGGCCAATGCCTGCGGGCCGTTTTCAAAGGCCATCACAGAGTCGGTCCGTTCCCTTGAGATGGACTATGCCGTGTTCAGCGTGGAACTCTCGGAGGCTCCGATGTCCTCAAGCGGTTCGGATGCAGTGCGCTTCCTGTTCTCGGCTTCCGGGACCGCTCCAGTGGATGTCGCCAAGTGCGCTTCCGGAGGAGAGATGTCCCGGCTGATGCTTTGCCTTAAGGCCATGATGGCCAAGTTTGTGAGCATGCCGACGCTCATCTTCGACGAGATCGACACGGGTGTCTCCGGCAGTGTGGCCGACAAGATGGGGCGCATGATATGCTCGATGGGGAAGGACATGCAGGTCTTCGCCATCACTCACCTTCCGCAAGTCGCGGCGAAAGGCTCCGCCCACTATGTGGTTGAAAAGGAATATGACGTCCTGGGTAAGGCCACAACATCCGTCCGGCAGATCAATGGACAGGATCGTGTCATGGAGATCGCCCGTATGCTGAGCGGCAGCAGCATCACCTCCGCCGCGGTTGAGAACGCCAAGGCGTTGCTTTCTATCTGACCAGTTTTACAGAATAATCCGGCTCGTAGACCACCCTGCGTACTGCTTCGTTGACGTAGCCTCCGTGTTCCGTCTTTACAAGGTTGAAATCGGACTGAAGACCTGAGCCTTGATCGAAACCTCGCTCGTTCCATCTTCTGCCATATTCAGAACTGTTTGTCGAGAAGAATTTCATGAGGTCGTAGCCTTGGAATGCCGTGCGGCTTGGTTCTGTGCCGTAGATCGCCCTGTACTTCATCAGGAAATCCTGCACGTCCTTGGAGTCATAGTCCACATGATAGGACACGCTGGAATGAAGATTAAGGGCGTGGAGTTGCTCGACATCAATCTCTTCGAAAGTCCTTAGTTTGGAGGTGCTGTAGAGCACGATGTCTTTTTTCTGGCTTGAGACCAGATAGAGAAGCCTGACGACCTCGATGACAAACGCCTTGCTGTCTGACGCTATCACCACCCTGTTTGTGCCGGAGCCTGTCATCATCCCTTCGATCCGTCCCATCACCTGCCGTCCCTCCAGAATGTTGAATGAAAGGTCGGAATGCCTCAGCCCCGAGCCGAGTACCTCTTTGATGACATTTGACGCATAGCCGTTGGATGCGACTCCTTTCTGTGTCACGAGGATCACTTTGTCCTCTGCCCTCATGTCTGACTTTATCCACCTGACCATGTCGGAGATCTGTGCCTTTGTGGGGGCCGGAGCCTGTATGACGCTTGGAATCGTGTCCGCAAGCGCTTCCACCTTAGGATCAAGCGGAGAGACGATCCAGGTCGTGCCTTTCGATGCGTTCACGGTCCTGGCGATGTCCGTGCCGGACACCGGGCCGAGCACGAAATCGCTTTTTGAGAACCTCTCCTCCGTGACAGGCATGGCTCCTCCTGCGATGTCATAGACATTGAGGTCAACCTTATGGTCAGTTTCGCCAAGATCCTTGGCCGCCAGCAGAACCCCGCTGTAGAAATCCATCATTTGGCTGTCAGCCTTTCTCGCCGTGTTGAAAGGCAGAAGCAGGGCGACACTTGTCTCTCGTCTCTTATTGAAAAATCTGCCGAAAATTCCCCCACTCTCCCCGGTCACTGAGCTTGCCGAAGTGCCGGAGCCCGCCGAACCGCTCCCGGTCACTGAGCTTGCCGAAGTGCCGGAGCTTGCCGAAGTGCCCGAACCCGCCGAACCGTCTCCGGTCACAGAGCTTGTCGAAGTGCCAGAGCTTGTCGAAGTGCCAGAGTCCGCCGAAGCCCCCACCCACTTTTCCGGATGAAGAGGAATCTTGATCTCATCCTTTCTCCTGACTTTTTCGGAAGTCATCCCGTTGATGTTCATGATGGCTTCCTTTGACACAGAGTATTTCCTCGCGATTGCTCCAAGATCCTCGAACCACTTCACGCGGTGGATGAAATACTCCTTGCTTTCGTCTTTCGCTGGAGTCTCCTCCACGTCGGCCCTCTCATGAACGGATACCCCCGCAGTCTCTCCGCCTTTGACCGGAATCAAAAGAATCTGGTCTTTCTTCAGTCCTTCCGTTTCCAGTTTCAGGGTAGGATTGGCTTCGATGATCTCCTGAAGGGGCACATTGTAGGCCTTGCTGATCGAATATAGTGTCTGCCGCTCCCGTACAATGTGCGAGTAGTAGATCTTTCCGTTGTTGCGGACTTTTTCGGTCGAGACCACAACCTGTGGCTGGGAATATTCCTGAGCTGATGCTCCGGAACAGAAGGCGGCCGAAAGGCATAGCAAGGCCACGAAGGCAGTCAAGTGTCTGTAGCTCATTTTATCTTGTACAAATTATCGGAAAACTCCAACATCCTCTTGCAGAATGATTTCCAGGAGAGCCTCTCTTTCTCCGCCCTGATGGCGCTGACGCAGAGAGCCTTTAGGTTGCTGTCAGAGAAGTAGGTCCTGATCTCCTTCACAATGCTGTCCACATCCGCTTTTCCGGCAACGAGTCCTGTGCCGCAGTCCCCGATGGACTGGCGAAGCCCTCCGACATCGGTCACGACCATCGGCACTTCAAAATGGTAGGCGATGGCGCTGATGCCGCTTTGGGTCGCTGACCTGTAAGGCAGCACAGCCAGATCGGCGGCGGAGAAATAATCCTTGACCTCGGAGTCCTTTATGTAGCGGGTGAACAGCTTGATCCGGTCTTTGGCCGGAGAACTGTCAATGATCGCCTGATACTTGTCGAATGAGCCGTAAGGCTCTCCGGCGACGATCAGCTGGTAGTTGTTGTCCAGCTTGCCGAAAGCGTTCAGGAGTATGTCTAGTCCCTTGTAGGATCGGATCAGCCCGAAAAAAAGAAGGTTTTTCTTACCCGGTTCCAGACCCAGAAGTTTTTCAGCCTCCTCTCTTGGAAGCTTTTCGCCGAAATGTCCGTAAATCGGGTGGAACAACGTCAGGTTCGGAGCGTCGGGAGAAAGTTTGCGCAGATCTTCCGCCACCTCGTCGCATAATGTGACATTGCCAGTGCATCCTGACAGAAAATACTTTGTCAGAGGCGCGTCAAAGAATTTCGGCTCGTGAGGAGTGACGTTGTGCAGGATAGAGATGACCTTGCAGCGCTTTTTCAGCCGCCTGGCGATGAAGCCAAGGGAAGGCCCGAAATAGGACATCCAGTAGCTGATGATCACCAGATCCGGCTTCCAGTCACGGATCGCCCTGTAAGTGCGTCCGTAAGTAAAAGGATTGGCCGTATCCAGAAGAGCCACGCTCTCGATGGGTACGGCGTCATCATCCTTTGTGACATATTGTGTCTTTCCCGGAAAAAGAAATTCCGGATACTGTCTTTTGAAATTGAAAGCCTTGACAGTGTGGCTTTTGCCCAGTTCCAAGTAGAGACTTGCGTTGAACTGAGAAATCCCACCTCTGAATGGGTAAAAGCAGGACAGCAGGGCGATTCTCAAAGCTACTTGGCTTTAGACTCGCCTGTGGCGGCCGGCGCGGCCTTCCCGCTCTTGCTCTTGCTTTGGATGTACTCGTCGTTCAGACCGGCCAGAATAGCGTCCGTCACGTCGAGTTCAGGGTCGCCTGTGGCCACCGGAGCCGGAAGAACGCTGCCCTGTGTGGCGATGATCATGGCGTACTTGTGCTCCTCGTTGAACTTATCGAGGAATGTCTTGATGGCGTCACCGATCTGATTCATCATAACCTGCTGCTCCTCGGCGATCTCCTGCTGCTTCTGGGCGGCGTAGTTGTTGAAGCTGTTCTGCTGCTCCTGAAGCTTGATGTTCCTCTGCTCGGCCACAGAACGCACGAGAAGGCCCTTGTCAAGGTCTGACTGAAACTTGTTCACATCGCTCTGAAGCTTGTTGCCTCTTCTGTTGATCTCTTCCTGTATGCTCTGAACCTTTGTCTCGACGACGGATCTGAGGTCGTTGGCCATGTCGTACTCGTCAAGCACTCTGTCGAGGTCGAACCATACGATGGAGCCGGCCTGCGCCGTGGCCTGGGCGGCCTCTCCTAATGTGGAGTCCTTTTTCCCGTTACCGTTAGAAGTGAGCTGGATAATTCCGAGGGCAACCACAGCGACGAGGGCTATGATGCTTACAATCAGTGGTGTTTGTTTCATTTTATGATTTGTTAATTAATATTCAAGGTTACAAATGTAACTAAAAAATCTTTATCTTCGACAGATATGCCTGGATTGTTTTCTCAAGACCCATGTAAAGCGCGTCGCAGATGATGGCGTGACCGATGGAAACCTCGTCCGTCCAAGGGATGGTTCTGATGAAATATTCAAGATTCTCGAGGCTCAGGTCATGCCCCGCGTTCAGCCCCAGCCCAAGCTCTCTGACGGCCTTTGCGGTCTCCAGGTAAGGTGCTATGGCTTTCTCCGGACCGGCGGGATATCCAGCCGCGTAATCCGCCGTGTAAAGCTCCACCCTGTCGCATCCGCAAGCCTTGGCACCCTCCGCCATCGCGGGGGATGGGTCTATGAATATGGACGTGCGGATCCCTTTCTCCTTGAATCCGGCGCAGATGTCCGTCAGGAAATCCTTGTTGGAGACGGTGTCCCATCCGGCGTTGGAGGTGATGGCGTCATGGGCGTCCGGCACGAGGGTCACCTGGTCGGGCACAACCTCAAGCACCAGGTCCACGAAACTTGGAATAGGATTCCCCTCTATGTTGAACTCGGTCGTCACCGTAGGCCTTATGGCCCTTACATCCGAGTATCTTATGTGCCTTTCGTCCGGTCTGGGATGGACGGTTATCCCTTCCGCTCCGAATCTTTCACAGTCGATCGCCGCCTTCTCGACATCGGGCATGTTTCCCCCGCGGGCGTTGCGCAGGGTAGCGATCTTGTTGATGTTTACACTAAGTCTGGTCATGTTCTTACAGCAATATAAACATACAAAAATAATGATTTATGTTCAGTTTTATGCAGAATTATGCTATTTTTGGAATCCGATAGTCTTCGGACAAATAACCGGAACAAGGCACGGATGAAAATAGCTCTATATTCCAGAGAAGGTTGCGCCATGGGCGAGAAGAGACTTTCCTCAATGTTGGAAAGGCTTGGCAAAGAATCGTTTGATCTTTATCAGATCAGCGGCGGGGAGGACATTCTTCCCGGCACGGATCTGGTCATGAGCGTGGGCGGCGACGGTACGTTTCTCTCTGCCTCCCAGTGCGTCGGCAAGTCAGGCGTCCCGATTCTCGGGGTCAACCTCGGAAGGTTGGGATTCCTTTCTGAATATAGTCCCGAAGAGGCCTGCGAAGCTCTCTTGTCAGGAGGATGGTATCTGGAGGACAGGGAGTTGCTGGACACAAAGGTGTCTGACGGATTCCCGGAGGCGGAACCGCGATTCTGGCCGTTCACCCTCAACGAAGTCTCCGTGCACCGTTCCGGGGCGGCTCTTCTTGGAGTTGACGTGACCATTGACGGTCATCCTCTGCCGACTTACTGGGCCGACGGGCTTCTTGTCGCCACCAGTTCCGGATCGACGGCATATTCATTAAGCGTCGGAGGCCCCATCTGCGCTCCCGAGGCGAAGGTACTGATCATCGCTCCGATCGCTCCGCACAACCTGAACGCCCGTCCGCTTGTGGTTCCGGACACCACGAGGATTACTGTCTCCATGAGATCACGGGATGAGGGCGTCATGCTCTCGATGGACAACAGAAACCATCTTATAGACCCCTCCGCCACCCTTGACGTCAAGGTGGCACAGTTTTCGCTAAAGAGGGTTCGTCTAAAAAATACCAGTTTTATAAAGGCTTTGACAACAAAGCTGTTCTGGGGAGAGGACATCCGGAACAGCGGTGAATGACAATTTTGTGAATATATGGACGAAATCAACAACATACCGGTTCATGTCTCCATCATCATGGACGGCAACGGGCGATGGGCCCGTCTCAAGGGTAAGGAAAGGGTCGCCGGCCATTTCGAGGGAGTCGAAAGCGTGAGGGTCTGTGTCGAGGCGGCCGCCGAGGCCGGGGTCAAATACCTTTCACTTTTCGCTTTTTCGGAAGAGAACTGGGGACGCCCAGAGGAAGAGGTCAATTCTCTTATGGGGCTGATGTTGAAAGCCATGGCGGACGAGATAGATTCCCTTGCCGCCAAAGGAGTGAGATTCCGTGTCCTTGGCAACACATCCCGGCTCGCTCCCGGACTATTGGACGCTATCCGTCTGGCGGAGAAGAAGACTGAGCCGGCTCCTGGAAAGGAACCGCTTCTGACCCTGATCGTCTTTTTCAGCTACAGCGGCAAATGGGACATTCTTCAGGCGGCCAAGCGGATGGCCAGTGAATATGCCGGTGATCCCGAGGGACTTGAGTCGGTAGGAATCGAGAATTTCAGCCATTATCTGGTGACGGACGGGATTCCTGACCCCGATCTTATCATCCGTACCTCAGGGGAGGAAAGGATCAGCAACTATCTTCTTTGGCAGGCGGCATATTCGGAATTCCTTTTTGTGGACACTCTGTGGCCTGATTTCAGACGTGAAGAGTTCAGGGCGGCCCTTGAGGAATATTCCCATAGGAACCGAAGATATGGAAAAGTTAAATAACTTGCGTATATTTGTAGCTTAATTCAATGAAATCTGATTCGATGAAAGTATATCGCTTCTTGTGCCTCGCCGCCTTGTCTTTCGCCGTCATCCCTGCCATGGGACAGGAAACGGCGAAATCTTCTGTTTCCGCCGAGGTTGATTATGACCACCCGAAGACCTACTATGTGGGTGGAGTCACCGTTGAGGGAAACCACCAGTTCTCAAGCCAGCAGATAATCTCTCTGACCGGTCTTCAGAAAGGCATGAAAGTCACTATTCCGAGCGATGACCTTTCCTCGATAGTGTCCAGACTGTGGATGCAGAGGTATTTCGAGAATGTCGCTCTGGAGCTGGATCATCTGAGCGAGAATAGGGATTCCGCATTCCTTACGATCCGTATCCAGGAGCGTCCAAGGGTCTCCAGATGGCTTTTTACCGGAGTGAGAAAAGGTGAGCAGAAGGATCTGGACGAAAGGCTCAACCTTCGCCGTGGCGGTGAGTTCTCGGATTATGTCGCCAAGACTTCCACTGACATCATCAAGAGATTCTACGCCGACAAGGGATTCCTCAACTGCAAGGTTGACATCCAGACCCAGAAGGATTCCATGGTGAGAAACGCCATCAAGGTGAACTTCGCCGTCGACCGTGGCACCAAGGTGAAGATCCGCGACATCAAGTTCGAGGGTGCCGAAGGCTTCACTGACTACAAGCTTTCCCGCGCGATGAAGAAGACCAAGGCCAAGAAATGGTACAACTTCTTCAACAGTAAGAAATTCAACGAAAAGGAATATCCTAACGACAAGAACAGCCTCATCAGCAAGCTCAACGAGTCCGGTTTCCGTGACGCGCGCATCGTCAAGGATTCCATCTACTATGTGACTCCCGACAGGCTCGGCATCGACCTGAAGATCGACCAGGGCAAGAAATATTATTTCAGGAACATCTCGTGGACCGGCAACTCGGTCTATTCCACTGACCAGCTCAACGAGATCCTGAACATCCGCAAGGGCGACCCTTATGACATGGTGACCATGCAGAAGAGGCTTTTGGGCGGAGGAAAGCAGGGGGACCAGGATGTTTCCAAGGCCTATCGTGACAACGGTTACCTGTTCTTCAATGTGACTCCGGTCGAGCTGAACATAGAGGGTGATTCCGTGGATGTGGAGATGAGAATCTCCGAAGGAAAACAGGCGACTCTGAACAACATCGTCATCAACGGCAACAATCTGACCAACGAGAGGATTGTCCGCAGGCAGCTCGCCACAAGGCCGGGCTACCTTTTCAGCCAGACCGATTTCGAGAGATCCATCAGGGAAATCGCATCTTTGGGACAGTTTGATCCTGAGGCCATCGCGGATCCTTCTAAAGGATATTCCATCCTCCCGAACCAGTTGAACAACACAGTGGATCTTGTCTACAACGTGACCGAGAAGCCTTCCAGCCAGCTGGAACTCTCAGGAGGTTGGGGCGCCAACACTTTCGTGGCGACGGTCGGTGTGAACTTCAACAACTTCTCCACGAAGCGCATGTTCGACAAGAACGCATGGAGACCTGTCCCGCTTGGAGACGCCCAGAATCTCTCGCTGCGTTTCCAGACTAACGGAACATATTACACATCGCTTGTCTTCGGATTCTCCGAGCCTTGGCTCTTCGCGAAGAAACCTACCTCGCTGAACCTCCAAGCCTACTACACTAGACAGACCAACTCCTATCTGACGATCGGACTTCTGTCCAACGACAAGGTCATGCAGGTGTACGGTTTCTCTGCCGGAATCGGCACCAGACTCAAATGGCCGGACAACTACTTCGTGCTGTACAACGGCCTTAGCTGGCAGATATACGACCTGAAGAACTGGATCAACGGCTACTTCATGTTCAATGACGGCAAGTCACACAACCTCAGCTACACAATCAGCCTGAGCAGGAACTCCACCGACCAGCAGATCTATCCGCGTATGGGGTCGAACTTCAGCGCCAGCCTTCAGCTCACGCCGCCATATTCATTGTTCAGGAAGAAGGATCTCGGCACGCTTGACGCCAACGGCAATCCTACTAAGGTCTCCAGCTACAAGGACATCAACTACGACAACTGGACTTCCGCCCAGCGTTACAAATGGATCGAGTACCACAAGTGGAAAATCAGCGGAGAACTCTATACTAAAGTCATCGGCGACTTCGTGATCATGAGCCGCGCCCAGTTCGGTTACCTTGGCTACTACAACCGCAAATGGGGCTACTCTCCGTTCGAGGGCTTCAGGGTCGGAGGAGACGGTATGTCTGGCTACGACACCTACGGCGCCGACATCATCGCCTTGCGTGGCTACGAGAACTACTCGCTTACTCCTTGGTCCGTGACTCCGTACAATTCCAACGGCTACTATGCCGGCAACGTCTACGACAAGTTCACGATGGAGTTCCGTTATCCTGTCATCCTCCAGCCTCAGTCCACGATCTTCGTGCTGGGCTTCCTTGAGGGAGGTAACTGCTGGTCTGACATCAAGAATTTCAATCCGTTCCAGATCAAGCGTTCGGCCGGTGTGGGTGTGAGGGTGTTCCTCCCGATGATCGGTCTGCTCGGTATCGACTGGGGCTACGGCTTCGACAATCCTGAGAAGAAGAACAGAAGCCAGTTCCACTTCCTTATCGGACAACAATTCTAAATAATATTCTTACATTTGCATCAGGAACAAGACACGAAACTGATAAAATTCTATAAAAATGAAAAAGATTCTTATGATCGCCGCAATGGCGTTGTTTACTCTGACGGCTTCGGCGCAGGCGAAGTTCGCTTATGTTGACTTCAATGAGCTTGTGATGCTCATGCCTGAGGCTGACGCTGCGAGATCACAGATGCAGGCCGCTCAGAAAGAGGCCCAGGAGACTCTCCAGAGCATGATGGAGGAGGCTCAGAGCAAGTACAACGAGTACCAGCAGAAGCAGGCCACATGGACTCCGGCCATCAAGTCAAGCAAAGAGAAGGAACTTGGTGACATCCAGCAGAGGATCCAGGAGTTCCAGCAGTCCATCCAGGCCGAGCTTCAGCAGCAGAACCAGCAGTTGATGGATCCTATCTACAAGAAGGCTCAGGAGGCTGTCGAGAAGCTTGCCAAGGCCGGCGGCTACCTGTTCGTATTCGAGACTTCGCAGTACCTCTATGTGGACAAGGCGCAGTGCAAGGATCTCACTCCCGAGGCAAGAAAGGCTTTGAATATCCCTGAAGGCAGGACGCTTGAGGATCTCCAGAAGGAGCTTCAGGCACAGGCTCAAACTCAGGGGCAGCAGTAATAATCTTTGGAAATCAAATTTTTTGAGGGTCGGCAATAACTGCTGACCCTTTTTTACCTCTTGCCGCCACGTGACAGCCCAGGAGGAATCAAAAGAATCTTTTTTCGGAAAATGTGTTGGTTATTCTGCTTTTTATGCTTTAATTTGTAAGGAATTTTTATTCGACACTAATATTCTTAAAACAGAAATGCAACATAAGGTTATTGATGCTAAGGATGTTGTGATCAGGTTCGCCGGGGATTCCGGTGACGGTATGCAGCTTACCGGAACGTTGTTCGCGAACTTGTCAGCAGTCTATGGTAACGGCCTTTCCACATTCCCGGACTATCCGGCTGAGATCAGAGCCCCGAAGGGGACTGTGGCCGGCGTTTCCGGATTTCAGGTTCACATCGGAAGCCACAAGGTCAACACGCCGGGTGATTTCTGTGACATGCTTGTGGCGATGAATCCTGCCGCCCTCAAGGCTAACGCCAGGTGGCTCAAGAGAAACGCCACCGTGCTTGTGGATGAGGATGCCTTCGACGATTTCGGCCTGACCAAGGCCGGCTTCACCGGCAACCCTTT
Source organism: uncultured Bacteroidales bacterium (assembly GCA_934667175.1). Lineage (GTDB taxonomy): Bacteria > Bacteroidota > Bacteroidia > Bacteroidales > UBA932 > Cryptobacteroides. The sequence goes on along the minus strand of CAKULN010000015.1, from coordinate 46,640 downwards.
TGAGGAACTTCACATAGAGGATAGGAACATAATAGTCGCCCCGATAACAAAACTGACTGAAGAAAGCTTGAAAGACAGCGGATTGGACGTTGCTTCAGTCCATAAGTGCAGGAATATGTTCACCCTAGGGATGGCCTGCTTCATCTACAGCCGTCCGCTGGACTATGTCTATACCTATCTTGAAGGGCGTTTCGCCAAGAAGCATCCTGAGATGATCGAGCCGAACCGCAAGATTGTGAACGACGGCTACAACTACGCCGCCAACATCCAGGCTGTGGCCGACACCTACACCGTTGTGCCTGACATTCAAGAGAAAGGAATATACAGAAATATTACTGGAAATCAGGCTTTAGCATGGGGCCTGATTGCTGCTTCGGAGAAATCGGGACGTCCGCTATTCTGCGGCTCCTATCCGATAACGCCTGCGACAGCCATCCTTGAGGAACTCGCGATCCACAAGAACCTTGGGGTCAAGACCATGCAGACCGAGGACGAGATCGCCGGAATCTGCTGCGCCATCGGCGCGTCGTTCGCCGGCAATCTGGCTGTCACCACGACCTCCGGTCCCGGGCTTTCCCTTAAGTCCGAGGCCCTTGGACTGGCCGTGATGACCGAGCTTCCGCTTGTGATTGTGGACGTGCAGCGTGGCGGTCCTTGCACGGGGCTGCCTACGAAGACCGAACAGGCCGATCTCAACGAGGCTCTTTACGGTCGCAACGGCGAGAGCCCTATGGTTGTGATGGCCGCACATTCTCCGGCGCATTGCTTTGACGCCGCCTTTACGGCCGCTAAGATCGCAATGGAGCACATGACTCCTGTCCTGCTCCTTTCCGAAGGCTTTCTCGGGAACGGCTCTGAGCCGTGGAAGATTCCTTCCATGAGTGAATATCCTGTCATCAAGCCTTGCCTCGCAGTGGCCGACGGAAACAAGTTCCGTCCTTTTGAGAGGGATGCCGAGACCCTTGCCAGAAAATGGGCACCGGCCGGGACCCCTGGTCTTGGACACCGTGTCGGAGGTCTTGAGAAGACGCATGAAGGTGTGCTTTCCACCGATGCCGCCAATCATGAGATGATGGTCAGGGAACGTGCTGAGAAAGTCGCCCGTGTCGCCGCTGACATTCCTGACTTGGTTGTTGACGGTCCGGAGAGCGGAGATGTCCTGCTGGTCGGTTGGGGAGGTACTTACGGACATATTCTTACAGCCACCGAGGAACTCCGCGCTGCCGGAAAGACTGTCAGCCGGGTGCATTTCGATTTCATCGACCCGCTGCCGAAGAACACAGAGAAGGTCCTCTCCGGTTTTCGGAAGATAATTGTCTGCGAGCTTAATCTCGGCCAGTTCTCTGGGTACCTCAAGACAATATTCCCTCAGTTCAATTATTTGAATTGTAATAAGGTGCAGGGACAGACATTCCTTGTGAAGGAGATTGTGGATGCCGCTCAGGCTCAATTATAGGGAGAAACATCAGATGCCAAAATATTCATTGAAAGATTTTAAGAGTGATCAGGAGATCCGATGGTGTCCGGGATGCGGGGATTATTCGGTTCTTGCCGCTCTTCAAAGGACCCTTCCTCTGGTTTGCGAGGAGAAGGGAATAGACAAAGATAAGATTGTCGTCGTGTCCGGAATTGGATGCTCCTCAAGACTTCCGTACTATGTTGACACTTACGGATTCCATAGCATTCACGGCAGGGCTACAGCAATTGCAACCGGCATGAAAGTGGCCAATCCAGAACTCTGCATCTGGCAGGTGAGTGGTGACGGTGATGCTTTGGCCATCGGTGGAAATCATTTTATCCATGCCATTCGAAGGAACATCGACATCAACCTGATGCTTTTCAACAACCAGATCTACGGTATGACGAAAGGACAATATTCTCCGACCTCGAAACTGGGAGCCATCACAAAGACTTCCCCTTACGGCACGGTCGAACATCCGTTCAACCCGGGCAGCCTTGTGTTGGGGGCCAAAGGAACTTTTTTCGCCCGTGGAATGGACACAGAGCTTGCTCTCAATCAGGAGATCATGCTCGCCGCGTCAAGGCACAAGGGCACTTCTGTCATGGAATTCCTGACTAACTGCGTGATATTCAACAACGGCTCTCACGCCGAGATTTCCGACAGGGAGCACAAGGCTGACAGGACGCTGGTGTTGCGTGACGGCGAGAAGATGATATTCGGAAAGAACCGTGACAAAGGTATCGCCCTCGATGGTTGGAGGCTGAAGGTCGTGACAATCGGAGAGAACGGTGTCACCGAGGATGACATCCTCACCCACGACAGCCACTCAGACAATCTTGGTCTCCAGATGATGCTCGCTGACATGAAATGGCCTGATTTTCCGGTGGCCCTCGGTGTCATCCGTGAGGTTTCGGACATCACTTACGATGAGGAGGTCGCCAAACAGGTCGAGAGCGTGAAGGCCAAGGCGAGGATCCATAGCGTCGACGAGCTGCTTCACGGCGGCTCCACATGGGAACTAAAATAGAACACATACACATTATTAACTAATTAATAACACAATCACAACATTATGAAAACAACAGAAATAATGGCCCGTCTCCAGGCCAAGTACCCTACCGAGAAGGAATATCTCCAGGCAGTGCAGGAGGTTCTCGAGTCAATCGAGGAGGTTTACAACCAGCATCCTGAGTTCGAGAAGGCAAAGATCGTCGAGAGACTCGTGGAGCCTGACAGAATCTTCACCTTCCGTGTCACTTGGATCGACGACAACGGTGAGGTTCAGACCAACCTCGGCTACCGCGTCCAGTTCAACAGCGCGATCGGACCTTACAAGGGAGGACTTCGCTTCCACAAGGCCGTGACCCCTTCAATGCTCAAGTTCCTCGGATTCGAGCAGACATTCAAGAACGCTCTCACAACCCTTCCTATGGGTGGAGCCAAGGGTGGTTCAGACTTCGATCCTGTCGGAAAGTCAAACGCTGAGATCATGCGTTTCTGCCAGGCTTTCATGCTTGAGCTCTGGCGCTGCATCGGTCCTGATCAGGACATTCCTGCGGGCGATGTTGGTGTCGGCGGACGTGAGATCGGCTTCCTGAACGGAATGTACCAGAAGCTCGCCCGTCAGTATCACACCGGAGTGCTCACCGGAAAGGGAGCCACATGGGGCGGATCCATCCTTCGTCCTGAGGCCACCGGTTTCGGAGCCCTCTATTTCACCCAGCACCTTCTCCACAAGGCAGGTAAGGACATCGCTGGCCAGAAGGTCTGCATCTCAGGATTCGGCAACGTGGCTTGGGGCGCTGTGAAGAAGGCAACCCAGCTTGGAGCGAAGGTTGTTGCGATCTCCGGCCCTGACGGAGTCTGCCATATTCCTGAAGGAATGACTCCTGAGATGAATGAATATATGCTTGACATGCGTGCCTCCAACAGGAACATGGTCGAGGATCTCGCCACCAAGTTCCCTGGACAGGTTCAGTTCACCGCCGGTAAGAAGGCTTGGAGCATCCCTTGCGACATCGCTCTTCCTTGCGCTTTCCAGAACGAGCTCAGCGAGGACGACGCCAAGGAGCTTAAGGCCAACGGCTGCTGGTGCTGCTGTGAGGTATCCAACATGGGTTGCCAGCCTGGAGCCATCCACTTCTTCCAGCACAACGGAGTCCTCTTCGCTCCTGGAAAGGCTGTGAACGCAGGTGGAGTCGCCACCTCAGGTCTTGAGATGACCCAGAACGCAGCCCACCTCAGCTGGTCCGCACAGGAAGTTGATGACAAGCTTCACTGGATCATGCAGAGCATCCACGAGCAGTGCGTGAAGTACGGCACACGTCCGGACGGCAGCGTTGACTACGTGAAGGGCGCCAACATCGCCGGCTTCATGAAGGTCGCACAAGCCATGCTTGAGCAGGGAATCATCTAAAAAAAGTAAGTTTTCTTACGAATATATGCGCGTCAACGTCCAGTTGATGCGCTTTTTTCATTTATATTCATTAAATTTGCAGGATGCAAAGTATCAGACAGAATATAAACAATAATAATAACACTTTTTTCAAATGAAAAAAACCGCTCTGGCATTATCGCTGATCGCTCTTGTGGCTTCCTGCAATACGGAGCCGAAGACCGCTGTCCAGAAGAAGGTCGATTCCTATGCGCTCGTGAAGATCGAGTCGCCTGACCTTTCCGGTATCACGGACAACGGCAAAGAAGTCCTCAACCTCTACAAATTCGCTGCCGACCAGGCCGACAGCATCTATTGGAAGCAGTATTTTGGAGACAAAACTCTGATCGAGAATCTGAAAGACGCTGATTTGCGCGACTACGCCAAGATTAACTACGGCCCCTGGGACCGTCTTGACGGCTCCACTTTCGTGGAGGGTTTCGGGAATCTTCCTCTCGGCGCCAATTTCTATCCTGCTGACATGACTCCTGCTGAGTTCGACTCGCTTGCCGACCCGGTGAAGACAAGTCCATTTTCGCTGATCAGACGTGACTCGGACGGCAAACTTGTCTCTGTGTGGTATCACGATGCCTATGAGTACAACATCGACAAGATCTGCAACTACCTCAAGGCTGCCGCTGACATCACCATCAAACCGAGTGTCCGCAACTATCTTCTCAAGAAGATTGACGCCTTGAAGACTGACTATTACTACGACAGCGACCTTGCATGGTTGGAGATGACTGACAGCAAGATGGATCTCATCATCGGACCTAACGAGATCAATGATGATCAGTTGTACGGTCTCAAGGCATCCTACGAGGCTTATGTTCTCTTGAAAGACCTCAAACGCACCGAAGTACTTGACCAGTTCACGTCCATGCTGCCTGAGCTCCAGAAGCAGATCCCTTGCGAGGAACAGTACAAGAATTTTGTACCGGGAGACGAGTCTGACATCTACGCCTACGATGCCATCTACTGCTCCGGCCATGCCAACGCCGGTATCAAGCTGATCGCTTTGAATCTCCCATATAATGAGGATGTTCAAACCAAGGCCGGAACCCGTACCGCCCTCCTGCGCAACATAATGGCTGAGAAATTCAACAGAATCGTAAACCCTGTCGGCATTGTGGTTCTCACCCCAGACCAGCAAGATCACCTCAGCGAAGAGGCATTCTATTGGAACATCGCATTCCGTGAGATTTCCCACGGACTCGGGGTCAAGGAGACGATCAACGGAAAAGGCGAGGTCGACGAGGCTCTCGGCAACAAGGCCCTCACATGGGAGGACGCCAAGGCCAATGCTCTCGGACTTTATCTTGTCTGCAAACTTTTGGACGAGCACAAGATTCCTACGCTTGTCACAAAGGAGGATGCCATCACCACATTCGTCGCCAACCTTATCCGTTCAGAGCGTTTCGGAGAGGCCTCACAGCTTGGCAGGGCTTATGTGATGCTGTTCAATTACCTTAACCAGAACGGAGCTTTCAAACGTGGTGACAGCGGTAAATATTCGATCGACTACGAAAAGACCCTTTCACTCGTCGCTGAGTTCACCGGCATAGCCCTCAAAACCCAGGCTACCGGAGACTATGAGTTCGCCGAGAACTTTGAAAAACAGTACTGTGAACTGTCAGAGGACTTCAAGGCTGACCTTGTGAACATCCGCCTTGAGAACATTCCGATTGACCTTAGGTTCGAATTCCAGAAATAAAATTAATAATCAATACTACTGAAATGGCTGAAAAGAAATTCAATGTGAAGTACGGTGTACTTCTGCCGATTGTTCTTCTGGTCACACTCTTCTTGTGGTGTGTTCCTACCTCCTTCTTCGGCATCGACGCTCTGACCGTTGTGCAGCAGCGTGTGATCGCCCTCTTCGTGTTCGCCGCCTTGATGTGGATGTTTGAGATCATCCCTAACTGGGCGACTTCCGTGATGATCATCGTAGTGGCTCTGCTGACTGTCTCCGACAAGGGACTCGGCTTCTTCTGCAATCCCGAGTTCGGGCAGCTGGTGAGCTACAAGAAGATAATGTCATCTTTCGCCGATCCAGTCGTGATGCTGTTCCTCGGTGGATTCGTGCTCGCGATCATGGCCGAGAGATTCGGACTGGACGTCACCTTGGCCAAATCCCTGCTCAGCATTTTCGGAACAAAGCCGAAGATGGTGTTGTTGGGATTCCTTATAATCATCTCCGTGTTCTCTATGTTCATGAGCAACACCGCGACCGCCGCCATGATGCTCGCTTTCCTCGCCCCGGTGCTCCACAAGCTTCCGGGTGACGACAAGGGAAAGATCGGCCTCGCCCTCTCTATTCCTGTCGCCGCCAACCTTGGTGGTATCGGAACCCCTATCGGAACTCCTCCAAATGCTACGGCAAAAGGTTATCTTGAGCAGGCCGGCATCGATGTCTCTTTCGGAGACTGGTGCGTCCATATGATCCCTTACGTGATCATTATGATTCTCCTCGCTTGGATTCTTCTCCTTGTGTTCTTCCCCTTCAAGACTCAGAAACTCGTGCTTGAGATTCCTGCGAACGACAAGAAGAAGGATTGGAAGAGCAAGGTCGTTTGGGCTACATTCATCATCACGATCCTTCTTTGGGCAACCGAGCAGCTTCATCACATCAGCTCCAACGTCGTGGCTCTGATTCCTCTCGGAGTGTTCACCGCCACCGGTCTTTTCGGAAAGGAGGAGATCAAGGAAATCAACTGGTCGGTACTTTGGCTCGTGGCCGGAGGTTTCGCACTCGGCTATCTCCTTCAGGACACAGGCCTCGCCAAGGTGCTCATCAACGCGATACCGTTCGGCTCGATGTCCGTGATTCTGGTTCTGGTTGTGGCAGGATTCGTCTGCTACTTCCTCTCGAACTTCATCAGCAACTCCGCCACAGCGGCCCTGCTTATCCCTATACTTATCGTTGTCGCTGAGGGTATGGCCGATCCTGCCGCAGCCAACAACGCCGCGTTCGTTGCTATGGGTGGAACACAGGCTATGATCATATTCATCGCGGTGTGCGCATCCATCGCCATGCTGTTCCCTATCTCCACACCTCCGAATGCCATCGCGGCTTCTACAGGACTTGTCGAGACCAAGGACATGGCAAAGGTCGGCATCATCATCGGCGTCGTCGGATTCATCTTCGGATTCTTCTGGCTCACCAAGATATTCCCGTTCGCACAGTAATTATATAGTAATATCAGAGAAGCTGTTTTGGGAAAGGAACCAAAGCAGCTTCTCAATGCATAAAAATCAGTTAGTAGTTATCAAAATGAACAAAATCATCACTTCACTTGCCGCTTTGGCTATGTGTGCCACTCTTGCGGCGCAGGAGACAAGTCCAAAGGTCAGTCTCTACGGTTTCATCCGCAATTACTACGCTTTCGACACCCGTGAGAGCGTGGCCGGAACAGAAGACTTCTTCTACTATCTTCCTAAGGATGAGAACAAGAAAGACGGTGTCGATCTGAACGAGCAGAGCTCACTCCGCTACGCCGCCATCACTTCCAGGGTCGGACTAAATGTGACCGGTTATGAATATAACGGCTTCAAGATGGGCGCCAAGATCGAGACCGACTTCTACAACGGACTTTCTGGTGTCTCCGGAACGGCTGTCCTGCGCCTCCGTCAGGCATACGTCACTATCGGAAAGAACGACTGGATGGTCACCGCCGGCCAGGCCTGGCATCCTATGGCCGCTGACATGCCGGATGTGTTCTCACTCAACACTGGTGCGCCTTTCGGCCCGTTCAGCCGCACTCCACAGGTGAAGTTGGACTACAAGTTCAATGAGACCCTTTCGTTGACCGGATCAGCTATCTGGCAGATGCAGTACACCTCAGCCGGCCCTAACGGAGCTTCGGCGAATTACATCAAGTACAGCTGCACTCCGGAGATCTACCTTGGGTTGAACTACAAGAACGACAACCTCCTCTTCAGGGCAGGAGTGAACATGCTCTCCATCAAACCGAGAAACAACAACGGTACGGTCAAGGTGACCGACCGCATCACCACGTTCACTCCATTCCTCTACGGGCAGTACAAGAGCGGTCTGTTCTCAGTCAAAGTAAAGACTCTCTTCGCCGAGGCAGGCGAGCATGTCAACCTCAACGGTGGCTACGGAATTTCAGGAGTCAAGTCTGACGGTGTAAGTTATGAATATACACCTACCCGCAATTCCTCGACGTGGGCCAGCTTCATGTACGGCAAGAAGACCCAGTGGATCCTCTTCGCCGGTTATGTGAAGAATTTCGGAACGAAGGATGACCTTTACGGAGCCAAGGATGGCTACGCCCCTGCCGCCAACCTCTATTTCAGCAAGAACAGCTTCTCTAACATGAACCAGATGTACAGGCTTACCCCAACGGTGATCCACAACATCGGCAAGTTTGCGATTGGTCTTGAATATGAGCTCACAAGTGTGCAGTACGGTGACTACAAGACAGTCGGAGATGTGAAGTTCATCGGCGCCAACGGTCTTGCCGAGGACAACCTCCACTGGATCACCAACAACCGTATCCAGGCTCTTGTAAAGTTTACTTTCTAGTTTGATTTTCGAGTCGAGGCTGCCGGTCTTGACATGAGACACGATGATATGAAAAGGACACTCACTACGCTGGCTCTGGCTTTGTCCATGTCTCTGTTCGCTTTACCATCTGACGCCCAAAGTCATCTGGTAAAACTCACTAATCATCTTGAGCCTTATGGCTTTTTCCGCACATGCGCTGCGTTCGACGCCCGCGAGGTCAAGACCGACTCCGAAGACTTGTTCTATTCCCTGCCTTACGACAGCGAACTCAACGACAATGGCTACGACATCTGGTACAATCCGTCCATTAAGATGTCGGCGTTGACAACACGTCTGGGCTTCAACCTCACAGGTTTCCGCTACGGAGCCTTGAATGTGACCGGAAAGCTGGAGACGGACTTCTCTATTGTCGGCAAAGGAGCGTCATCCATTCATTTGAGGGAGGCCTATCTGAATTTCGGTTGGAACGATCTGGGGGGAATCGTCGGCTCCGTTGATGTCAAGGTCGGGCAGGCATGGCATCCAATGTCTCTTGACATGCCTTGCACGATAGGCTACGAGGCCGGTTCTCCGTTCAATCCGTATGCGAGAAGTCCTCAGCTGATGGCCGGAGTCTCTTTTCTTGAGAATTTCACGTTCACCGCGGGAGTCTTGTATCCTATGGAGTTCAATCCGACCGGGCCTCTGGGACCTTCGGCCGATTACGTCAAGTATGGCCTTGTCCCTGAGCTATATGCCGGACTCGAGTTCTCTACGAGGCATTTTACGGCAAAAGCCGGAGCCGATTTCCTTAGCCTGAAACCACGCTGGCGCACCCTTGCCGACAGCTATTACTACAACAAGGGCTCGACCGTCAATGATCGTCTCTCGATGATCAGTCCGATGCTCTACGCTGAATATTCGGAAGGCCTTCTCAAGGTCAACGCCAAGGCTGTCCTTGCCTCAGGAGGCGACCATCTCAGTCTTTTGGGAGGCTACGCCCTTTATGACAGAACCGATCCTTTGGACTACAAGTACACTCCACTGCGTTCTGTCACCGCATTTGTGTCAGGCTCTTACGGCGAACAATGGCAGTTTCTGTTCATGGCCGGGGGGATGAGGGCGCTTGGCTCCGCCCATGACCTTCTTACCGACAGTGAGACCGGTGCCGTGGATTTGGACAACATCTACTACTACGATGGGGGCTTCAAGAATGTCCGCAATGTGGTTCGCGTTGTGCCTGCCGTTGCCTTCAATCTGGACAGACTCACGGTCGCGCTCGAGTACAACGGCACTTGCGTGTGGTATGGCGACATCAATTCCTTAAGCTTGAGGGGGCTTGCTGTCAACAACAGCCATAAAATCATAAGCCACCGCGTCTTGGGATTGGTCAAGTACTCATTCTAAGAATATATTCGTGAATATTCTGTCAAAAATCTCTTGCATTTAAGAATATTTTTCCGATATTTGTCCCGTTGAACAGATAGAATGAGACAGTTTAATCATATCCACCTACATCTACACTACCGCTTGGTCCGGGGGTGAGTTTGCCGTGGGTATCTGTTTTTTGAGGGATATTTAGTCAAGGCTCGCTTCCGTGTTCGGTAGCGGGCCTTTTTCCGGTCACTGAGCTTGTCGAAGTGACCAGAAAAAGTAAAAGAAAGAATGTACGGGTCACTGAGCTTGTGGTTCGACAAGCTCACCAACCATCGAAGTGACCTTGTAGTAAGAGAAAAAAGTAAAAAGAAAAACGAACGACAAATGTTAAGAATCGCAATTCAGGCCAAAGGCCGTCTAAGTGATGAAAGCCTTGCGCTGCTACGAGAGTCAGGAATCGAAGTTGATGACAGCAAACGAAAATTCCTGTCAAGATCCAGTAATTTCCCTGTGGAGCTCCTCTACCTACGGGATGATGACATCCCACAGGCAGTGGCTCAGGGAGTAGCAGATCTGGGAATCGTAGGTTACAACGAGGTGTGCGAGAGGGGAGAGGCTGTGGAGATAGTGGACCGCCTTGGATTCGGGGAATGTCGGATCTCCTTGGCCATCCCCAAGGCTGAGGAGTATTCGGGACTGGAGTATTTCAGAGGCAAACGAATAGCCACGTCTTATCCGAATATCTTAGACAAATTCTTGAAGGATAAAGGGATAGATGCTAAGATTAACGTTATCGCAGGTTCGGTGGAAATAGCCCCGACGGTCGGGATGAGCGATGCGATCTTCGACATAGTGTCTTCGGGCGGGACCTTGGTCAGCAATGGTCTGAAGGAGGTGGAGAAGGTCGTGTTCTCCGAGGCGGTGCTCATCTCAGGCGGCAATCTGTCCGAAGATAAGGCTAAACTTTTGGAACAGATCAAGTTCCGGTTCAACGCTGTCCGGGACAGCAGAGGGAAGAAGTACCTTCTGATGAACATCCCGGATGACAGGATCGAGGAGGCGATCAGGATTGTTCCGGCGATGAGGAGCCCTACTGTTCTTCCGCTTGCCCAGAGTGGTTGGTCTTCGCTGCATTCCGTTGTGGACGAAAGTGTTTTGTGGGAGAAGATCGAGAGTTTGAAGGAGATTGGTGCGGAAGGGATCCTTGTGCTTTCCGTGGAGAAGATGGTTTTATAGCGTTGCATATTTATTCATTATTTTTTCTATATACGACTCGGATTATACGGTCACTTCGACAGGCTCAGTGACCGATCGCTACACTTCGGTCACTGAGCCTGTCGAAGTGACCTGCTAACCAGCCATCGAAGTAAAAACGAACTTATCATAATGACAAACAAATACATAACCCCTCCACGAACCGAATGGCCAAAATTAATCGCCAGAGCCGAAGAAAGCGACAAAGACATAGAGACTAGCGTCAGCGCCACTCTTGAATATGTTCGTACGAAGGGCGATGAAGCCCTTCTGGATCTTGAATCAAGGTACGATGGTGTGGAGTTCTCTTCTGCCGAAGCCTTGAGGGTCAGTGAAAAAGAGATCGAAGAGGCAGCTGCCTCGGTTCCGCAGGAATTGAAAGGTGCCATTGCTCTAGCATATTCAAACATCAAGAAATTTCATGAGGCGCAGATGCCGGAGATTGTCAGGGTTGAGACCTCACCGGGAGTGACATGCGTGCAGAAGGCTGTGCCGATCCGCAGGGTTGGCCTTTATGTCCCCGGTGGACGCGCACCTTTGTTTTCGACCGTGCTGATGCTGGCCATTCCTGCACAGGTTGCTGGCTGTCAGGAAATTGTCCTTTGCACGCCTCCCGGCAAAGACGGGAAGGCAAACGGGGCTATTGTCTATGCCGCTTCTGTCTGTGGCGTAAGGAATATGTTCAAAATCGGTGGGGCGCAGGCTATCGCAGCGATGGCGTACGGGACTCAGACGCTTCCCAAATGTGACAAGATCTTCGGACCAGGAAACCGCTACGTGATGAAAGCCAAGCAGATGGTCGGGCTGTCTGTCACGGCCATCGACATGCCTGCCGGACCGTCCGAGGTGATGGTTCTGGCGGATGAGACAGCCGTTCCGGATTACGTTGCCGCTGACTTTCTCTCGCAGTCGGAGCATGGGCCTGACAGCCAGTCTGTCCTGGTCTGCACCACGGAGGCGATAGCGGATGCCGTGGCGGAGTCCATCGCAAGGCAGAGCGCAAGGCTCAAGCGTGGGGAAATCATCGCCAAGGCGCTGGAGAATAGTCGGATTGTTGTCTTGCGGGGCCGTGACGAAGTTGTCGATTTCGCTAATGAATATGCTCCTGAGCATCTGATCGTCTCCATGGCCGATCCGTGGGACATCGCGGACAGGATCGTTGCAGCCGGAAGCATATTCATTGGCAATTATTCTCCTGAAAGTGCCGGGGACTATGCTTCGGGCACCAACCACACCCTTCCGACGAGTGGTTGGGCGCACTCTTTCAGCGGATTGAATATTGACGCATTCATGAGGAAGATGACGATTCAGGAGTTGTCGCGTGACGGGCTGGCCGGTCTTGGTGACACTGTCCGCACCATGGCTCTTGCTGAAGGCCTGGACGCCCATGCCGCCGCCGTTGAGGTCCGGCTCTCCGATTCGGTTGGTGATCTTGCCGAACCATATGATCGGTGACCGGTCGCTAAGCTTCGGTCACTGAGCTTGTCGAAGTGCCGAACTATCGAAGTACCAAAACGACTTAAGAACAGAAAAAGAAATGAAGATAGACGAAGTCCTTAAAAAAGTAAGACCAACCATCTTAGGCCTTGAGCCCTACTCCACAGCCCGGGATGACTGCGGCTCGAACCAGCCAGAGATTTTCTTGGACGCCAACGAGAACCCCTACAACAACGGCATCAACCGCTACCCCGATCCCCATCAGAAAGCCCTGAAGGCCAAAATCGCCGAGATCAAAGCCCTTGACATCGAACGCTTGTTTTTAGGCAACGGCAGCGACGAGGCCATAGATCTGGTCTACAGGGTCTTCTGCGTTCCGGGAGAAAGCAATGCCGTGTCAATTGCTCCAAGCTATGGAATGTACGAGGTGGCGGCTGCGATGAATGATGTGGAATTTCGCAAAGTCCAACTCAAAAGCGATTTCTCGATGGACACGGATGCCATGCTTTCCGCATCCGACTCGAAGACCAGGCTGATGTTCATCTGCTCACCGAACAACCCTACGGGAAATTCCTTTCCGGTGGAGCAGATCGAGGATATTCTTGAACGATTCAGCGGGATGGTGGTTCTTGACGAAGCCTACATTGACTTTTCGGTAAGACCATCGCTTGTCTCTTTGATCGATAGGCACCCTAATCTGATTGTGCTTCAGACGCTTTCCAAGGCGTGGGGCATGGCGGGGCTGCGCATAGGGTTGGCGATAGCCGATCCGGCGGTTATCTCGTTGATGTCCAAGGTCAAGTACCCGTACAACATCAATGTGCTGGCTCAGAAGATGGCGTTGGCTAAATTGGACGCTGACGCGAAAGAGAAGGCTGTGGCGGAGATTGTGGGGCAGAGGTTCCGGCTTGAGAAGGAATTGGTCAAATGTCCGGAAGTCAAGGGAATATATTCAAGTGATGCTAACTTTCTGCTGGTGAGGTTTGACGCTCCGGATGAGGTTTATGAGAGGCTGCTTGCGGGAGGGGTGATTGTGAGGAACCGTTCCAAGGTTCCGGGGTGCGAGGGGTGCCTTCGCATCACGGTCGGTACTCCGGTGGAGAATGACCGGCTGCTTCGGCTGCTGGGAACGTCCTGTCACTTCGACAAGCTCAGTGACCGTCGTGGTTTGCTCAGTGACCGTCGTGGTTTGCTCAGTGACCGTCGTGGTTCGGTCGCTGAATCACCTTCTCCGGTCGCTGAGCCGCTATTTCCGGTAGCTGAGCCTGTCGAAGCGCACCGAGCAGGCATAGAAATCCTTGGCGAACGCCACGTCCGAATAACCCGTAACACCAAGGAAACCAGAATTGTTCTGGAACTGAACCTTGATCCTTACGATCGGTCGCTGAGCTTGCCGAAGCGTACCGACTTGTCCAGACACTTCGACAAAACTCAGTGTCCGTCAGCAGAACTTGTCGAAGTGAACCGATCTGCAGACATCTCCACCGGCCTCCCGTTCTTCGACCACATGCTTGAGCAGATTCCGAACCATGGAGGCGTCTCCCTCTCGATCAATGCAAAAGGTGATCTGCAAGTCGATGAACACCACACTATTGAAGATGTAGGAATAGTCCTTGGTGAAGCCATAAACGCTGCCCTCGGCCGGAAACTCGGCATAGCCCGCTACGGTTTCGTCCTGCCGATGGACGACTGCGATGCTGCCGTCCTGATGGATTTCGGAGGCAGGATCGATTTCAAATGGAACGTGGAGTTCAAACGCGAAAAAGTCGGGGATGTCCCGACCGAGATGTTCAGCCATTTCTTCCAGTCACTTTGCAGCGGCGCGAAATGCAATCTGCACATCTGGGCCGAGGGCGAGAACGAACATCACAAGGCCGAGGCAATCTTCAAGGCGTTCGCAAGGGCGCTGAGAATGGCGGTGGCTAGGACACCTTTCCCTTACGAGTTACCTTCAAGCAAAGGCGTGTTATGATAGCGATAGTTGACTACAAGGCCGGCAACATCCGCTCGGTTGAGAATGCCTTGCAAAGGCTTGGCGCTGAATATGTCCTGACGTCCGATCCCGAAACGCTCCGTCAGGCCGACCATGTGATGCTTCCAGGAGTGGGGGAGGCGTCCTCCGCGATGAAATCATTGGAATCCACTGGACTGATCCCGGTCATCAAGTCATTGACCCAGCCTGTTTTGGGAATATGCATCGGTTTGCAGCTGATGTGTGCCTCAAGCGAGGAAGGGAATGTCGAATGCATGGGAATATTCAGCCCCAGTGTCCGACGATTCCCGGAAGAACCTGGGATCAAGATTCCTCACACCGGATGGAACACGATTTCCGGGCTGCGGGGACCGTTGTTCAGGAATATTCCCGAAGACTCTTTCGTCTATTATGTGCACTCCTACTGCCCTGACATATTCATTGGACAGACTGCCGCCGTGACTGAATATGCGGGTGTCCGTTTCAGCGGGGCGCTTCAGCGGGACAATTTCTTCGGGACACAGTTCCATCCGGAGAAAAGCGGCAGCGTCGGGGCGAAGATATTGAAGAATTTTATTGAATTATAATTGTCGTTCATGAAGAATTTTAACATAATTCCGGCCATAGACATCATAGGAGGCCGATGCGTGCGTCTCACGCAGGGGGACTACGCGAAAGAGAAGGTATATTCAGACAACCCTGTGGAGATGGCGAAGAGCTTTGAGCGGGCCGGGGCCACAAGGCTTCATCTGGTGGATCTGGAGGGGGCGAAGGAGTCCTGTCCGAAGAATCTGGAAGTGCTCAGGAACATCACCCGTGAGACCGGACTGAAAGTCGAGTCCGGCGGTGGAGTGAAGTCGGAGGAGTCCCTCAAGGCGGTGCTGGACGCTGGCGCTGAATATGTCATCTGCGGAAGTGTGGCTTTCACGGAGCCTGGGATATTCAAAAAATGGCTTGAGGAATATGGCGGACGGATCATTCTTGGGCTTGACCTGAAGAACGGCCTTGTGGCGACTCATGGTTGGAAGGAGACTGTTCCGATGTCAGCCGTGCAGGCTCTGGAATCTTTTGAAGGCCTTGTGCGTCAGGCTATTGTGACTGAGGTGTCACGGGACGGAATGTTGCAGGGAGTCAATCTGGAGTTTTACTCCGCCCTTCAGCAACAGTTCCCGGAAGTGGAGATCATCGTGAGCGGTGGCGTGTCCAGTTACGAGGACCTGACCGAACTGAAGAAGTTCGGACTTCGCTCTGCCATTGTCGGGAAAGCCATCTACGAGGGACGTGTGAAACTTGAGGACTTGTTCAGGTAATATGTTGGCAAAGAGGATAATACCGTGCCTTGATGTCAAGAACGGACAGGTCGTCAAGGGCATCAACTTCGAGGGGCTTCGTGAGGTTGGGGACCCAGTGGAGATGGGGGCATTCTATTCCGGTCAGGGGGCTGATGAACTGGTCTATCTGGACATCAGTGCGTCTTCGGAGGGTCGTCGGACCTTCACGGATCTGGTCTCACGGATCGCGGAACGGATTGATATTCCTTTTACTGTGGGTGGGGGAATATCATCTTTTGAGGATGCGGCCAGGCTGCTTGATGCCGGGGCGGACAAGATCACTGTCAACACGGCCGCGGTGCTTCGTCCGGAGATCATTTCGCGGATCGCCTCGCATTATGGCTCCCAGTTTGTTGTCGTGGCGATTGACGCGCGGACGGTCGCTTCGGATATGCCCGCTTCGGATATGGTCGCTTCGACAGGCTCAGCGACCACTATATCTCCGGTCGCTGAGCCTGCCGAAGCGACTTCTAGATCCGAAAAATCACTCTGGCAAGTAATGACCCACGGTGGCAAGACCCCGACCGACAATGAGTTATATTCATGGGCAAAAGAAGTCCAGAACCTCGGTGCCGGAGAAATCCTCTTCACCTCCATGGACCACGACGGCACACGCAACGGCTACGCTGTGCAGGCATATTCACATCTCGCTGAGGAACTTTCCATCCCCGTGATCGCCTCTGGAGGAGCGGGAAGCGTCAGCGACATAGAAGAGGTCCTGACCGCCGGCCACGCCGACGCTGCCCTCGCCGCGAGCATATTCCATTATGGTGAAATCTCCATCTATGATTTGAAAAGAACCCTCCGCGCTCATGGAGTGAATGTAAGACTATAAAATGAACTTTATGAATATGATTGATTTTAAAACACTTAAAACTGGCACCGACGGGCTCGTGCCGGCAATCGTCCAGGACCAGAACACCCTTCAGGTCCTGATGCTCGGCTACATGAACGCTGAGGCTCTCGAAAAGACCCAAGCCACCGGCCTTGTGACATTCTACAGCCGCTCCCGCCAGACTCTCTGGACAAAAGGCGAGACCAGCGGCAACTTTCTGCACCTTGTCTCAATCGCGGCGGACTGCGACTCAGACACCCTCCTCGTGCGCGCAATCCCTGACGGTCCGGCCTGCCACAAAGGCACCAAGACCTGCTGGGGCGACGCTGTTCCGACAAGCCAGGGCTTCATCCGTGAACTTGAAAGCGTGATCAAAGGCCGCCACGAGCAGATGCCGGAGAAGTCCTACACCACGTTCCTCTTCAAGGCCGGGACCCCGAGAATGGCCCAGAAAGTCGGTGAGGAGGCGGTCGAGACCGTCATCGAGGCTGTAAAAGGAGATGACGAGAGGATGATCTACGAGGCCTCGGATCTGATTTATCATCTTCTCGTTCTTCTTGTGGGGAAAGGCTACGGCATCGCTGACCTTGAAAAGGAACTGGAGAAGAGGCATAAGTAAGTGTTGAATTACGGACTTAACAAATTTAACACATGAATTCAGACAGGATTTACATTTTTGACACCACCCTGCGTGATGGCGAACAAGTGCCTGGATGCCAGCTCAACACAGTGGAGAAAATCCAGGTCGCCAAGGCGCTTGAGGAATTGGGCGTGGATGTCATCGAGGCTGGTTTCCCGATTTCCAGTCCGGGGGATTTCAATTCGGTCGTGGAGATTTCCAAGGCTGTCACATGGCCGACGATCTGTGCGCTCACCCGCGCCGTCCAGAAAGACATTGATGTCGCTGCCGAGGCGCTTAAATACGCCAAGCACAAGCGCATACACACCGGCATCGGCACATCTGACTCCCACATCAGGTACAAGTTCAACTCCACACGCGAGGAGATACTCGAACGCGCGGTGAGCGCTGTCAGGTACGCCAAGAAATATGTCGAGGACGTGGAATTTTATGCTGAGGATGCCGGACGAACTGACAATGAGTATCTTGCGAAAGTCGTTGAGACCGTCATAAAGGCCGGTGCCACCGTTGTGAACATCCCCGACACGACAGGCTACTGCCTTCCTTCCGAGTATGCAGCCAAGATCAAATACCTTGTTGACAACGTGGATGGAATCGACAAGGCCATCATCTCCACGCATTGCCACAACGACCTTGGGATGGCGACAGCCAACACCATGTCCGGCCTTCTTGCCGGGGCCCGCCAGTGCGAAGTGACCATCAACGGAGTAGGGGAGCGTGCCGGCAACACGGCTCTGGAGGAGATCGCCATGATCATAAAAAGCCACAGCGACATCCCTCTGGTCACCAACATCAACACAACCAAGATCACTCCTGTCAGCCGGATGGTCTCGAATCTTATGAATATGCCGGTTCAGGCCAACAAGGCCATAGTCGGGCGCAATGCCTTCGCGCACTCTTCGGGCATCCATCAGGACGGGGTTCTTAAGAATGTAAGCACCTACGAGATAATCGACCCCAAGGAAGTGGGAATCGACGACAATGACATCGTTCTTACGGCCAGAAGCGGTCACGCGGCACTTAAGTACCGTCTGGAAGTCCTTGGCATCAAGATGGAGGGCAAGAAACTGGATGCTTTTTACGATGAGTTCCTCAAGCTTGCGGACAAGAAGAAGCAGGTGAGCGATGACGATCTTCTTGTGCTTGCCGGGGCGGACAGAGCCGAGGATCATCACGTCAAGCTTGAGTACCTCCAGGTGACAAGCGGCAAGGGACTCCGGCCGATCGCAAGTGTCGGTCTGGACATCGCGGGCGAGAAATTCGAGGCTGCCTCGCGTGGCAACGGCCCGGTCGATGCCGCCATCAACGCCCTCAAACTTATCATCAAGCGCCAGATGGTGATAAAGGAGTTCACAATCCAAAATATCACCAAAGGGTCTGACGATGTGGGCAAGGTGCACATGCAGGTTGAGCATGACGGCCATGTCTATTATGGATTCGGAGCGGACACCGACATCGTCACCGCTTCGGTCGAAGCTTTCATTGACTGCATAAACAGATTCAGGGGATGAACACTCTTTTTGACAAAATCTGGGACAGCCACATCGTGTCCATCATCGATGGCGGTCCCACACAGCTCTACATAGACAGGCTCTACTGTCACGAGGTGACGAGTCCGCAGGCTTTTGAGGGCATTAGGAGGCGCGGCTGCGGCATCATGCGCCCGGAAAGGATATTCTGTATGCCGGACCATGATATTCCTACAAAAGGTTCAGCATTCGCTGATGAGGTCTGCCGCTGCCAGGTGGAGACTCTTGAGCGCAACGCGTCCGAATTCGGCCTTGTGCATTATCCGATGATGAGTCCTGACAACGGAATCGTCCACGTCGTTGGTCCTGAGAAAGGTTTGTCCCTGCCGGGAATGACCATTGTCTGCGGAGACTCGCACACTTCCACTCACGGAGCTGTAGGAGCTGTGGCGTTCGGCATAGGTACAAGCGAGGTCGAGATGGTCCTCGCCACTGAGTGTATCCTTCAACAAAAGCCTAAATCAATGAGAATCAGGGTTGAAGGGGAGCTCGGAAAAGGCGTGACTGCCAAGGACGTGGCGCTCTACCTTATGATGAAACTCACGACTTCCGGAGCCACGGGGTATTTTATTGAATATGCCGGCTCAGCGATCCGCGGTCTCTCAATGGAAGGCCGCCTGACCCTTTGCAATCTGTCGATAGAGATGGGAGCCAGAGGCGGATTCGTGGCCCCGGACGAGACCACTTTCGCCTACCTCAAAGGCCGTGAGTTCTCACCGAAAGAAGAGGCTTGGGACAAGGCTGTGGAATATTGGAGGACCCTTCGCAGCGGGGAGGATGCCGTATTTGACAAGGAATATGTCTTCGATGCCTCAGACATCTGCCCGATGATCACCTACGGCACCAATCCGGGGATGGGAATGCCGGTGGATGGCTCCATTCCTGCCGGCACGGCTCCGCGCGCTTTGGACTACATGGGGCTCTCCGCAGGTGAGAGACTTCTTGGACATAAGGTTGATTATGTGTTCCTTGGAGCATGCACGAACGGCAGAATCGAGGATTTCCGCGCGTTCGCCTCCATCGTGAAAGGCCGAAGGAAGGCGGAAGGTGTCACCGCATGGCTCGTGCCGGGCTCATGGGCTGTCCGTCGTCAGATTGAGGAGGAAGGGCTGGACAAAATCCTTGAGGATTCCGGGTTTGAGATCCGCAAGCCGGGATGCTCGGCGTGTCTTGCGATGAACGGGGACAGAATCCCGGCAGGTAAATACGCGGTCTCCACAAGCAACCGTAACTTTGAGGGCCGCCAAGGTCCCGGTGCCCGTACAATGCTTGCAAGTCCTCTGACAGCCGCCGCTGCCGCGGTGACTGGATGTGTCACAGATCCAAGAGAATTGATATGAAACAGAAATTCAACATCATAGAAAGCAGCTGCATCCCTCTGCCGATAGAGAACATCGACACGGATCAGATCATCCCGGCCCGTTTTCTCAAGGCCACCACAAAGGATGAGAAATTTTTCGGAGAGAATCTTTTCCGTGACTGGAGATATTCCTCGGACGGGAGTATTGTCAAGGACTTCGTGCTCAACGATCCACGCTACAGCGGGTGCATTCTCGTGGCCGGAGCGAATTTCGGTTCGGGCTCGAGCCGCGAGCACGCCGCATGGGCGATAGCCGGCTATGGGTTCAGGGCGGTTGTCTCCAGCTCATTCGCGGACATCCATCGCAACAATGAGCTCAACAGCTTTGTGCTGCCTGTCCAGGTCAGCGAGGCCTTCCTCAAAAAGATTTTTGAGGCGATCTCCGCAGATCCGTCCGTGAAGCTGCGGATCGACCTTCCGTCTCAGGAGGTGACTCTTCTTTCGGACGGCAGCTCGGAGCGTTTCGAGATAAACGCCTACAAGAAGTACTGCCTTGAGAACGCCCTTGATGACATTGACTACCTGTTGGAACATAAAGACAAAATTGAAGAATATGAAACTGAACATAGCGAAATTGCCTGGTGACGGAGTCGGCCCGGAAGTGGTGGAACAGGCCGTTAAGGCAATTGATGCGGTCTGCAGGCGTTTCGGACACGATGTAAAGTACCGGTTCGCCTTTGTCGGAGCGTGCGCGATAGACAACTGTGGTTCAGCCTTTCCGGAGGAAACCCTGAAAGTCTGTCTTGACAGCGACGCCGTCCTCTTCGGCGCCGTTGGGGATCCCAAATATGACAATGACCCCACCGCGAAGATTCGTCCGGAACAAGGACTGCTTGCGATGCGCCGGGAACTTGGGCTTTATGCCAATCTAAGACCGGTGGAGACTTTTCCGAGTCTGCTGGACAGGTCTCCGCTCAGGCCGGAAATAGCATCCGGGGCGGATTTCGTCTGTGTCAGGGAGTTGACAGGGGGCATGTATTTCGGTGAGAAAGGCCGACTTGACTGTGGTGACACGGCCTATGACACCAACATTTACCACCGTTATGAGGTTGAGCGAATCCTGCGGAAGGCATATTCATTGGCAATGATTCGCCGCAAGCATTTGACGGTGGTTGACAAGGCCAACGTTCTGGAGTCTTCGAGGCTTTGGAGGCAGGTGGCACAGGAGATGGCACCTGAATATCCAGAAGTCCAGACTGACTATATGTATGTTGACAATGCCGCGATGAAGCTTATCACTGATCCCCGCTTTTTCGATGTGCTTGTGACTGAGAACACATTCGGGGACATCCTGACTGATGAGGCCAGCTGCATCTCCGGTTCGATGGGTCTGCTTGCCTCCGCCTCGCTTGGGGAGCATACGGGCGTCTATGAGCCTATTCATGGCTCCTATCCTCAGGCAGCGGGACGGAACATCGCCAATCCACTCGCCACGATCCTCTCCGCCGCGATGATGTTCGAGTATGCGTTCGGACTGAAGCAGGAAGGTGCCGCCATACGCAAGGCGGTTAGCGAAAGCATCGACAAAGACTTTGTCACTGAAGACCTTGCCCAGTCCGGTGTGCGTCCTCTTGGCACCTCCGAAGTGGGCGACAAGGTTGCGGAATTGATAGAGAATGATAAATAATTTGTTGATATGAACGAACTTGATTGGGGAAACCTTGGTTTCCGTTACAGAAAGACAAATGCCATTGTCTATAGTCGTTTCAGTGACGGACAGTGGTCGGAACCGGAACTGACTGATGATTTCGATTTCCGTTTCAACGCCTTTGCCGGAGTGTTCCACTATGGTAATTCTTGCTTTGAGGGCCTTAAGGCTTTCCGTGGCAAGGACGGGAAAGTCCGTATCTTCCGCCCGGATGAAAACGCGAAGCGTCTGCAAAGAAGCGCGGCCCGCCTTTCGATGGCCTCTCCGTCCGAGGAACTCTTCCTCAAGATGTGCCAGATGTGCGTGAAGGCGAATCTCGATTTCCTTCCTCCGTACGGACACAATGCTTCCATTTACCTGCGTCCTGTGCTCGAAGGCATTGACCCTCAGCTGAGCATCTGCTCCTCCAGTGAGGTGTTGTTCTCGGTCATGTGTGCTCCTGTCAGCACCTATGCCCAGGCTGGAGTCCTCACCACTGTCTCCGCTGTCATCTCCCGTAATTTCGACAGAGCCGCTCCGAACGGTACCGGTTCCTACAAGATTGGAGCGAACTATGCGATGTCCCTTTACCCTTACAATCTTGCTCATTCACAGGGCTATACCGAACTGCTGTTCCTTGATCCCGCCACCAAGACAAGGATTGACGAATTCGGCTCATCCAATTTCATCGGTATCAAGGGTAACACCTATGTGACTCCGCTTTCCGACAGCGTGCTCCCTTCCATCACCAACAAATCGCTCCGAACCATCGCCGAAGATCTCGGAATGAAGGTTGAGATGAGACCGATTCCGGTTGAGGAACTGGCTGAATTTGACGAGGTTGATGCCTGCGGCACCGCTGTTGTGATCACCCCGATCCGCTCTATTGATGACAAACCGACACTTGAATCCCCGTCAGCCTCCCGTACCTATGTCCTGCCTTTCGGCTCAGAGTGCGGCCCCCTCAGCCGCGCCCTCTATGACCGCATTCGCTCCATCCAGGACGGCATAGTCGAGGACACCCATGGCTGGTGCGTCGAGCTGTAGGGAGCTTTCATTCTTTTCAGAAGCTGTTTTGATTTGTTTGTTTGAAGATTTGAGAGTGAAAAACTTCAGGTTCGACCGCTTCTTCCAAGGAAGATAGCGGTGCTATCTGACTGAAGAAGCGAGAAGAAGATGAAGATTTTTTCACCTCAAAGAACATTTCAAACAAATCAAAACAGCTTCTCAATATCAAGGATGAAAATACGGAAAATTTCCCAAATAAAATGAGTATATTTGCAAGTTATTAAAATATACGGTTGAATTACAATCAACACTTATTATATGTCAAACATCATCGATTTGAAAAAGGGTCTGAACATTCCGATCAGCGGAACGGCGGCCCTAGAAGCAAAGAAGACGATCGTGCCTGACGTGGTTGCCATCAAACCGACGGATTTCAAGGGGTTGTCCCCGAGACTTCTGGTGAAGGAAGGTGACAAGGTTCTGGCAGGATCCCCTGTTTTGGCAGACAAGCAGCACCCGGACATTCTCGTGACCTCTCCGGTAAGCGGAACGGTCTCTGAGATTGTCAGAGGGGAGAAGAGGAAACTCCTTGCTGTGCTCGTGAAGGCTGACGGATCCAATGAGGCCGTCGATTTCGGAGCCAAGAACCCTTCCGGCCTTAAGGCTGAAGAGATTAAGGAGTGTCTTCTCAAGAGCGGCTTGTGGCCATTCTTCGTTCAGAGGCCTTATGGAATCATCGCCGATCCGGCTTTGACACCTAAGGCTATTTTCGTGTCCGCTTTCTCCACCGCACCTCTTGCGGCGGATGCGGAGTTCGCCTTCAAGGATGAAGTTGCTGCCATTCAGACTGGTATCACGGCGGTGTCCAAACTTGCCAAGGTGCATGTCTGCGTGAACAGCGAGGCTTCCGCTTTCGCCAAACTCACTGACGCGACAGTCCACACTGTCAACGGCAAGAAACATCCTGCCGGCAATGTAGGCGTGCAGATCAGCCACATCTCTCCGATCAAGAAGGGTGAGACTGTCTGGACACAGTCTCTTCTTGCTCTCGCTGCCATTGGCAAATTCTTCAAGACAGGCAAGTTGGATCTTACCCGCAAGGTGGCCGTGACCGGCCCTGTGGCTAAAGACGCTTCGTACGTTGTCACCATCCCTGGAATGCCGATCAAGGCTCTCAATGGTTTCTATGACAACAGCGTGGAGACCCGTTTCATCAGCGGAGATGTGCTTTCCGGAGAAAATGTCGGTGAGAACGGCTTCCTCGGCTTCTTCGACAATCAGGTGACCCTGATAAAGGAAGGCCGTGAAAGGGAAGTGCTTGGATGGGCGAAACCTTTCAGGTTCAATCAGTTCAGCTCTTCGATGACTTACTTCTCATGGCTTCTGCCTAAGAAGAAGTACAACATGGACACCAACACCCACGGCGGCGTGCGCGCGTTCGTGGTTTCGGATGTATATTCAAAGGTTCTCCCTATGGATCTTTTCCCTGTCTATCTGATCAAGGCCTGCCTTGCGGGAGACATCGAGAAGATGGAGCAGTTTGGCATCTATGAGGTTCTTCCTGAGGACTTCGCCCTTTGCGAGTTCGTGGATCCTTCAAAGAACGACATCCAGGCTATCATCAGCAAGGGAATTGACCTCATGATAAAGGAAATGGCTTAAAGGATTATCGCTATGGAAGAAAACACAGTAAAACCAGGCCTTTTTGAAAAAGGCGGAAAGTTGGGGTGGCTGCATTCTACATGGGATGCCTTTGACACCTTCCTTCGTGTTCCTGCGACCGTGACCGCAAGAGGCGCTCACGTCAGGGACGCTGTCGACATCAAGAGAATCATGATCATCGTCGTGCTGGCCGTTGTCCCTGCCGCTTTGTTTGGCATGTGGAACGTCGGCTACCAGCACAACCTCGCTGTCGGAGACCTTCAGGGATTCTGGAACCAGTTCTTCTGGGGATTCCTCAAAGTTCTCCCTCTCTACCTCGTTTCCTACATAGTCGGTCTCGGAATCGAGTTCGCATCAGCCCAGATCAAGGGCGAGGAGGTCAACGAGGGTTACCTCGTGTCCGGAATGCTCATTCCTCTGATCGTTCCTGTGGACGTTCCGCTCTGGATGCTTGCGATTGCCGTCGCTTTCGCTGTCATCTTCGGCAAGGAAGTGTTCGGCGGCACGGGAATGAACTTCCTGAACCCGGCTCTCCTCTGCCGCGCCTTCCTGTTCTTCTCTTACCCAAGCGCCATGTCCGGATCAGAGGTCTGGGTAGCGCCTCGCTGCGGTGCTGACGCCATCTCTGGTGCCACACCTCTTTCTTATCTGACTGAAGGTCAGGGCGCTCTTGAAGCAATCAACAACGCTGGATTCAGCTTCTGGGACATGTTCTCCGGAATCATTCCTGGCTCGGTAGGTGAGACTTCAGTGATCGCCATCCTTATCGGTGCCGTCATCCTCATCTGGACCGGTGTCGCAAGCTGGAAGGTCATGGTTTCATCAGTTGCCGGCGCTCTGCTTGTGGGCTGGCTCGGCAATGTCTGCGGAGCCACTGACGTTCCTGCCTACTATCAGCTCGTCATGGGAGGTTTCGCTTTCGGTACTGTCTTCATGGCGACAGATCCTGTCACCTCGGCTCAGACTGAGACCGGAAAGTGGATCTATGGATTCCTTATCGGAGCTCTCTGCGTGGTTGTCAGACTGTTCAACCCTGGCTACGCCGAGGGTATGATGCTGGCCATCCTTCTCATGAACACATTCGCTCCTCTGATCGACCACTATGTGACTTCGGCCGCTACGGGCAGAAGAGCAAAAAAGGTTACAATCGCTTAATTTTCAAGGAATATGAATACTAACGGTAACGCATATACAGTAATCTACACGACAGTTGTCGTGGCCCTTGTAGCGGCGATTCTTGCCTTCGTGGCTATGGCGCTCAAACCAAAGCAGGACGCTAATGTCAAGGCTGAGACCATCAGCCAGATGCTGACCGCGGCGCAGTTCTACACAAAGGACGAATGCAGCGCGATGGGTAATGACAAGGTTCTGGAAGCATATTCACAGAACATCAAGGAAGCTTTCACCATCGATCTCGATGGCAAGAAGGTCCGTGACCTCAGCACCGATGTCAAGAACATCGAGCTTCAGGACGGCCTCAAGGCCCAGAACAAGAACATCAAGAACGGCAAGAACGCTGACCTTCCTGTCTATGTTTTCAACAAGGACGGTAAGGCTGTGACTGTCGTTCCTGCATACGGTGCCGGTCTTTGGGGACCAATCTGGGGCTACATCGCTCTCGATGAGGACCTTCAGACAATCGTCGGTGCTTATTTCGACCATGAGAGCGAGACTCCTGGTCTTGGAGCCAAGATCAAGGACGATCCTTCTTTCAGGGCAGAGTTTATCGGCAAGAGGGTTAACCTTACAGGTGATCCGGTGTTTAGTGTCGTAAAGGTCGGTACAGCCACCGATCCTGAGAGTTCGGTTGATGCCATCACCGGCGCGACCATGACAAGCAAGGGTCTTGGAGATGCCATCGCTTTCTGGCTCAAGGCTTATGTTCCGTTCCTCTCTTCAACCGCTCCGGCACATGAGTGCTGTGGTGGCAAAGGCGGAGAGTGCGATGGTTCCAAGCCATGCTGCAAAGGCGCTTCCCAGACAAAGTGCTGCGCTGATTCCACTGTAACAGAATAATCTAAGGAGGAAGTAATATGAACAAAGAACTCAAAGAAACGATTCTTAACCCGATTCTTAAGGGCAATCCTATCACTGTCCTTGTGCTGGGTATCTGCTCCTCCCTCGCTGTAACAGTCGAGCTGAAAGGAGCGCTTGTCATGGCCCTTTCTGTCACCATAGTCACAGGGCTTTCCAGCCTTGTCCTCTCCATGATGAGGAACACGATTCCTAACCGTGTACGAATCATCGTCCAGTTGGTCGTAGTGGCCCTTATGGTAATCCTCGTTGACCAGGTGCTCAAGGCTTATGCCTATGGTATTGAGAAACAGCTGTCGGTTTACATCGGCCTTATCATCACCAACTGTATCGTGATGGGACGTATCGAGGCGTTCGCCCTCGGCAACAAGCCGATCCCTTCCCTTCTTGACGGTCTCGCCAACGGTGTTGGCTACGGACTTATCCTCATCGTTGTGGCCTTCTTCCGTGAACTTTTCGGCTCCGGCACACTGTTCGGACTGAGAATTATTCCGGAAAGCTTCTACGCTGCCGGCTATGTCAACAACGGTCTGGTGATTCTCCCTCCGATGGCGCTGATTCTTATCGGCTGCATCATCTGGATTCAGAGAAGCATCCAGAAGGATCTTCAGGAAAAATAACGACAAAGACAAGTACTGATTATGGAATATTTAAGCTTATTCGTAAAGTCAATATTCGTTGACAATATGATTTTCGCGTACTTCCTTGGTATGTGCTCATACCTGGCGGTATCGAAAAATGTGAAGACAGCTTCCGGTCTTGGTGTCGCTGTTATTTTCGTTCTTCTTGTGACATTGCCGATCAACTATCTTCTTTACAGGTATGTCTTGTCTCCTGACGCTTTGATTCCGGGTGTGGACCTGAGCTTCCTCAGCCTCATCATATTCATCGCTGTCATCGCTGCGTTCACGCAGCTTGTCGAGATGGTCGTTGAGAAATTCGCTCCGGCCCTATATTCATCACTGGGAATCTATCTGCCTTTGATCGCTGTGAACTGCGCTATTTTGGGTGGTTCGCTTTTCATGCAGAACAAGGATTTCGTGAATGTCGGAGAGGCCACGGTTTACTCACTTGGCTCTGGAATCGGTTGGTTCCTTGCCATCGTGACACTTGCC
This sequence comes from uncultured Bacteroidales bacterium, assembly GCA_934667175.1. Classification (GTDB taxonomy): domain Bacteria; phylum Bacteroidota; class Bacteroidia; order Bacteroidales; family UBA932; genus Cryptobacteroides. Next base: position 19,053 of record CAKULN010000015.1, on the reverse strand, counting down.
GCGATCAGAGAGAAGATGACCTATTCAAAGGTCCCTGCCGGACTTAGAGGCATCGGTATCACATTTATCACAGTAGGTCTGATGGCCATGGCCTTCATGACTTTCATGGGACTTACAATCTAATTTGGAGGCAGAGACTATGTTTTCAACAGTAATTTCAGCAATCATCACAATTGTAGTTGTGACCATTGTTTTGGTCGCCCTGCTTCTGTATGTCAAGATCAAACTCACCCCGGACGGCACTGTCAAGATTGATATCAACGACGGGAAGAAAGTTCTTGATGTTCCTCAGGGCAGCGATCTTCTCCACACTCTCGCTGACCAAAAGATTTTCCTTCCTTCCGCCTGCGGTGGAAAGGCCAACTGCGGCCAGTGCAAGGTTCAGGTACTTGAAGGTGGTGGAACCATTCTCCCTACCGAGACCGGTTTCTTCAGTCGCAAGCAGATCAAGGAGGGCTATAGGCTTGGTTGTCAGGTAAAGATCAAGGAGAACATCAAGATTCAGGTACCTGAGTCAACACTCAGTGTACAGAAACTTGAGTGTGAGGTCATCTCCAATAAGAACGTGGCCACATTCATCAAGGAGTTCACCGTTAAGCTTCCTGAGGGAGTTCATCTCGATTTCAAGTCCGGTGAGTACATCCAGATCGACATCCCTGCCTATGACCTTGATTTCTCAACGATTGATGTTGACGACATCTACAAGGCGGATTGGGAGAGGTACGGATTCTTCGGCATCAAGGCGAAGAACGAGGTGCCTACGATCAGAGCTTACTCAATGGCCTCTTATCCTGCTGAGGGTGACATCATCAAACTGAATGTCCGTATCGCTACTCCTCCGTTTGACAGGAGCCAGCCTAAGGGTGTGTTCAAGATGCTGCCTGTTCCTCCTGGAGTCGGCTCATCCTACGTCTTCACCCGCAAGCCGGGCGACAAGGTTTGGATCTCCGGTCCGTTCGGAGAGTTCCTTCTTCCGAAGAATGATCCTGATTCTCAGGAATATATCTTCGTAGGTGGTGGCGCTGGTATGGCTCCTCTCCGCAGCCACATCATGCACCTCTTCAAGACTCTCAAGACAAAGCGCGAGGTTCACTTCTTCTATGGAGCCCGCAGCCTTGTCGAGGCATTCTATCTTGAGGACTACGCTGAGATCGAGAAGGAATTCCCTAACTTCCACTTCCATCTTGCCCTTGACCGTCCTGATCCGGCTGCTGACGCCGCTGGAGTCAAGTACACGGCCGGTTTCGTTCACAATGTGATGTACGAGACCTATCTCAAGGATCACGATGCTCCGGAAGACATCAAGTACTTCATGTGCGGTCCTCCAATGATGGTAGCTTCCGTGAACAAGCTTCTTGACAGCCTTGGAGTACAGCCGGAGAGCATTCTTTACGATAACTTCTCTTAATCGGGACGTGATGATATCCTTATTAAGGACTGGCCGTGATTGACCAGTCCTTTTTTCATGTCTCAAAGATGGTCAAAGATTGTGCGGGTATATTCAAATATTGTTAAATTTGCGGTATGATTGACAGGAAAGTACAGATGATGGATGCCGGAATGGTGCTGTTCACGAGTGAGAAACCGTTCGGGACTGTACTGGGTGGCATCAAGGTGGAACTGACACAACTCGGTGATGTCAAAAGATCAAGCGAAATCTCACAGGAGGAACTTCCGGACACCACTGGTGAATGTGACTTGTTTGTGGACTGGTCCACGCCTTTTCGTTGGCGCGCCATCTCCTGCCGGCTTGAGGACGCCGGTCTTGTCGGGACCAATGCCGATGGTGAGGAAATCAGACGCTATGCGCTTTGTGTCAAGGAAGGAGATAAGAACCGGAGAGGCAAAGTTATGCTTGTGACTCTGTCCGCCATCGCATTCATTACTTTGGGAGTGTACGGCGTTGACGGGGTTCCTGGAATATTCACGGTCTTGACCGGAACCGCTTTAGCCGTCGCGTTGGTTATCTTGGCCCTGCGCCCAAGTGTCAAGGCACAAAAAGCGGTAAGGAATATTCTTGAGACGGTGCGGGAGGCGAAGTGATTTCTTTCTTTTGTCCAAGTTGTTATTATTGGCGATTTTGGCTTTTGAGGCATTTTTTTGCCTAATGCAAACAAAAACAATATAAAAAATCGTTTCAGATAGTTGTTTTCTTCAAAAGAATTTGTATATTTGACGTGAAGTTTTTCATAGTTTAAGTTTAGGTTAAGTAGCGGGGTGATCGCAGTGACTGCGATTGCCCCGTGAATTTTTTGTTTTCAGCCCTTAATGGTTCCCATATTCATAAAAGAAACATAAATTTCTGTTTTTTATAGAAAACTATTTTTCTTTCTTTTGATTATTTACGTTTAGTCGCCATACTTTTGCAAACGGACCGCAACGGTGCGGAACGTTAATTTTATCAACTATGAAGAATTCTATCAGAATCCTCTCGAAGGTCGCCGCGACTGGAATGATGGCGTTGGCCGTCTCGACCTTATCTTGCAACAAGGTGCCTTCCGAAGGTGCGCAAGGCACCTTAAGCTGGAACTTCTCATCTCGGGTCTTTACACGATCCACGGTTGACTTGCCGGACACGGATGCATTCATCCTTACTGTGAAAAACTCTGCCGGTGAAGTGCTTTATGAGGGAGCCTATGGAGACTCTCCGGAATCCATGTTGGTCAACCCTGGGAGTTATACTGTCAAGGTTGTGTCCATGACATTCCTCAAGCCTGAGTTTTCCGCGCCCCAGTTCGGCGACGAGCAGGTTGTGGTCGTCCAGTCCGGAACAAACACTAAGGCGCGCTTGAATTGCACGCAACTCAACTCCGGATTGCGTCTTAAACTTGATGAAAATTTTAATTCCACTTATCCGGACGGTTTCGTGACAGTCTCGTCCTCGGAAGGGGATCTCAAATACAGCCAGACGGAAAGGCGCGTCGGCTATTTCAAGCCGGGGAATATCTCCGTGGCATTGAATGACGGCAAATCCTCAAAAGTGCTTCTGACCCGTTTTCTGGAGGTATGTGAGGTTTTGACATTGGGAATATCATGTCCGTCGGCCGAGCCTCCAAAGCCAGGGGAGTCCGGTGGCCTTTCGATCACTGTTGACACTAGCCGTGTCTGGAACAGTTTTGAGTATGAGATCGGTTCGGGACAGGGAGCGGATCCCGGCACGACCCAAGCTACGGCCTACAGCGTGGGACAGTCCAAGGAACATGTCGGCGAGAAAGGAGTCTGGGTCTGTGGCTATATTGTCGGAGGTGATTTGTCTTCCTCCAAGGAAGGCATTTCGTTCACGGCTCCATTCTCGTCCATGACATGCATGGCTATCGCTTCTCGTTCTTCTGTGACCACCAAGAACTCGTGCCTGTCCGTAAAGATACCGAAAGGTGAAATCCGGGTGGCTGTCAATCTTGCCGATCATCCCGAACTTCTCGGCCGGAAGATTTATCTCAAAGGAGATCTTATCGCCTCCTATTTTGGGATCCCGGGAATTGAGAACATCTCTGAATATGTCCTTAAGTAGCATCTGAAAAAACAAACTTAGAAAGCGACAATGTGTTATCGCTGTCTGCTAAGTAACATTCAGTAAAATAATTATCACTTATGAAAAACAAAATGTACAGAACGGCTTCGGCCGTTGTGCTGGCCTTGCTTTACCCGGTCACGGGATATTCACAAGCGAGGACAGTGCCAAAAACATGGGAATTCGGTCTGGGAGGAGCGGCCATGAACGTCACAAGAACCACCGTGTCGGACTTTCATCAGACGGCTGGAGGGGATTACATCTTCAATTTGGATGAGAAGTTGATCTATGGCGGCATCGAGCTTTACTCGGCCAGGGAACTGAACAGATGGCTGTATGCCGATCTGCAAGGGACTATCGGTCTGGCGAAGTACAATGATGCCGAAAAGACGAGGCAAGGGTACTCGTTGATGATCAGTCCCGGAATCCAGTTGCGTCCGTTCCTGAGGAGCGAGTGGATCCAGCCTTATATCAGGTTTGGAGTCAGTCTCTACCATAAGAATTTCCCTACGTCTTATTTCGGGCAGTTCAGGGGAGATGTCACCAAGGAGGCTCTCTGGAAGGCAGAGGATGCCTGGAACAAAGGTTACACGTTTGATTCGGACACATTCTTCCCGGTTTCGGCCGGCGTGGGAGTGATTGGATGGATGAGCAATAGGGTGGGCGTGCATATTCAAGGGCAGTACAATCGTTCGCTTGGCACTGACGGAGTGAATTTCGCCCAGATCTCCGCAGGAATTCTGCTAAGATTGGGCGGAGCGGACAAGCATAAGGCTTCCGCTGACCGCTATGTCCCGGGACATCTTGATGACTATGCCGCTCTTTATCCGCAAAAGGTTGTCGAGAAGGAGGTGGTCCGTGAGGTCCCGGTGGAGGTTGTTCGTGAGGTGATCAAGGAGCTTCCTTCCGAGAAGACTCTTGCCGAGATGATGGATAACGTAAACTTTGATTTTGACAAGGCCACCATCACGGCGGACTCCCAGTTTATTCTGGACAAGATAGCCAACACTTTGGCCCAGTTACCTGACACAAGGTTTCTGGTCGCCGGCTACACGGATGCGAAAGGATCCGAAGAGTACAATGAGACACTTTCCAAGGCTCGTGCGAAGGCTGTCTACGAAGCTCTCCTTCAAAGGGGGATCCAGCCTTCCAGACTGTGCTACAGGGGATTCGGCAAACGGGTGGCCCTTGTTCCTGAGTCGGCCACGGACGAGCAACGCGGAGGAGACCGTAAGGTCGTTCTCGAAAGGGTGACTTCGGAGTCACTTTGGAATTATCTTAACCAACTATAAATCATATTCATTCATGAAAAATCGATTCAGATTAATGATTACGGCGCTCATCGGGGCGTCTGTGCTGGCCGCATGCAACTCACTTGAGGTGACAATGCCGGTCGGGCCGAAGGGGGAACAGGGTGTCCAAGGTGTTCCCGGCAAAGATGGACTGTCGGCTTATGATCTGTGGGTCAGGGCAGTGCAGGAAAAACAGATTGAGTACTCCGGACCGATTGACATCAACCATTTCTTCATTTACCTTAAAGGAAAGGACGGAGTGGATGGAAATGATGGCAAGAACGGTGAGAATGGCAAATCTGCCTATGAACTGTGGAAGGAATATGTCGCCACTGGGGTGAGCGATCCGCACGATCCGGAGTCCCAATGGGATAAATCCAAGACTTCGATGGCGGATTTCTACTGGTTCCTTTCCGGAAATGACGGGGCTGACGGCCTTATTCCTTACATCAAGGACGGCAATTGGTGGATAGGTGACCGGAACACAGGTGTCGCCGCCCGAGGGGAAAAAGGAGAAAAAGGTCAGGACGGCAAGGACGGTCTCTCCGCTTATGAGCTATGGGTCAAGGCCATCGAAGAGAAAACGTTGGAGTACACCGGTACGATAGACATCGCACATTTCTTTATCTACATGAAAGGAAAGGATGGAGTTGACGGAAAGGATGGCGAGGATGGCCGTACACCTTACATCAAGGACGGAAATTGGTGGATAGGTGACAAGGATACGGGAACACAGGCCCGTGGAGAAAAGGGTGACGCCGGAGCCGACGGCAAGGATGGAACCGACGGAAAAGATGGAGCCGACGGCAAGGATGGAGTTGATGGAAGCGATGGAACTGACGGCATGTCCGCCTATGAACTGTGGGTGGCCGACGTGACATCCCCGTCAGGTCTGGAAGACCCGAAGAACCCTGGAAGCAAATGGGATCCGACAAAGACATCCGTGGCTGATTTCTATGAATATCTTCGTGGCGCTGTCGGGGATAAAGGTGCCGATGGCAAGGATGGAGCGGACGGTAAGGACGGTGCCGATGGCAAAGACGGCGTGGATGGAGACTCTGCTTATGATTTGTGGAAACTGTATGTCGCCTCTGGCGTGAATGATCCTCATAATCCTGGCAGCCAATGGGATAAGTCCAAGACTTCGATTGCGGACTTTTATTGGTTCCTGACCGGAGACGATGGCGCTGATGGTTTGATCCCGTATATCAAGGATGGACGTTGGTGGATCGGAGAGACTGACACAGGTGTCACGGCTAAAGGTGACAAGGGTGATAAAGGTGACAAGGGTGATGCCGGAGCTGACGGCAAGGATGGTGTGAATGGTCTGGACGCCTTTGAGATGTGGAAAACCTATGTCAGGCAGACAATCGCCGCCGGAGGTGTTGTGGCTGATCAGAATGGCAATGTGATCACTCTGTCAGATCTCTCGATGCTGAAATTCTTCCAGTATCTGACCGGTAAGGCTGGCGCCAAGGGAGACAAAGGCGATTCCGGAATTGATGGAAAGGATGGAATGGACGGTAAGGACGGTCTTGTTCCGGAAATCAATCCTAAGACAGGAGAATGGATACTCGTCGATAAGGCTGCCAAAGATACGGTTTTCACGCACGTCACAGCGAAAGGACACGACGGTAAGGATGGAGTTGATGGCAAGGACGGAAAGACCCCTTATGTCGGTTCGAACGGCAACTGGTGGATCGATGGCGTTGACACGGGCGTCAAGGCCCAGGGGCAGAAAGGTGACACCGGAGCGTCTGGTTCGGATGGCAAGGACGGAGTTGACGGTAAGGATGGCGCCGATGGCAAAGACGGAGCGGATGGCTCTGACGGCAAGTCGGCCTACGAACTTTGGGTCGCCGACGTGACATCCATGCCAGGTCTGGAGGATCCGAAGAACCCTGGAAGCAAATGGGATCCGACAAAAACATCCGTGGCTGATTTCTATGAATATCTTCGTGGTGCCATAGGCGACAAGGGAGATTCCGGCTCCGACGGCGCTGACGGAAAAGACGGCGTTGACGGGAAGGATGGTGCCGACGGAACGGATGGCAAGTCTGCCTACGATCTTTGGAAGGAACTTGTGCTCAGCGAGTCGGGGCTTGACAATCCTGACAATGGAGTTTATGACAAGACGAAGTATCCTAAATGGCCGAAGACAGCTGTGTCTTTGAGTGATTTCTTCAAATATCTGCGTGGAGGCAACGGAGAACCAGGGGCTATGTTGACAGCCATAGACACCTTGTATGTGGAGGAAGCTGATTGGGGCAAGTACAATGTGGCTCCGGTAAGGGCTTTGGCGAAAGTCAAGGCGGTCGGGACTGTCAAGGACACGACTTATGAATATGTCAATCCATATTCCGGGGGCTGTGCCCTCGTCGTTTCCGGCCCGGGTCCGGTCGTTATCCCGAACTGCACAGTCAGTTTCAAGGACCAACTGGGTAATTCTTACACCAAGACGTCGGATGATGCAGGGTACATCTATCTGACCCGCGAAGAACTTCCTGACTGGTACTCAGGCAGTCCTTCAATCAACGATTTGTCCTTCAGGACAAAGCCGTCAAGTTTTTCTTATGGTGGAAAAACCGTAACGGATGACGGGATGATCGCTGCGACATGCGGTGTGCCCTACAAGGTCGAAGTAAGCGTCGGGATGACTGGCTCTGAATGGGTCCAAGAATGTGTTTATGCGGATTATGAGATAACGAGGACAGTGGAGGGCGTAGACGAAAAGTCATGGGGCGATGTGAAGTTTCCGGAAGCCAAGAATAATGGGACCGGCTACTATCTCTATAAAAGCGTTGGTGACATGTACAGTCTCAGGAAGGTCAAGTTCTCCTCATCTGTGTCAATTACTGACTATGCTATCGGCGACCATTTCCTGAAAGTAAGGGATCCGAGTGTCGAATGTTTTTGGGACAGACCGGTGGGGACGGAGCCGAGCACAATGACCCGGCAGGTGGTCTTCGGAGATGGTGAGGAGCCGCGTCAGGTGTCAGTGAACCATTTGCCTGTGAAGAAAGACTCTTACGGCAATGATTATTGTCTCCCGTTGCTTGACTACGGTCTGCGATGTGTGTCGTCAACCAAGACCGTCATCCCTGAATATTGTGAAATGGGGGCGTTGAATGTGACCGGACTGAAAGGTGGAAGCGGAGATGAAATGTTTACAAGCTTTAACGATAAGCTTGTCCTGTCTGATGACGGCACATCCAAGGTTCCTGTCAACAAGACAAACTATGAGTTGATCCTCGGACAGACGTCTTTCAGTTTCTGTTTTGACTATTCCACCTTTGGTCATGTATACATCAGGAAAGCATACTACGATGACATGACGGACACGTACAGATTTAAAAGATATGATTCTTTGGAGGAATATGTCGCTGACAAGAATCTGAATGTCAGCAAAGCCTATGTGGGGGCTCTTATGAATTCGGGAACGCTTGCGGGAATAACTGTCAGAAACTGGGTGAATTTTTATTTCTCGGCCAATGATGGTGCAATCGTTGATCTTGAGCCGTACCTCATCAGAAATGTCTACAACAATTTCACCATAGAGATCCCGATGTTCTCACACGAGGATATATTCTATATGGGCTTCAAAGGAATTTTCGTCTACGATGAATCGGATCCTTACATCGCGTCATGCAAGACCAGTGACCGGACGTATACGTTCCAGGCCATAAAGGATGCCAAAAGCGCTCCATTGCCATGATTCATTTATAATCCGCGCATTTGAAAAAAAACAGGACGGCCCGTCATGAAGCCGCCCTGTTTTTGATGATGTCAGTGGATAGAGAATTGTTATTTAAGTAACATGAAAAAAATAAGTTGCCTCAGATTAAGAGAATATTTTCGAGGATAGATCTATTTTCGAAGAATGAGTGTGCCGGTGGCACATGACTGATGAGAAAAGAGATATAGACCGAAAAGATTCCTTAAGATGATGCAGGTTATTCTTTGAAGGTTACTAAAGATAGTCATCGAAGTAATTTGTCACCTTGTCCATGAGGTGTATTCTCCATTTTCCGAAGACATTGTGTTCGGAGCAAGGGTATGGGAAGTAATCCAGCTGGATATTGTTCTCTATGCATTTCTGCACGAAACTCAAGCTGTGCTCCCAGACCACTGTGTTGTCGATCGCTCCCTGACAGATGAGCAATTTGCCTTTGAGATTGTCCACCTTGCCGATCAGGCTTGTCTGCGAGAATCCTTCAGGGTTTGTGGCCTCCGTCTCCATGTAGCGTTCACCGTACATGATCTCGTACCATTTCCAGTCGATCACCGGACCGCCGGCGACACCCACCTTGAATGTCTCCGGATAGTTTGTCATCAGTGAGATGGTCATGAATCCGCCGTAGCTCCAGCCGTGGACTCCGATTCTGTTCGAATCCACGAACGGCAGGGCTTTCAGCATGCCGATGCCAACCATCTGGTCGGCCATCTCGGCCTGTCCGCAATGACGGTGGATGGCTTTCTCATATTCAGCGCCCCTGTTTTGTGTGCCACGGTTGTCCTGCACATAGACGATGTAGCCTTTCTGTGCCATCAGCATCTCCCACATCCGTACCTGTCCGAGCCATGTGTTCTGGACCATCTGAGAGTGAGGCCCTCCGTAAACGTAGAGAACCACAGGGTATTTTTTCGCGGGATCGAAATCCGTCGGCAGGAAGAGTCGGTACCAGTTGTCGTACTTGCCGTCGGCGCTCTTAACAGTCCCGAAGAGAACTTCTCCTGTCTTGTAGGCTTTGAGAGGGTCTTCGGCTGTGGCAAGGTTGCGGATCAGTTTTCCATCTGCTGTCATGATGTTTGTCACACGCGGCACGTTGAAGCTGCTGTAGCTGTCGATGTACTTGGTGCAGCCCTCGTTGAGGCTTATCGTGTGCCAGCCTTCCTCGGACGTCAGCCTGACCGGTTTTCCGAACTTGGCCTTGGCCACGATGTCAGCAGGAATCTTTGCCATAAATTGCCCCTTCGGCAAACTCAGGGACCGGTTATCTTGCCGGGCACTGAGCTTGTCGAAGTGCCGAAGCGATGTCTTGACCTCTATCCTGAACAGATGATTCTCCACCGGAGAAACCTCCGCCGAAGTATAATAGACAAACCTCCCGTCATTGTCCAGATATTCCACATCGGCGTCAACAGTCGTCAGCCTCCTGACCGTCCCCAACGTGTCACAGAGGTAAAGGTTGCGGTAGCCGTCGCGGTTGTTGGTCCTGTAGATGAATGAATATGTCCCCTTGAGGAATCGCAGCGGGTCCAGAGGCTCGACGTAGCGGGAGTCATCCTCGTAGAGAACTGTGCGGGCCAACGATCCGTCAGAAGCACGGTACATGTTCAGTTTCAGATGTTTCTGCGTGCGGTCAAGCACCTGGATGAAGATGTTCCTGCTGTCCGGCGACCAGCTTATGTTGGTAAGATACTGATCGCTGCCATATTCATCCACATCGCACCAGACGGTCTTCCTTGCCTCCACATCGTAAACACCGAGCTGGACATTCTCGCTGTCCATGCCGTTCATCGGGTATTTTATGTTCTTAAGCGACCCCGTGCGTGTCGTGATGTCCAGAAGTGGGAAATCGGAGACCTTCGAGTCATCTTTCCTGTAGAAAGCCAGCTTGGAACCGTCCGGAGACCAGAATATTCCTCCGTCTATTCCAAATTCGTTCCGGCTGACGGTTTGCCCGAAGGTGATGTCTGGGTTCTCGCTTTTAGCCACAAGGACAGGAGACTTGCCGAAGATGTAAAGGTCATTGCCCACCGTGTAGGCGAATGTTCCGGTGTCGCTTCGTGTGATGTTTTCGGCTTCTTTCGGGAAGCCTTCCGGAAGCCTTGTGGCGGCATATTCAGAAATCTCTCCCGTACGGAGGTTCTCCTGCATCCACTTGCCGTCCTTGCGGAATATGAAGGTGTCGCTGTCTTTCCAGGACGCCGAGACATTCGCGGGACGGACATTCCTGCCAAGCACAGCCTCTTCCATCGTGAGAAGTTTCCCCTCCGGATTGGCCGGATGTGTCGTGACGACTCCGGTCTGGGCCCACAGTGCGGTTGGCGTGGCCAACACGAAAAGTAAAAGTGCCTTTTTCATCATTCGCTGATTGTGTTGGATGTCGAGACGATCCTGTCCACGACGTATTTCTGCATTCCGCGCCACGGAAGGGTTCCAAGATATTCCTTGTAATGCAGTTCCACCGTCTTGCCGCTGCATCTCATGAGCTCGTTGGCGACCTCCTCATCGGCCACGGAAAAGTCGAATATGTAGGATTCAATCGCCGCGCCTCCGGAGTTCTTGTTCGAGCCCCTGAACCCTGCCTGGATCAGCTTCCCCTCGTAGGTTTTCCAGACATAGCCTTTGTAGATGAATTGGTTGAGTTCGCCGGCTTTCACTCCGTCACCGAAGACGAAGTAGAACCGGAAGTAGATGAATCCGGCCAGTGTCAGAGCGAGGATGACTCCGGTCCATGTGAATATTCTGCCTTTAGTTGTCATGATGGATTATTTTATGGCGTTGCCGGTAAGTCCCCACCCAGTGATGGTTGAGACGTACGGTATCACGTTGTGGGCGATTTTGAGATGTCCGCTGTAGTTTGGATGCCCGTCAGCTCCCATGTCCTTGACATTGTCGTGGACTGACTGGCAAAGCGCCAGCATGTGGACGTTCTTCAATCCGCAGCTGTCCAGGACCTTGCGGACATATTCAAACATAAGATAGTCGTGCTTTGGTACCATGCAGAGGATCGGGTGTCCCTCGCCATAGTTGTCCTTGACTTCTTTCATGAGTTTGATGTAGTTCTTGACGAACAGCCTTTCAGCCGGCTGCATCCCTCTTGAGAAGTCGTTGGTGCCCAGATAGATGACCGTGATGTCCGGCTTTAGTCCGCAGGACTTGGCGTCCCAGATGGGCTCCTTGTCGGTGTCAAATGTCTGAGTATAGCGCTCGGGCATGCAGTAGTCCGTGAACTTGCTGTTGTAGTTCCTGACTATCCCCATGCCGGAATGGGCCACGACAATCTGGTCCGCATCGAAGTATCTCGCCACGGCGCATGCGTAGGTCAGGTTCTGGTTCTCGGTCTCCGGCTTGAACCGCTCCTTGTTTGAGCTTTCCGTGCCATAGCCGCAGGTGTAGGAGTCTCCTATATATTCAATGATCCTGTCCTTGGGAGCGTCAGCCTGGAGGAACTCACCGTCGGTGATGAACTCGCTGATGGTCGTGATGCCCTGCTCGCCCTCGGTGCGCTTCTGGATAATCACCTGATGTGGGGCCTTGGCCGCTTTCCTGTCTTTCCCGAACCGCGCCTTGAGCTCCTCGGCGCTGAAGAGCGCGATGGTCGTGTCTGTCCCGTGCACTGCCACTACCTTGTCCGGCTTGGTGTCCATCGAGCTGTCGAGCCAGACGTTGTAGTAGTTTTTCTTCGTGTCGGACACTTTGAAACCCAAAGAATTGCCCTGAAATCTGACTTTGGCGTAGACTCCGGTCCAGTCAAACGAGACATTCCCGTCCTTGACTTCAGTCCTGCCGATGTAGGTGATCCTTGAGTCTGAGGCCTTGATTATGCTCTCTGCCGTTTTCGGGGCCGCATACATCGCAGCGGCGCAGAAGGCAGCCGCCGCCAGAAGTGTTATCCTTTTAGCTTTCATGATTTTTACTTTAGTTTTTGCAAATTTAATGAATATCCCATCATTGACAATGAAAAAGGAACCGTTCTTTCGAGCGATTCCTTTTTAATCATTAGGCACCGTTGCCGGCACCCTTGTACTGGGTAGGAGAATCGAACTCCTATTGCAAGATTGAGAATCTTGAGTACTAACCGTTATACGAACCCAGCGTTTCGGTTTTGGGATTGCAAAGATAGGCAAAAATCTTTAACATCCAAAATATTCTGCTGACAATTTCAACTTTTTTGATCCGAAATATGATGTGGATATCATAAATAAAGAGGACAGTCTGACAGACTGTCCTCTTTATTATCGATTCCGTGACAGAAATTACTTCTGGCGGTTCTTGTATCTCTGGTAGAATTTGTCAACGCGACCAGCGGTGTCAACGAGCTTGACTTTGCCTGTGTAGAATGGGTGAGAGGTGTTGGAGATCTCGACCTTTACAACCGGATACTCAACTCCGTCAACCACGAGAGTCTCTTTTGTCTCTGCGCATGAACGGGTGATGAACACGGTGTCGTTCGACATATCCTTGAAAGCTACAAGGCGGTAGGTTTCGGGATGAAGTCCTTTTTTCATTTCTTTATTGTTTTTAAAGTTGTTTAACTTCTTTCAAAGATTTTGCAAATTTAATCCTTTTTTGAGGATATACAAGCGTTTTGCCTCAATTATTTACCGGACGCAGTATGAATGTGAACTCACGCCCGGCGGCCGGGACGAGATACTTCTCCAGCGGAATCCGGCCCCATGAATCGATTCCTCCGACACCCATCTGCAGAAGATCAAAGTTCACGTAGGTCGTCCCGTTCGTCCGGTCGTTCTCGTGGGCTTTGGCCTTGAGATTCAATGAGTGACGAGCCTCGCCGTTCTGGGTGTTGGTCTTGTTGGCCCTGGCGGGAGTGCCGTTCTCAAGGCAGTCCAGATCCCTCATGGAGAACGGAAGGGCGGAAGCGGAGAACTTGCTCTCGGCGGTGACCTCAAGGCCGGTTCCGTTCGAGTCGAGAACACGGAAATATCTCAGTCCGGTCTTCGTGCCTGACTCCTGAGTGCGGACATAACCGTAGTGGTACTGTTCGTTCACACTTTGGGTATAGTGTCCGACGATAGCCGATGTGTTCCTGTCGGAGTAGTTCTCCCAAGGCCCCTTGCCGTAGAAATCCACCGTGGAAAAACGTCCCGGCATGGCCAGTTTCATTCCGAAACGCATTAGGGCGGGAGTCTGGGCCAGTTTGCCCGCGTCCTTCATCTTCTCTGTGACCTTTATGGATCCGTCAGGAAAGATTTCGTAGAACATCCCGACGACAGCCGCGCCGCCTGCTATCGGCTCATATTCGGCGGACAAGGACATCAAGCCGACACCGTCGGTCGCCTTCTCGACAACCAATGAGCCAGTCTTGAGTTTGTAAGCCGGGTAACGCCACGTGTTGTACATTCCTCTGATCTTTCCGGAGCCCATATCGTTCTCGACCGGAGCGCGGGCAAACTCAGGGGTCAAAGGCTCGGAAAGCATCTGTACTCCGTTCACGGTGTAGCCGGTAAGGAATCCGGTGGCCTTGTCGAAAGTCGCTGTCCAGTCGGCGACGCTCTCGGCGGCGGTGCCTGCGAAAGCGAACGAGCCGGAGAAGACAAATGAACCTGCCGTTTCGCTCTGGCACAGAGACTTGCCGCAAACAGAGGCGGAACCAGGCTTGAAAGCGGCGGAAGCCTTCTCCTGAAGAGCGATCTGGTCGTAGGCGACCTCGGTGCCGGCAGGAAGCAATCCGTCGGTGGTCTTGAGGACGTACGAAACGTTCAGGAATATGTCGGCGTCGGCTTTAGGAAGTTCCTTGAAGCCAAGATCGACGGTCTCGGTCTTCCGCGGGGCGACGTTCAGATTTTCAACGACACCTGACGAGACGGCCACGCCGTCCACGGTGATGCTCCAAAGCATGCGGTACTGTCCAAGATCCTTGAAGAAATGTTCATTATAGACATTCACCCTTCCCTGTCCGGCAAGAGATGTATGAATATTCCTGTGCTGGTAGCGAACTTCGTAGGCATGAGGATGCAGGGTCCTGTCGGCGGCTATGACACCGTTGCAGTTGAACGAGCCGTCCGAAGGGTCATATTCGTTGAAATCGCCGCCGAACGCGAAGATGTGGTCGGTGCCGCCGTCCTTGGAAGGCCAGCGGAGAGCCTGGTCCACGAAGTCCCAGATGAAGCCTCCCTGATAGGTAGGATACTTTCGGATAAGGTCCCAATATTCCTTGAAATTGCCCATGGAGTTGCCCATGGCGTGGGCGTATTCACACTGGATCAATGGTTTGCCGCTTTTGCGTAGGACGATCGCCTCGCATTCGGCCGGGGAAACGTACATCGGGCAATGGATGTCGGTGTTCTTGCCCCCGCATGCCCTTTCGTACTGAACCGGCCTTGAAGGGTCGTTCTCTTTCATCCATTTGTAGCAGGCCGTGAAGTTCTCTCCGTCTCCGGCCTCGTTGCCCAGGCTCCAGATGATCACGGATGGATGGTTGAAGTCCCTGCGCATCATCCTTTGGTCGCGGATGAGGTGGGCGGCCTTGAAATCAGCCCTGTGTGCGAGAGACTCCTTCTCGTACCCCATTCCATGGGACTCAATGTTGCCTTCGTCCACCACATATAGACCGTACTTGTCGCAGAGGGCGTACCAGCGTGGGTCGTCAGGGTAGTGACAGGTGCGCACCGCGTTAATATTCAGTTCCTTCATGATGCGGATGTCCCGGATCATGTCCTCTTCCGAGACCACATAGCCCTTGTCGGCGCTGAGCTCGTGACGGTTGGCTCCCTTGACGAGAATCGGCTGTCCGTTGACAAGAAGCTGACTGTCTTTTATCTCTACGGTCCTGAATCCGAAGTCGATGGATGTGCTCTCCACCACGCCTTTTTTGTCGGAAGCGGTCACCTTCAATGTGTAGAGGTTAGGGATCTCGGCGCTCCAGAGGGCAGGATCTTGAACAAGTCCTGCAAGCTTGGCCCGGCCTTTTGACGGGGTGGCCTCCCTGTAGGAAACCTGATTGCCGTTTCTGTCCACGATGGCGACGCGGATGTTCCTGACGCCTTTGGTGACCTTGGTGCCCACAGTGTAGGCTCCGTCCATCCCGGCGACGATGTTCACATCCTCGATGCGCTCTTTCTCACGAGTGTAGACATAGACCCCTCGGGCTATTCCGCTGAGTCTCCAGAAGTCCTGGTCCTCCAGGTATGAGCCGTCGCACCAGCGGAAAATCTCCAGCGCGATAAGGTTCTCTCCCGCCTTGACGTACTTTGTGAGGTCGAAGCGGGCTTCCAGTTTGCTGTCCTCGCTGTAACCGACCATCTTTCCGTTGACCCAGACACGGACGTTGGACGTGGCCGAGCCGATGCAGAGGCAGATCTGCTTTCCGAGCCAGGATTTGTCCACGTTGAACGTGCGGCGGTACTGGCCGACATAGTTGTGCTCGGTCGGAGGGTAAGGCGGGTTGTTCGTATAATGGCCTCTCCATGCGTAGCCGATGTTCAGATAGAGGGGGGCGTTGTACCCGTTCAGTTCCCACATTCCCGGGACCGGAATCGTGCCCCAGTCCGCATCGTTGTAGCCCACGGCCTCGAATCCTTTTGTACGCCCCTCGATGGTCTCGTTCCATTTGAATTTCCATACTCCGTTCAGAGTCAGGGTCTTCTGCTGGTCCGTCACAAAGGTGGCAGCCATAGGCAGCCTGTTCTCCTCGAACACATTCGGATCCTGCCACGGCTCCATCTTGCTGTTTTTCTCCGCCAGAAGCGGGGTCGCGGCGAACGCTGCCGCAAGAATCAGTAGTAACTTTTTCATATTCATAAATTAATCATATTCTTGTTGATTTCTCTACCTATCGCCGTGCCTGTCGGTCGCTGAGCCTGTCGAAGTGACGGTATCTTGTCGGTAGCCGATCCTATCGGCCGCTGAGCCTGTCGAAGCGACCTCCTTACCCAAGCCTATCTTTTCTCAGCAGCGTCACCGTCCCGTCCATGGTTGAGGCAAGGATGTAGGTGGCGCCCCCTTCGCTCCAGACCTCCATCGGGTTCACAAGTGCGATGGAGATCTTCCTCGCCCAAAGCCTGCGACCGTCCTCGGCATCGAATCCGATGATGTTGCCTTTGTCGGTCGGCATGATCACCTCGTTCCCGATGCGTACGATCGAGGTCGGAGAAATCTCATAGCCGGCGCCTGTCTCCGCACGCCAATCCACCTCAAGGCTTGCGGCGTCCACGGAAGTGATTGTGTGCCACATGGATTTGCAATAAACCTTCTTTCCGTCCGGCGAGACACCCACAGCCTCCCGAGCTGATTTCTCATAATGCCTGAGTTCCTTTCCGGTCGCGGCGTCAAGAGCGTAGAGCCGCCTGTCCGGAACAGCTATGAATATCTTCCCGCACGCCTTGACAGGCCACACGGCCGCGGGCGAGTACATCCTCGAAGGTTTCTCGCATTTCCACTCCCATTGGAGCGCGCCAGTCTGAGGGTCAAGCGAATACAGCCTGTTGCCCCAAGATCCGAACACGACCTGCTCCTTGTCGACGTAGGCGCGGCATTCGATGAATCCTTGAACGTCTGAATATGTCCACACGGCCTTCCCTGTCTTCAGAGCGAGAGCCCTGAAGCATCCGTCCGAAGCGCCGACGTACACTTTGTCATCGAATATCACAGGGCTGCCCAGAACGGACTTTCTTGCGGAGTATTTCCAGATTGTCTTTCCGTTTCTTGCGTTCAACGCATAGATGTTGCCGTCCGTGCAGCCGAAGACAAGATACTTTCCCTTCACGGCAGGGGTCGAAAAGATCTTTCCCGGGAACTTCTTCGACCATATTCTTTTACCATCTTTGACGCTGATGCACCGGATGTAGCCGGAAGCGGTTGAGTACCAGGCTTTACCACCGTCTCTTGCAAAACCTGCGACAATATTGCTGTCGTCCTTGAGCTTCCATACTTCCTTCACAGGGCTGTCGGCGTTGACGTCGTAGCGCATCCAAGGGTAGCTTGCCGGGAGGCCGTCTGCATCGTAAGTGACTGTGTCCTTGACTTCGGTGAGTTTTCTGGTGTACCATGGCTCAAGCTGGACTGTGGTTGTGCCGAAGAGCCTTCTTTCTGAGACTGTCACACTGTCGTTCCGGATTGTGAACAGATTGTAGCCCGGCTGTTTACCCGCGGTCAGCGTCGAACGGTCCAGCACGCCAGGGATTCCATCGTAGTTCAACGCCACGTTGCTGTGCCAGTGACCGCCGATCGCGAAACGAGTGCCTATCCTCTTAAGTTCTCTGGTCACATCGAAGTAGTTCAGAACTGATGTGTCCTGCGGATAGTGGTTGATGAAAACCGTCTTTTCGCCCGGCTTCAGGCCTTTCAGCCACTCCATGCTTTCCTGAGGGATCAGCGCCGGAGCCATCCTCATGTCAGGGCCGCAGTTGCAGCCGATGAAGCGCCAGCCCTTGCACCCGAACTCGAAGTTTTCGTAGCCGAAGACTTTCAGGAAAGTGTTGCACCCGCTCTCGGACCACTTGGCGTCGTGGTTTCCGGCCACGACATAGTACTTGTACTTAAGCGAGTCAAGCATCTGTTTGACAGCCGCGATCTCCTCGTCTGTCCCGAAATCCGTAAGATCCCCGCCCACGAGGACAAAGTCCAGTCCGTCAATAGTGTTGACATCCTTGACGCAGCGGCTCAGATCGCGGACTGATCCGCTTCCGGCCGAATAGTGCAGATCCGTCAGGAACGCGAATCTGACAGGCACCTCCTGCGCCATGACCGCCGCCGCGCACACGCACACGGCAGCCATCGCTGATATTATTCTCCTCATATTCTTATACATCATTACTTCTAATCCCTACCTAATTGTCATCCGGCCACAAACCCCTTTCCGGCCACTGAACTTTTTTCCGGTCACTGAGCTTGTCGAAGTGACCGGAATGAAACTCAAAGTTTACAAATTTACTAATTTTAAAGCAATATCATTGTTCACGCCCCCTCTTTTCGGATCTCTATTGAAAGAAAAATTTGTAAATAATAGAAAAAGCATTATCTTTGCATTCCACAACCAATGGTGCTTTGGCCGAGCGGTTAGGCACAGGTCTGCAAAACCTGCTACAGCGGTTCGATTCCGCTAGGCACCTCTTCAAAACCCCGCAGAACAAACTCCGCGGGGTTTCTTGTACCCAAACAAACGTGATAACTCTTGACTATCAGGGTCGCTGAGCCTGTCGAAGCGGGATCAAGTCCAAAAGTATGTGTTCAGGCATATATCTTAGATAGCCTGTACAGGAAATACTTAATATCTGAAGCACCACTGAGTTACGTCTTGAAAGTTTTCTTACAAAGCATAGCGTTGCTGGAGGCTGTCACAGGGATTTCTTCGGTCAGGGGCACCGTCGCTTGGAGGGCATGGCGGCCTACGCGCTTCGCGCGCCCTGTCCGGGTAAAGGGCCGCCATGCCCTCCAAGCGACGGTGCCAACGCAAGGTAAATCTTTGTCTGATTCTTTTTCATGAGAATTAATATCACCCTCTCTATGTTATGTCTAAACGCAATACGCTCAGTGTCAACGAGTGGTAGGAAATGCATTAA
>CAKULN010000014.1 GCA_934667175.1 uncultured Bacteroidales bacterium | reverse complement strand
AATACATAACCTTCTGAGGTAGGATAAATGTTATTCTCTATATCTTTTTGAGCTAGGCCCAATACGGTACTATTTATGATCATCGCTGAGAATGTTCCTCTGCACCCCAACACGGAAAAGCTGGCTTCATCCATGAGCACAACCAGAAACACTCTCCTCTCCCTTCTCTATAAACTGGATGAGGCAGAAATTCTGAACCTTCTCACAACTGAACTTAAGAATTATAAAAGACTGGTCAATCCTGAAAAAATCTATCTCGGGAACACCAATCTTATGTATGCGTTTTCTCCAAAGATCAACATTGGAACCATGCGCGAAACGTTCTTTATCAACCAAATGTCTGCGGCATCTTCCGTGCAGATGCCGGCAAAAGGAGATTTTCTTGTTGATGGCGACTATCTGTTTGAGATAGGCGGCGACAATAAAAATTTTGAACAAATCGCAGACATGCCCACAAGTTACCTTGGCATTGACGGTATAGAGACCGGCTACGGCAACCGCATCCCTCTATGGATGTTCGGACTATTGTACTAATTTGTAAACGTCTCGCGCATGAAATCATGCGGGGTTTATGTCAGAACCGGAACACTCCGGAGTCAAGGTCCGAGTTCTCAAGACTCTTGGCGGAGTGGTTGAAATGACTCCCGAGGTTGACTGTCAGTTTGTTGTTCCCGTTCACACAGCTGAGAGCCACGTTACCGTGGGAATCCATCTGGCCCACTCTGGTGTAGACACTTCCGTTCCAACCCGTGTCTAGCCGTGAGGTCACCACGTTCAGCACCACATCCGCCATATACCGCACCAGCGGCACATCGTAGAAGTCAACCTTCTTGATTTTCGAGGCCGGAATCAGCTGCAAGTCCGTGTCCGTTGACCTGATGCCATTGATCAGGATGAGGATCTTCTTGCCGGCCAGAGTCGCCAGCGTGTTGCTCTGCTTGTCGATGAGCAGGTTAGGAATAGTCGCCACAAGTTCCCGCCCGTCTCTGGCCGCCTTCACCTCCTCTGAAGAGAAGAAGTGCGTTGTCCGGTCCACCTTGTATGTGATGTTTCCCTCCGTGATGACCGACACCGAGAGGAACTCCGTGATCACGCTGTCTGGCTGTTGGGCTAAAATTGTCAAGGCGGGTGTCAAAACCAACAAGATGACCGTCATAAGTTTTTTCATACATCAAAATATAAAACGTTTTAATATAAGCAATCACATATTAAGATACAACAGTTTATGCGATAATTCTCTAAAGATAACATCCATCCAACCGGCCTGAGCACACTGAGTAACAAAGGCTGACGTGGAGAACAAACTTCTGACATTCAGGCGGATAATGTCGTTGATACCGCTGAAGGAATATTCAGAGATTACCCACCTGCTCTTGGATGAACCGAGAGATCAGTTCGGAATATTCCGTTGAGACAATTCCGTGCGCTTTCTTTCCGAACATCATCACTGATTCTGTCACCTCTTCTATTATGTTTCCAGCACCTTGTATGTCATTCTCCTTCGCAAGGCGCGACAACTGACCTCTGGACATATTTCTGTCACTTTCTTCTATGCTCATCGCATGACGGTCACCGATAAATCGACTCTTATAATTAACCGTGAAAGTCAAATCATACGCAGGAGCCAATCTCCAGACACCTGTTTCATCCATCGTAAAAGAAAAATTCCGGTCGTGATCATCCGTGACACCTGCCAGATAGTTGAACACCGCTCTCCTATAAATCTGTTCTATGTCACAATAAGGGAGACGAAGAGCTCTACAGATTCTGAAGATATCTTCATAGGATGTCACTTCGCCACAAAGGGAACGGAGTGTCGCAGAGTGTACCTTCTTTCCATTCTTGCGGTCAAATCTCTCTGTAAGGAAATGGTTCACACCACCCGCTTCCAAAAGGGAAGATTTCTCCATCTGTATTCCACACCCTTTTGCCATAAGATAATAGACATACTCAATCTCCGCAGTCGGCCAAGCATCAGAATCCTTGAATTTCAGAATGTAATGTGTGAATCCTTCCGGAAGGCGGATCTGACCAGACCTTACTTCTTTGGTTTCCCAGTTAATCGCAATAATCGCTTTCGGATGCTGACCTCCGGCACTCATACCTACAGACATCAGATCCTTCATCCCCGGTTTGTCATCAAGATTCACAATCGTCTCCTCACGCTCGGTCAGTATCATTCTCGCACAACTATACAGGTCTTCCAAAACAATAGCTTCATCTGATGACGGTTTGTACATTTGAGGTGCAAATTCGAAGCCTCCCATTCCCCTTTTGCCTATGAATGCAAGTTTATCAATAGGTGTGACATCATGAGACCTCAACCCGTTTGAGTCAATCCATTTCGTAAACACTTGATTCCCCCAATCATCCGGCAATGAACCGCTGATGAATCTTGGAAGCCCTTCGTACTCATTTTGCCGGCAGATGTCAGACAATCCACGCTGCACAAGATAAGTTGAACTGCTGAACGGTCCGAGTGGATCAACATCAAAACCATAACTATGATATTCAGGGTTGAATGACACAAGGGATCCTACTTTTCCGAATCCCTTGCGGTATCCACCCTGCCACATCAATCTGCATATCTCCTTTCCATAAAGAGATACGGTCACCACATTATCTTTCATTCTTACGCTTTCTTACCCTGTTGTTTGATCCTTTTTTACCCACCCGGACATCATACAGGCTTGACTGTATGGAGGGAATAACTTCAGCGATCCACTCTAATTTTTGAATAGACCGCATTAATGCCACGAAATTATCCAACCGTATAGACGCACTCTCCCCCCGCTCAAAACGAACAATTGTCATCACCGACACACCACTCTGCTCGGAAATCTCTTTCTGTGTCAGACGCAACGCCATACGATAGTCACGGAAACGAGCGCCAAGACTTACAATTATGTCATTATTGGACCTCTCATAGAGGTTTGGATCAACATACTCATTCATATTCGCAAATATACATATTTGTTGATTTATGACAAAATAATAGATATAAATCATCATAAATAGATATTTATCCAAATATGATATCAGTAAGCTTAACTTTCAGTTGACAGATGCAATCAAACAGTAAAATCCAAGAATGTCACCCGACCTCCTCGATGGAGCGGATGCCGTCGCGGGAGAGGTCGATGCGGAAGCGCTTGAACTCGGCGGTATTGTCGTACTGGTACTGGAGGACGAGGTTGAGGTAGTAGTCTCGGTCACACTCCACGGTCTGTATGGAGCCGTCGTCACCAAGGGTGCGCATCAAGGTTGTGGGGTTGTCCATCTTCTTGATGAAGTTGGTGACATTCAGGCGGATGATGTCGTTGATGCCGCTGAAGGAATATTCAGAATTGGCCTGTAGTTTCTCCCTGTCGATGTGGACGGACTTGCGGTAGAGGATGATCTTCTCGGCGGTGACGTTGCTGCTTTCGACCTCTGTCAGATGCGAGCTGTTGCGCAGGGTCATCACGTCCACCGGGACCTTCTCCGGCTCGATGAAGTCCACGCCTTCCTTCAGCCAACCGAGCTCGGTGTCCTTATGGATGATCTTCGCCTTGTTGTCGAAGTACTTGCTGCCGACACGGTGGGCGAAATAGTAGCGCATCAACTCTTTGATGCGGTCTTTCAGCATGTAGCTGATAATGAGGGCGATGAACAGCGGAAGGGTCAGCGAGCCGAACTTCCTTTGGAAGGCGAAGCTCACAACGGTGGCAAACAGCATCGCCACACCCGCGGCAATGCTGAAATAGAGCTGTTCCACAATCACTCCGTCCCGCCGCTTCGGAGCGCGGAGGTAAAGGTCGCTCTCAATGTACTTTTTCAGGATGCTGAAGCGATGAATGAATATGCGGTTGTGCAGCCGGTCGTCCTCCCGGATCTCCGGGTAGCCCAACTGTTTCATGTGCTTTCCGACCCTGCGGTAAAGGGCGGCTGCCTTTCCGGCCAGCTCATCCAACTTTCTGTCCCTCAACCACTCAATAAGTTCAAGAATATGCTTGCACGTGATGTCGCAGAGAAATTCGTCTCCGCAAAGGTACATCCTCATCACGTCTTCGGGGACCGTTGGGGCGTTGATTATGGAGCGCAGACGGACATATTCACCACAGATTCTTTCCGCATTGGCAATAAAGCCCTCGCACAGGTTTTCCGTGTCCGAGCCGATCCGGTTCTGCTTGATGTGGGCCAGTTCGTCACGCAGGGCGCTTTTGACGATGGCAGCGAACATCTTGATCTGGTACTCATATTCAGAGATCAGGGTTCGGGTCGGGTTGGAGGCCATTTTGGTGAAAGCCTCGCGGATGTTGCGAAGCGGCACCGCTGGGCCTTCGGCTATCTCCCGGAGCAGAAAAACGGGGGTGATGAGGCGGATGTTCGACTTGACATCCTGATAGAACATGTCCTTTGGGTAGGTGGCCCTGGTGATGTCCAGACTGCCGGGCACGAAGAACCACATCGCCAGAGAGAAGTCGTTCATCCGCAATTTCTTACGGGTGACAAAACTGACTTTCAACTCTATCGAGTAGCGGTCGTGGATTCTGGTGTCGATCTGGATCATCTGTTTTTGATCGTAAAATGCCGCCCGACAATCAGCGGCATCGGTTTCTACGAATATACAAAATTATCCCACAAAGAACAAGCCCGGAGTGATGCCTAGCCATTTGAGGACGGTCTCTCCCCAGAGAAGGATGATCAGCCAGGAGATGGTCATCATCGTGATGCCGAACTTGAAAGCATCAGTCATGCTATACTGGTTGGTGTTGTACAACAGGGCGGCAGGCTTGCTGTTGAACGGCAGCACATAGACGTGCTCGATCAGCATCGAGACCGGAATCGCAAGACTGACCACCGGATAGCCGAACCGCTCAGCGATGCCCATGGCTATCGGCACGAAAATCATCGTCCTGATGGTCTTGGACTGGAAGACCAGACCTGAGTACATCATCAGGAACGTCAGAATCACGTACAGCACCCAGAACGGGGTGTTGTCGGTGATGCCCATCGAGTCGAATGCAGCGTTGACCATCGTGCCCGGCAGGCCGGTGATGTTCAGCCCGGCGCCCAAGGTGTAGGCACCGGCTGAGAACAGCATCAAATGCCAAGGGATGTCAACATCGTTCCACTTCACGACTCCGATTCCAGGCATCAGTGCGATGACGGCCCCGATGAAAGCCACAGTCGTGGCATCAATGCCGTGCAGGCTGTCAGTACACCAAAGGATGAGGACGCCCATGAATATTCCCACGGCCTTCCACTCCTCGACGGTCATCTTGCCCATCGCGTCCAGCTCGGATTTAAGGCGGTCAAGTCCTCCGTCAATCTGCGGTTTCTGCTCCTCCTTCTTCATCGGGAAGAAAACGTACATTCCCATCAGAAGACCGATCACCAGAATCAGAAGGCTCATCGGGCCGCAGGACACCAGCCAGTCGGAATAGCCGAACTGACTCGCACCGGCAGCACCGAAGATCAGGGATATGGCCAGCAGGTGGGCTCCGCTGCCGGTGTAGAAGGCATTGGCACCGATGTTGACCTGGAACAGGTTCTGGATCACGAGGTTGCGCCCGAAATTGTTACGGTGTCCGTCCGAGGCTCCATAGATCGCGCAGACGACCATGAAGATCGGGAGCATGATCGTGGCCTTGACGGTCGTGGCGGAGATGAACATCGAAAGCACAAGGTTGATGATCAGGAAACTCCACAACACACCTTTCGCTGTCTTTCCGAACTTGATCACGAACCACATCGCCAGACGTTTGGCGAATTTGGTCTTGACGAGCATCGAGGCGAGGACGAACGAAAGGATATTCAGCCACATCACCGGGTGTCCCAGTTGGGCGAACGCTTCCTTTTGGGTCGTGACTCCGCACAGGACGATGAGCAGGATGATTATCAGCGAGGTGAGGTAGTTAGGGATCGCTTCCGTCATCCAAAGGATAAGGCCTGCCACGAATATGGCCAGCATTGCATAGTTTGACCTTATGAACGCGGACAGGCCTATCTCGTTGAGACGCGCCAGGGCTTTTCCTGACACGGATTCAGCTGTGATGCTGTCGATGAAGCCGAAATGTCCGAACCAGTAGATAAGGACAAAGGCAAGTATGGCGAGTGGGCCGCCTAGACGCGCCATCCAGATCTCGAAGGAGCTTTTCTGCATCTTCGGGAGTCTCTCAAGGCGATAATTGTTCATATCTAATGGATCTGACATATTCGTGAATATTAAAATTTAACTTTTGTGATTTAAGGTCACTTCGATGGTTGGTGAGCCTGCCTGACCAATGTCACTTCGGCAGGCTCAGTGACCGATCGGCTTCGGAAAGTTCTGTGACCGGTTCGTTTCGGTCGCCGAGCTTGTCGAAGCGACAATACAACGTTAGTCTAGCAGGCTCAGTGACCGATTGAAACTACTTCCAGTTCTTGTAAGGGTTCTTCATCAGCATCGAGTTGTAGTACCTCGGATCTCCGGTGACCTCCTCTCCGAGCCAAGACGGCTTGTCAAAAGCCTCGTTCTCGTCGGAGAGTTCCACCTCAGCGACCGTAAGTCCCTCGTTGTCACCGTAGAACTCATCCACCTCGTAGGTGTGTTCCCCGGCCTTAACGAGATAGCGGGTCTTGTCGATGACACCCGGCTCGCAGATCTCCAGCAAAGCCTTCACATCCTCGACCGGAATCTCTTTTTCCCACTCGAAGCGGCTCGCTCCGCTGGCGTTGCCGATACCCTTGATGGTGATGTAGCCTTTGTCACCCTTTACGCGCACACGCACCGTTCTTTCCGGAACGCTGCTGAGGTAGCCCTGAGTGATTCTTGTAGCCTTGAACGCATCTGACTTGAAGTCTCCGTTCACCAAAAATTTCCTTTCGATTTCCTGTGCCATAATCTATTCGTTAGCAAGTGGTTTGTCAATCATTCCGATAACACGCTTGATGGCCTGGAGATAGTTGATGTTCTCCACACCCTCAAGGCCGACATCCTTGATGGTCTTCTTGATGTCCTCGATCTCAGTGGACTCGCTGTTGATGGTCACGACCTTGGCTCCGTTAATCAGCACGTTGCCGACCTCGCAGATCGTGTCGTTGACCATGTAGCCGAATCTCTGCTTGTGAACTCTCACAGCTGCAAGGTCAGGATTGGCCTTCACCATGGCGATGAACTCCTCGTAGGTGTAGGTGTCCTTCGTCAGCTTTGGCATCTCGACCATGAACGCAGGGAAAACCTCCTCCTCAAGCACCTTGGCGCTGATAGGGAACTCTCCCTTCATCAGCGGATTCCACTGCTCAAGGCCGTCCACGGTCTGGACGTAGGTCTTGATGTCCATCTTACCGTTGCGGATCTTTGTGTTGTTGATGTCATTCTTGCGGGAGATGATGTAAATCTCATCGCTTGAGCGCTCCCAAACCTTCTCAGGAACAGGGACTGACAGACGCGCCATCCTCTTGTGTGCCTCACAGAAATTCTGTCCGAACGAGCGGAACTCGAAGCGAGGCTTTGAGATCTCACCAATTTTCATTTCTTCTTTTGCCATAATAATTAATTGTTTATGAATATATTAATTTATAATCATGTCTTAGCAGGTGACTAAACGCTACCTTTAGTCACCTGCTGCAATAATAAAGTTCTATTCCAGACCTTCAACCTTGTCAGCGGTCTCTTCTGCGTTCTTGGCGGCAGGAGTAGCAGATGTGAAGTACCAGTCACCGGTTCCGTCAGGTACACGGCTGTAGGACGCTTTGGCCTTCTTGACAAAGTTTACAAGATTGAAGCAGTCCAGACTGGCACCCTTAGGATCAAAGAGCTCAACCTTGACGGCTTTCTTTGCCGAAAGGCCGGAACCGAAGAAGTAATCAGCAGGATGGTCTGCATGATCAGCCTGAACGTCAGTGCTGTAAAGCAGTATGAACTCACCTGGCTTCAGAATGGCAGAAGGGGCTGTCCAAACATCCTTGCCGTCCTTCTGGAGGGATATTCCTTTAATCCTAATCTCTTCTTTGCCTTTGTTGTAGATTTCGATGAACTTGTCGTTACCGTTGAGTTCGTTCAGAGCCAGACCAGTGTAGTCAATAGGGACCTCACCGACTGTGTAAGAGGCTTCCTGAGAGCACATTGTGTTTCCTTCAGTGCTAGCCTCAATGTGATAGACAACCTTTGTCCCGACAGCTGCTGCAGGGATGGTTCCTGAATATTCATTCTTAGTCCCCGTCATGACAACGGTCTTCTCTGACTCTGAGCCAGCCTTGTACTTAAGCTCCACTTTTGTGATCTCCACAAGAGCGGTGACTTTAGCTGTCACTGTGACAGCATCCTCTTCGGTGTAAGCGATTGTGTTCTTAATCTCTGAGACACTCGCAACATCATAGACCTTATCCTCGACACAAGAGACGAATCCGGAGAGGCAGAGAACTAAAACTGTAAGCAATGATATCTTTTTCATATTCGTAAATTTTTGTCAGTCAATTAGAAAGCAACCTGAAAACGCATTGCGAGCATGTGATAGTCAACTCCAGCCTTGCCAGCCTTCTCGACAACCTGAGTGTAGTCCTTGGTAGGGTTGCCGGCAGCATCGTGACCTACGAAGAGTTTGCCCTTGCCGTTGGCGTAGCGGTCGTTGTTGTTGTACTGGTAGTTGATCACGAACTTCACGTTCTTGGTCGGATAGAAGTTGATTCCGAAGCTGAACGCCTCCGCGCTTCCTCCGAAGTAGTCCGCGGTGTTGAAATCGCAATATTCATAACGCACTGCAAGTTCCACATCGCCCCAGGAGCGGCCCGGAGTGATTCTGGTCGGCTTGGCGCCATCGTAGTCGTAGTTCTGACGTCCACCGAAGAGAAGGTAGGACGCCTGCGCGTACCAACCGTCGGCCCATTGAGTACCGAGGTTGTTGATTTTCCTGTCAAGGAAAGCACCTCTTGTGAGGTAGGCTCCCTCATAACGCAGACCTTTGTAGAAACCAGCAAGCTCGGCTGTCCATGCGAGCTCGTGGTCAAGACCGGTAATCACGTCTGTGTCAAGATATTTCTTTCTGTTGATGCTCGTGCTGTTTCGGCTGCTGTAGCGAGCGGCTCCGTAAGCATCGGTTGAAGTGACCTTCGGCTCACGGTAAGAGATGGCTCCACCAAGATGGAGAGCAGACTCAGTGCACTTGTACAGAGGACGGAAGACAACCTTTCCGGTGTAAGACAAACCAACGTTGCGGCCTAGATCCTTATTGTTGTCCTTCATGGCAGTGGCCTCCTCGGATCCTTTGAGTTCTGGTCCGAACACGCCACCAGCTACCCAAAACCATTTGTTTGAATATGTCAGATTCAATCCCATGTGCCTTGACGGAGCAAGGGACGTGACCATCGGACGCTCCATGAACATCAGGTAGCGGGATGTTGTGTTACGCTGGATCGAGAATGACTCCTTGAAGTTTCCAGCCTTGATCTCAAGCCCCGGAACACCGTTATAGGCCAGAATGGCGTCTTTGAGCTCACAGATTCCATCAGCCCAGTCAGTGTCAACCTCTCCGTACCAGTTCTTGTCCAGCTGAGCCTTGACAGCGAAACGGGCACGGCGGATTGACATTCCGTTACCGATGTGGTTAGGATTATCCTTTCCGTCCAACTCTGACGATGTGAAATCCGGACCACCGAAGAAGACTGCAGCATCGCCTTGCACACGGATGTCAAACCACATCTTGTAGTCGATTTTCTTGGCATCCAAAACCATGATTCCGTCCTGTACCTTTACCTGACCAGGAGTGGAGTTTACCTGCTGGCCGTACTGGTTCAACTCTACCTCAGAATCTTTCGTTGTCTGGGCAAACAACGAGACTGAAAGGAATGTGGTCAGAGTAACAATAAAAACTCTTTTCATACTTTACAACATTAAAAATGATTATTAATTGGTTATATAGTTTTCACAAAATCAGTCAGATTTTGGCTGCGACTTAGGCCGAGTTTAGCGCGAAGCCTATGCCGGCCTATCTCAACGCTTGTGGGAGCGATACTCATTAACGCTGCGATGTATTTAGTGGAGAAGCCGAGGCGAAGAAGCATTGTCAATCGCCTCTCTTGCTTCGTCAGTTGAGGGTATTTTTCTGTCATCCGGATCGTAAAGTCCTTGTGCAGATTTTCAACCTGTGCATAGAAACTGTCTATCTCATTGGAGAAATTCTTTCTGAGGTTGAGATCGGTGCGCAACTCGTGTAGAAGAGCATCCTTCTTGTCCGCATCGGTCTCAACTTGGACTTGTTTTACCTTCTCATAAAGTCCATCGATAAACTCCTTCTGCTCGCTAAGATTCATAGCCACACCGACAAGTTCTTTACGTTTTAGATCCAGCAGATTGCGCAAATTCTCATTCTCGGCCTGCATCGTCTTGATCTCCATCTCGTTAATCGCACGACGATTCTCGTTGAGTTCATCATCCATCTCTCGGAGCGTCCTGCCGGAAGATTTTGCGTTGCGCAGGTACAAAATCGACATGACCATCAAACCACCTGAGACAAGGGCGAGAAGCATCACCAGAAGCCCAACCTGAGCATTCACCAAAGAAAACAGATTCGGATGCAATAGACCAGAAATCAGACAAGCCAGGGTCATTGCCAAAAGTGGTGTCAAGAGCACGTCAGTGGCAACCTTGGAAACAAGTATCATCCAATTGACCTCTTTGTTCTGAGCCAGTTCACAACCTGTGAGTCCTGCAAGCATCAGCACTCCAGGAGCCAAAGGAACGGCTTTTAAATGAATATTCCCGAATGTAAGATTGAAAGAGAAAAGCATGATGACAAGCGCAGCGGCAAGAGTCATCGCCAATGCAGCTTCCGCGTTGACATCGAACCACCTCTCCATAAGCCTGTGCGAATTGGATTCGGATCCTCTTTTTACAATCAGCCCAACAATCAAGACAACAGCTGCGAACACGAGCAACTGAAACTCCACCGTCAAGACAGGCGGAAAAAGTCCGCCAAGATTGAAGCCTATGGCAACCAACAACAGTGAGGCTGAAATAGTGATTGCCAAACCCAACCTATTCATCTTTGTAAGTAAATGACAGTCAGACCTCGAAGAAACTGAGGATATCACTTTGCAAAGAATGGCAGCAATGATGACTGCGGCCATTATTGCCGCCAGCCACAAAAGCGGAACCGACCACTGGATCACCGATGAACCGCTTTGGAGCATCCGAGTCCCAGCAATCGCCCCAGCGAAAGCGAACACTATGGAAGCATTTTTTATGAATATCCTTACTGTAACAACAGCCAAGAGCGCTGCAAAGATCACAACTACTGAATCACCGCTCGGAACTAGCTGAGATGTTGACAGTCGGGAAAGGCCAATGCCGAGGAAAAGCAAGAGTAATATTCCGGGGGTCCGGAACCGTTTCTGAGCTGTGTGACATGTTCCAGCAGGAGCCAAGGCAACGGGCAAATCCGTTACTGACAGCCATCCTGCCAGAATGACGACAAACAGTATGAACGTCAATGGTGCCATCAGACTGTCCTTTTGATTGACATAACGGAAAGCTGGTCGGCCACCTTTTCTGCCTCCATTGAAATCTCCTCAATGTGAAGGGCGAAGTATCTAAGATGGAACTTTTGGCTGAGTTTAAGTTCATCCATCGTCTGGAACACCCTTCTCTTGAGTGACTTGGCCTGTTTGTCCGCTTCCTTTTCGTAGAAATAGACGCGGTGAACCTTCTCGGTGATGCTGTCAGAGGTTCTGAAATAAGCCTTGGCAGCCGGAATGGCCGTCTCAACTGCTTGTGTCGATAACTCAGTGAGTTTCAAAAAGTCTGCATTCAATTCCATAGGGATGAATGGCCTTTCTATCTCAAACTGGAACAGATTGTCGTTAAGGGTGTCAATAATGTGGTCTAAGGCTTCCAGAAGTCGCATTATGTCTCCTCTAAGCCTCACGAGGCTGGATTGACGATACAATCCTTCCTCAATCTCCCTGCGAAGAATCTCAGCTTCATTCTCCAAACGCGTGATTGTCTGAAGGTTATCACTGAATGCCTCGGCATTGTTGTAAAGATAGTTCTTCACCCCTTCGCTGAAGATCAGCAAAGCCTGATCTATCGTGTCGAAGAACTTGTCGATGTCACCTATGATTTTATTTATTCTTTTCTGATATAACATGTACAATCGTTATTGTTGTTTTAGTGCTTCGGTTTCTTGCCGCACCGGATTTCTCCATGCATCCATGCAGTCAAATTTAAACCAGAATTACGATGAATCAAAATGAAAAATTTGCACAAACATAGCATTGTAAAGTTATAATATTTAATTAAGCGGTTGAAAAACAACTATGTTTTCCAACCGCTTGTAAAGTTACTAATAAAAACTCAACTCCGGCTTTATAGTGTTTTGTAAAGGCAAACAATTTCTCAAAATCACATCTAATAATCCTTCCAACCACCGCCCAGAACTTTGTAGAGGTTGACAACGGAGAGATTCTCTTTTGTCCTGGCCTCGCTCAACTCCAGCTGAGAGGCAAGGTATTTTCTTTGAGCGTCAAGAACGTCCATATAACTGATCACGCCATTTATGTACTGGCTGTTGGCCAGCACGACATATTTCTTGGACGCACGCTCCATCTCCTCTTTCACGTCGGTGTTGGATCGGGCTGAGTTGAAAGTCACGGTCGCGTCATACACCTCTCTGAAAGCCTGCATCACATCCTTTTCGTACTCCAGTCTGGCCTGCTCGTATGAGGCCACTGCGGCCTT
The DNA here is from genome assembly GCA_934667175.1 of uncultured Bacteroidales bacterium. GTDB lineage: Bacteria > Bacteroidota > Bacteroidia > Bacteroidales > UBA932 > Cryptobacteroides. The sequence continues at coordinate 50,524 of CAKULN010000014.1, read as the reverse complement.
GAGGGCTGAACGGCGTTTGCCGAACTCGAAGAAAGGCGACGCGAGAGTGGCGCCGGTGAACCAGAACGGAGACTTCAGGAAATCCTTAAGCGCATCATTTTCCCCGCCAGCTCCAAGGTTGATGACAAATGACGGGAACCTTTCAGCCATCGCGACCCCGACACGAGCTTCGGCAGTGCGAAGATCATTTTCGGATTTCATCAGGTCCGGTCTGCGTTTGAGAATGTCGGACAGCACACCGGACGGGACCGCGGCCTTTGGCATCTCCAACGAACCGGCCACACGCTCGACCTCTTTAGGGTACGATCCGGTGATGAAGCACAATTCGCTTTCTTTCAACGCTATCTGCCTTTTGAGATCCGGCACCATTGCCTCAGCGGAAGCCAATTCCACAAGAGCCTGCTGATAAGGGATTTCCGATGTCAGTCCGCCTTCCGCACGAAGTTTGGCCTGGTTCACGGACTTCTGTCTCGTGACCAACGTGTTGGTGACTATCTCAAGTTTCTTGTCCAACCCCACCAATTCGTAGTAGGCTGAGGCCACGCTGGCGATGATGCTCATCCTCACAGCCTTCTGAGCCTCGACCGTACCAAGATAATCGGCCAGTTTCTCTCTTTTCGACCACTTCAGACGGCCCCAGAAATCAACCTCCCACTGAAGTGAAGCCTTGACTCCGAACTCAGGGTCTTCCGGTTCCGGATCCGTTCCCCCATAATTACTATGATCGTTCTGCGCATAGCCTTTCATAGACACGGAAGGCAGTTGGGCGGATCTCTGAACACGGTACTTATATTCCATTTCCTTCAAACGCTCCGCTGCGATGAGCACGTCCTTGTTATAATTCAAAGCCGCGTCTATGAGTTTCTGCAATTCGGGGGATTCATACACTTTTCTCCAGTCCAGGTCAGCGAAACTCCTGCCGCTTGAATCCTCGAAAAACGCCTTAGGCATCTCTCCGAGATCCGGTTTCTCGCAGTACTTTGATGTGGAGCAGGAACCAAGGGCCAATGATGACACGGCCAGAACGGCCACTGCCGGCAAAACCTTTCCAGCCTTGCGGAATCTCGGCCTGAACTTCAAGATCTTTGCCCTCAGCTTGTAGATCAACACAAAGAAGAACGGAACGAAGACGATTCCGACGGTTATGCCGGTTATCATTCCGAAGAACACTCCGGTGCCGATGTTCCGACGGCTCTCAGATCCAGGACCGCTGGCGAACACAAGAGGAAGCATGCCAAGTATGAAGGCCAATGATGTCATCACGATAGGCCTGAACCTCAGTTTCGCTGCGGTGACAGCAGCCTCTTCCAGATCCTTTCCTGACTCGACCTCGTCTTTGGCGAACTCCACGATAAGGATTGCGTTCTTGGCCACAAGGCCGACAAGCATCACAAGTCCTATCTGGAAATAGATATTGCTCTCCATACCGAACACAGCCACACCGAGATACGCCCCTGCTATAGCAATCGGGAGCGAAAGGATGACGGCCACAGGAATCGACCAGCTCTCGTACTGGGCCGCAAGGAAGAGGAACACGAACAGCAATGCCAGCGCAAGTACAAGGCCGGTCTGCCCGCTCTCCTTTTTCTCCTGATAGGACATTCCGCTCCACTCGACCCCGATGTTTTCCGGCAGATGCTCCTCGGCGATCTCCTCCAGTATGGCAAGAGCCTCGCCTGAGCTGGTGCCGTTGGCGGCCTCCCCGCTGATAGTGGACGAATTGTACATGTTGAACCTCTTGATCGTGCCTGGGCCGGTCGTGAAATGCGTGGTGCCAAGGGCATTGACAGGGATCATCGTGCCTCCCGAACTCTTCATGAAGAACAGATTCAAGTTGTCAGTGTGGGCGCGGTACGGAGCGTCGGCCTGGATGTAGACACGGTATATTCGGTTGTACATGTTGAAGTCATTGACATAGATCGCACCTGTGAAAGCCTTCAAAGTCGCGAAGACATCGGCCAGCGACAGACCCAGAAGCTGGATCTTGTCACGATCTGCATCGAAGTACAATTGAGGAATGTCCTTCTGCATTCCTGATGACAATCCGGTGAGTTCCTTTCTCTTCATCGCATAATGCAGCAATGTGTCAGAAGCGTTCTGAAGATCCTGATAGGTCGCGTCACCTCTGGCTTCAAGCACCATTGAGAATCCTCCCGATGTTCCAAGTCCAGGGATGACCGCAGGAGTGCTGATGTACACCTTGCTTTCCGGGTACATTGACAAAGAGTCCCTCACCAACGCGATCGTCTTGGACATATTCGTGACTTTCCGTTCGTTCCACGGCTTCAGGATCACCGTCAAGGTGCTGTTGGATTGCGCAGTACCTATTCGGGGACTGGAGCCGGTGACATTGAGGACATATTCAACATCGTGCTGCCGGAGCAGGAAATCCATCGCACGGTCTGTCACTTCCCTGGTCCGTTCAAGCGTGGCCCCCGTAGGAAGTTCCAATTCCACCGTGAAATACCCTTGGTCCTCCTTAGGGATGAAGCTCTGCGGGACAAGGCGACCAAGTATGAATATTCCCACGATCGCGACTCCGAAGACAGCGAACATCCGTCTCGAATTATGCACAGCGAAGCGGACCATCTTGGCGTAAAAGGATGTCCCCTGCTCAAGCCATTGGTTTATCTTCCTGAACACAAAGTTCTTAGGCTTGTCACTATCGTGCGGTTTCAAGAATTTGGAGCACATCACAGGGCTTAAGGTCAGGGCCACGACTGTGGAGATTATCACGGAAACAGCGATCGTGACCGTGAACTGACGGAACAGTTGCCCCGTGATTCCTGAAAGGAAACTTACCGGAACGAAAACAGCGCAGAGCACGAGCGACATCGCCACAAGAGCGCTTCCTATCTCACCCATAGCCTTTTTCGTCGCCTCATACGGAGACAGATGTTCGGTTGACATTATCCTGTCCACATTCTCCACGACCACTATGGCGTCATCCACGACGATTCCGATGGCCAGAATAAGTCCAAGCAACGTCATCATATTCAGAGAGAAGCCGAAAATCAGCATCACACCGAAAGTTCCGATAAGGGAGATCGGCACAGCAATGGCCGGAACCAGCGTGGCCCTGACATTCTGGAGGGATAGGAACACAACGAGAATGACGAGGATCAAGGCTTCGAACAAGGTCCTGTAGACGTGGTGGATGGACTGCGAGATGTAGGTGGTCATGTCGAACGGTATGTCATAGGACATTCCGTCCGGGAATCCTTTGCTGATTTCCGCCATCTCAGCCTTGACATTATCAGCGACCTCAACAGCGTTGGCACCCGGAAGCATAAAGACGTTCATCACAGCAGCGTTGCGGGCGTTTATACCGCTCTCGGTGTTGTACGACTGGGCCTCAAGCGAGATTCTGGCGACATCCCTGAGACGGATGATAGAGCCATCCGCACCTGTCCTGACAACGATGTTCTCGAACTGTTCGACCGAAGAAAGCCTGCCTGGAGCCGTGATAGGAATGGTCACATCCACATCCGTGATCGGCTGCTGTCCGAGAACTCCGGCAGCCGCCTCGCGGTTCTGATCCTTCAAGGCGTTCTGAAGATCCTTGACCGTTATTCCGAGGCTGGCCATCTTGTCCGGCTGCACCCAGATCTGCATCGCATAATAGCGGCTTCCCACGTTCGAAACTACTCCCACACCGGGGACACGCCTCAGGCGGTCTTGAATATTCAAGGTGGTGTAGTTGCTGAGATAGACTTCATCAAATTTCGGGTCATCCGACATCACCGTGATTGTCATCAGCTTGCTGGAGGACTCCTTTTCCACCGAAATGCCATTCTGTACGACTTCTGCCGGGAGTCTGGACTCCGCCAGCTTCACCCTGTTCTGAACCTCAACCGCGGCCAGATCCGGATCTGTGGAGATGTCGAATGTCAATGTCGCTGAATATCCTCCGTTGTTGGAATTGCTTGACTCCATATAGAGCATCCCCGGTGTTCCGTTGAGCGACTGTTCGATAGGAGTCGCGACGGCCTGCGACACGGTCTGCGAGTTGGCTCCCGGATAGGATGTGGACACACGCACGACCGGAGGGACTATCTTAGGATACTGGTCAACCGGCAGCATCGTCAATCCGATGAGCCCGACAAGTACAATTATTATGGATATGACAGTCGAGAATACGGGCCTGTCAATAAAGAAATCGGATTTCATAAGTTCGTGTTTATTAATATATTCCTTAAGAGCGAACCGCCTCGGCCTTCATTCCGTGGCTCAGTTTGTGCTCTCCTTCCACCACTATGACCTCTCCTGGATTGAGGCCTCGCTCCACGACCGTGGTGTTCTCCACTTCCGGGCCGGTCTGGATGAAACGCTTCTCCACGATGCCGCCTCGTTTCATAACGAATATGAACGACCCGCTCTTTTCGATGATGATAGCTTTGGTCGGCACCGCCACAGCGTTCTCCCTCACGTCCAGCAGGACCTTCACGTTGGTGAACTGGCCAGGCAGGAGCTCCCTGTCAGGATTAGGCATCTCGGCACGTACAGAGAACGTTCCGGATTTGGCGTCCACAAGCGGATCCGCGAAATCAACCAGTCCCTTGTACTTGTACACTGATTTATCAGCCAAAGTGATGGTCACGTACGGTTCCCAATGCCGGCTAGTGTCCTTCTGACCGAGATTCACGTTTCTGGCCTTACATTTTTGATAATCCAGATCCGTCATCTTGAACTCCACAAGCACGGTGTCGCTCTTGACCACATTCGCAAGAAGAGACTGCGATCCGGGACCGACAAGAGTGCCGATGTCCACGTGCCTCTCGCTTATGTAGCCGCTTATCGGAGAACGTACTGTGGTGTAGCTCAAGGCCAGACGGGCTTCCGTCAGGTTCGCCTCGCTGACCTGAACGTCAGCCTTGGCGCTCTCATAGGCGGCGACAGCGTTGTCAAGATCAAGCTGGCTGGAGGCCTTCTGCTCGAACAAAGGCCGGATCCTCGCCAGATCCCGCTCTGCCTTCAAGGCCATAGCTTTGTTTTTTGTCACAAGAGCCTCCGCCCTGTCAACCTGAGCCTTATATTGCTTGGGATCAATAATGAAAAGTATCTGGTCTTTCTTCACGTAAGTTCCTTCCTCAAACATCATCTTCTCAAGATACCCTTCGACCCTCGCCCGTACCTCTACGAACTGCTGAGCGCGGATCCTTCCCGGAAACTCTCCGTAAATCTCCACATTCCGGGTCCTGACCGTGTCAACGCTGACCACAGGCAGATCCTCCTCGTGATGTTTTGGTCTAAGAATGATGATGACAACAGCTGCGGCAACAACAGCCACAGCGACCACGCCAATGATGGCTTTTTTGTTAAGTTTGCTCATAGCGATCTGTTTTTTGCGAATCAGGCAGACCTGATTCCGAATCATGAGGCATCGCCATTTCAAAGACCGTTCCAAATTATTTGCAGGCTCTCAACGCACTCTCTTTCAGAATTGTACAACATTGCCCTTCTAAAACGCAACATAAACATCTCTTGCGCGATTCTGTTTATAAAATCGCACAAAATAGCCTTATTTAAGATTAGATTTCAATCCACGTTTACGGCATCACAACGGATGCTTTTCCCCCATATAATGCCGCCATCGTATAGACCTCTCTTACATAGAATCAATCCTCATCCGCTCTTTTTCAATATCTTGAAAACCAACAGTGGTGGCGCAATATTTCTTACAAAACACCTTCAGCCGCACTGCCACTGCAACCCACTATAGTGGAGCCTCGGCTGAAAAACTGTTGCTTTAAGCATTGACTATTTCAGCCATAGCGTGCCCTCACCCAGTTCTGCGGCATTGTAACGTGAAAGCGTTTTGTAATCAAGAGTGGTTTACAGCTCTATCGGTACGGAATCTAAACAACAATATTCACAGCCCTTTCGGAACCCACAAACGCCCGTGGCGCCCAAAATACTGACTGTCAATGTGAAAAGCCAATCAAGTGGCACTCCAAACCACACCAGGCGATTGGTTTTATTCCTCATTTTCAACTGATTAAGTGCCACAGGCCACAACTCCGTCAGAACTGGAAGTAGATGAACGACTGGAGGTCGGAGGTGATGAACTGGCAGATGATGAAGACGGCGAGGACGCAGGCGAGGACCATCAGTGGGAGGGGCATCGAGGCGAACCAGATGCGGTAGCGGCGCTTGAAGTTCTCGGGGAGCCAGTGGATGATCATTCCGATGACGAAGACGAGGATCACACCGAGGTGCTGCTGGACCATCTGCGGAATGAGGGACAGATCCCAGTCACCGCCGATGCGCTCGACCATATTCTTTGCTGTGCTCCACGCCTTCTCGTTCGCTTCCGCAGGGTTCAGATTGGAGCCGCTTCGGAAGAAAAGGCGGGTGAAGGTGATGAATATGAACGTCATAGCGACCGCCCAGCCTGTCTCAAGCCACGAGAAGGCGGCCTTGAAGCGGCACAGGTGATAGACCATACGCACCGCGGCACCGATGAATATGATCAGCGTCCAGACGAAAAACATGTTGAACACAGAGGCCGGGACGGTGGTTTTAAGAATATAAAAGGTCAGGCAGACGAGTCCTATCACGAGCGTCCGGACATAGACATTGCAGCTTTTCCAGAACCTGTAGATCAGCATTCCGAGGCCGTTCAGACCGCCCCAGATCATGAAGTTCCAGCTAGCACCGTGCCACAGGCCGCCCAGAAGCATCGTGTCCATCCTGTTGATGTCCGAAATGAGTTCCTTGCGGTATTTCTGACAGAAAGTAATCAGAATCGCGAGAACGGAAGCGATGACGAGCACTACCCCGAACACCCACCAGTTCTTGGCCAGAGCCGAAGCAAGAAAAGCGATTCCGAGGATGATGGCGTACGAGCCGAAAGTGCCGTTGCGGTTGCCTCCAAGCGGGATGTAAAGATAGTCCTGAAGCCATTTGGAGAGGGAAATATGCCACCGTTTCCAGAACTCTCCGGCATTGCGGGCCTTGTACGGGGAATTGAAATTCTTTGGCAGGTAGAAACCCATCAGCATAGCGACGCCGGTGGCGATGTCAGTGTACCCCGAAAAGTCCGCATAGACCTGAAGGGAATAGCCGAACAAGGCCGTAAGATTCTCGAAACCAGTGTAAAGCAATGGGTTTTCGAAGACCCTGTCGCAGAAATTTACAGCCAGATAGTCACTGAGAATCAACTTCTTGGCAAGTCCGTTCAGAATCCAGAAAATCGCGATCCCGAACTGTCTGCGGCCAAGGAAGAACGGCTTGTGAAGCTGAGGAAAAAACTCCTTGGCGCGAACGATCGGGCCGGCCACCAGCTGAGGAAAGAAACTCAGATAGAATCCGAAATCCCAGAAGTTCTTGATCGGACCGATTGTCCCGCGCGAGACATCCACCATATAGCTGATGGCCTGAAAGATGAAGAACGAGATTCCGACCGGCAGGAATATGGAGTCCACGCTGAAGACCTGCGACCCCGCCAACTGGTTGCCCACAGCCGCAAACCAGTCCTTCACAATGAATTCCGTTCCGAACAGATTATTGACGACATCTGTCAGGAAATAGGCGTACTTGTAGTAGCAAAGAAGCGACAAATCCACGACCGCGCTCAGCACCACAATCACCTTGCGCCATAAGTCCTTCTTCACACTGCCCAGAACAAATCCCGCAAGGTAGTTATAGACAATCACAAAGCCGAACAGAATCAGGAACAGTCCGCTCGTCTTGTAGTAAAAGAAAAGGCTGACGAAGAATAGGAAGGCGTTGCGCAGCAGCACCTTGTTCTTAAACACGCACAAAAAGGCCAGCACGATGGCGAAGAACGCCCAGAAATAGAACTGGGTGAACAGCAACGGGTGAGCCTGGTCAAAAGAGAACAGGTTCTTGAAAAAATCAGCGGCAACGTCCCAAAATCCCATTATCGGCTTGTCTTTAAGTGATTCATATATTTGTCCATCAATGCGTTGAAGAGTAGATCTCCCACCAACTCATAGCCAGTCTCCGTAAAATGGATCTTATCCCTCTTGGCAAGGCCGACAGTCTCCCATTTTCTCATCGAACCAAGTCCTCCCATAATTTCGAACAGATTCCAAACTCCTGCGTCACAATCCTTTCCAAGTCGCAAAAAGCCCTGCTCCGCCAGTTGGCCGTTGGTGTTCACCACATAGCCTTTACGACGTATCTTCTTGAAACTGTCATTGTTGGAGACGAATAGCAGAGCGCAGTTCGGATTGACCGACCGGACCTGCGAGACTAGCACCTTATAGCGGGCGACAAAATCCTCAATTGAAAAATTAGCAGCGGTGGCGTCATTAATCCCGATGCCGAATATCACAAGATCCGGATTGACCAATCTCAAATCATTCTCCAGATCCGTACACTTGGCATAAGAGCCGAGCGATGCTCCGTTCACCCCGATTCCAGTCACGGAAATGCCGGGGAAAGGGTTGTCCAGGAATATTCCCGTAAGCGTGAACTCGCCATGTCCTTTGGTCGCAATCTTCACAGAATCAGTCAGAGTCGGCAAAGCGAAAGACCATGTGGAATCCCCGGCATGGCAGCCGACAAGAGTGTCCCCTTTGGAAAGGACCACCACCGGAACTCTCTCTCCCACTGATGAATATCCAAGGACCCGCACATCGTTGAAACGGAACGTCGGATCCGACGGCTTAGGATCTCTAGCCACAGTAGTGACCATCACAGAGGCCTTGTCATCAGACGCACTCAAGGATATTCCCGTAAGCCCAAGTCGGTGGTCAGGCTCCCTTTGGACATTCTTCGTAACTTTCCACGAGCCTTCGTAACTCGTCGTGAAACTGCTCGGATTGTTCGTGTGGGCAGCAGAGAACGGAAAGACCAACCCTCTGCCACCGTCCAAGGCCGGTCTCAAGGACAGGAAATCATTCCTCAGCTGTCTTGTCAGAGTCCCAGCCTGGACATGAGAGCCTCCGATGTGCATGATTCTCAGATTACCTTTTCCAAGGAACAACACGGAATCCATCTTGTCAAAAAGCCTTTCAAAGGCTGAACTGTCGCCCTGAAACTCAATCCGGTTCTTGTCGAAACGCGCGAAATCATATTCAGGAACCGCCTTCCGCAGCGACTGCCCGCAAAGGGTCGCCGGAAGCAGCAAAATGAGCAATGAATATATTAGCGTGCGTCTCATAACTCAGTCTTTGTCAAGGAGTCAGGCACAGCAGGACGAGGATTGAGGCTGTCCCGCAGGTCGCGCAGATATATTCCTACAGCCTCGTCCGAAAGTTCCTGGCGGAGCTTGTAGAAGTCGTGGTAAAGGATGAAGGACTTGGCGAGTGCATTGCCTATCTCAAGCGCTCCATTATGTGTGAAATGAATATGATCGGGGCCGGCCAGGGCTGGATTGTGGCTCGCCCATTTCTTCATCGATCCAGGGCCTCCCATCACGTTGAACGTGTCCCAATAGGCGACACCGTTCTTCAAGCAGTTTACTTTCAGGGAGTCATTAAGCTGTGGCAGAAGCGGCCATGTTATCAGGTTCCCGTCTTCGCTCTTGCACATGTCCGCCGGTCCGATGAACATCAGCTGGGCCTGCGGAGCGACCTCCTTGAAATAGTCGAACTGCATCACGATCTTCTTGACGTAAGACGAGATGGCCTTCCTTGAGGCTATCCCCGGCATTGCATTTCCACCGAATTGCATGATAATCAAACGTGTGTCAGTCTTGGCAAAGCTTTCTCGCATCACCTGACGGTTGATGGACGAAAAGATGAATCCCGCGCATCCCCTCAAGGCGACATTGTCAACCGTCACGCCTCCCTTTCCGTCCAGCATTATTCCGTAGATTTCCGCATTGCCGGAGAAGTTGATCGTGCCCTTCTCCACATCGCAAGGCAGGTCCCAAGTGACCATCGAGACTCCGGTCTTGGCAGAGTCGATGACTGTCTTTCTTACCGGCAACGTGTCGCATTTAAGCGTCATCTCGAACCCTGCCGAATTCTGTCCAAGAAGCACGGAAACCTTTGAGATTGACTTCACCAACTCCTGGGAGTAACGGTTCTTGGTTCTGTTGAACGTGAACGTGCCGTTGCCGGAAACGTCTGTGAATTGGGTCAGAGGTCCGTAGCGTTTGTGTGAAGCCTTCCTTGTCAGCGAGTCCCCGACCATGGCGTAACGTGTAAGGCTTCCGGAAGCGTTCTGCGAGAGTGACACAGTCGGAATCCTCTGGATCATCGGCACCATTCCCGGTCCGGAACCGCCGAAGCGTTCCTGAAGATCCTGCCTCAACACGGCCGAGATCCTGTCCATTTCCAATTGTGAATCGCCATAGTGCAGAATCCTTACCGTGCGGCCCGAATCATCAGCTACGGCCATCTCCACGAACAGCGAGTCGAAGAACGTGTAGTCATCATCCGGCAGACAGATGCGGTTGGGGTTCGAGGTGATGTAGTCGTAGTAGTAGCGCAGGGTGTCCGTCGAGCCTTCGACCATCTCGTAGCTCTTCTGCACTGCCAGAAGCACGGAATCCACATCTACTTCCACCGTACTATCCTGTAAATCAGCTAGGTAGGCTCGGTATGACGGAAATCTCAACTTCAGACCTCCCACTTGAACGCCTTTCAGCGGGAAGACGAACCAGACCGCGAAAAGGATCAGGAAAACGGAAAGGATAAACAAAAGTACCTTATATTGCTTCATAATGACTACTTGTAGATGACCAGTTTACGTCCCTCACGGATCATATCGCTCTTGAGGTTGTTCCACCTTTTGAGATCGGAGACCTTGACCCGGTGTCTCGCCGCGATGCCGCCCAACGTGTCGCCTCTGCGGATCGTGTAAGTGATCCTGTCAGTGTTCGCCGCCTGCCTTTTCCGCAACGAGTCCAGCCGGGCCTTCCTAAGCGCGGCCTGCTCCCGCAGAAACGCCTGCCGCTCGGCCTTCCTCCGCTCCGCCAGCGACCCGATCCTCTCGAACGCCGCCGGAATGTTATCTGAATATTCCTCCTCGGCTTTCCGTAAACTCCTAAGGATCTGAGCGTCGGCCAAAGCGGTAGAATCCATCTCAATAAGCGCAGTCGGACTTGTGGCGTAAGCCACTATTGAGAGATTCCAGTCCCCATATTCATTGAACAGTTCCTGCAACCGGTCGAGCGCTATTTCCGTGGAGACCCGTTCGTCAAACCGAACGTCCACCGAATCGGGAACTGAAAAAGAAACCACCGAATCGCTCTGGCAGGATCCCGAACCCGAAAAGGAAATCCGCCCCATTCCCCGAATAGCGTCCAGTGCCGTGAGCGACCATATTCCTTCCCGCTGGTCCGCAAACCGCTGGTCCGCAAGCGCCAACGGCAGGAAAAGGATCCGCTCCGGCATATTCCTGAGCCTCAGTTCCGTCCGCAGCGAGTCGATGAACTCCGGCGTGACGCACCAAGCCCGCTGCCCACCCCAAGCAAGCAGCACCAGACCTATGAATATGCCCCTGAAGATTCCCTTCATCTCATTGCCTTTCTTAGCACAAACAATCTGGTAATCTTTAATCGTCCTTACCGACTTGTTTTAACGCATTAACAAAAATTCAAAGATACGAATTTTTCGTGCGCAAAGCCCCCTGTCTCACGCACGAAAACAATTAATTAGCCACCTGGTGCGCGAAAGGGCTGATGCTGCGCACGAAATCCATAATATCACCGTGGCGGGCAAATACTTGAATAACAATCACTTAATAGACCTTACTCCCACTCGAAACAGTGGGGAGTAGGGTCCATTAACATATTCATTTACTGACAGTTGCCTGCCACGAAAGATTTCTTGTCTCTTGCGCTACAGCTTGGCGATGGCGGTGACGAGCTGGTCACCGAGACCGATGGTGTAGCCTTCGGTGGTGAAGAAGACGCGGTTGAAGGTGTCGGCAAGGAGGAAGTACGGCATCCTGTGGCCTTTAAGGTCAAGGCTGTCCGGGATGATGCCTAGATGAACGTTGGACAGAAGCGAGGCGGAATATTCCTTAAGCCAACCCAGGCCTTCTGCCGTGGTAAGAAGGAGGATCGGGCGGTTCCAGGCTTCCAGCTTCTCCTTTGCCGCGATGATGTCGTTGATTGCATGGACGGAAGGTTCCTGCCTTGGGGTGAGGAAACCGATCACGTAGAATCCTCTGCCTGTGGTCGAAAGCACTGAAACAGGCTCTGAATCAGGCTCTACGAGGTACTTTGTCTCAGCATCAAAAGAACCGATCACGGATAGTTTGTCCTCTGGAATGGTGATGCGGAGATCAAGCGTTGTGGTCTCTCCCTCCTTGACAGAAAACTGCTGCATCGTGACGGGAACGCTTCCATCGGAGAGGCGGTTGCCGCTGACAAGCACATAGTCCCCGACATCAAGCAAAGTTCCTTTCTTGAATATGTTAGCCCAGCTTACGCCTCCTCCCATGTCCACCTGGCCTTCATCAAAAGTCAGAAGCCTTGTACGGCCGTTGTCTATCTTGCTGACAGTGAAGTGGGAATAGTAGCCAGGATTGGCGAGTATCGCTGTCGGCTCGTAATTCAGCACCAGAGTCCCGGTCGGAGCCACAACCTGTGAGGATGCCTCGAAATCCACATCAACCCACTGGCCGGCCTCCTTGTACTGGATCTTTCCGGTTACAGGGTCCTTGCGGGCATCAATCCCGAGAGTCCTTGCCAGAGCGACAAAGAATATATTCCTGGACCGCACGTCAGCCATCCGAGCCTTATAAACGCCGATCGGAGACATCGGGATGCTCCAAGCCTTAGGGTCGCGCAGCACCGTGATGCTGTCCCGCACCCATTTGATCAGATTTGCCGGAACTGAAAGATCCTCTTTGGACAGTTCTGTTCCGAAACGCTCCGTGAAGAAAGACTTGTACGGACTAAGGAACTCATTCTCAACCCTTGGACAGAGGATAGCATCAGTGGCGTTGTAACTGTCATCTAGAATGACCCTTGTCACATCAATCATATCCTTATTGCTCAAGGATTTAAGCAAGTCCAGAGCCCTTGCGTCCGGATGATCCTCCAAGAACTTGGAGATCACCTCGTGATTGCCGGCAGAAAAAGCAAGAAGCCTTCCCTTCTCTGAACTGTCCGTGGCGATGAAAGTGGCCATGTAGGCTTTTCTGATGCTATCCTCTTGAGCGAAACGCCTGTCATTCTCCGCCCTCTGCTCCAGAGTGACTTCAGGAATATTGGCTGTCTCCGGCGGAGGGACTATCATCATTGACTGTGGCTCCACGGAGTGCTGGTCGGATATCGTGATCCTGACCTCCGTGTCCTTGCCGAAAGAGACCTTTGAATAGCCATACTTGCCGTTCTTCGAGGCCCATGCCATCATGTCACCCATTCCGGCGGTCAAGAAGGTACGTCCCTGAACGTCTGTGTATTTGGAGAGAGCCGGATAGAACTCAGCGTAGTTGTAAATCTTGAAATCCACCAAGGCACTATCGACAGGCGCACCGTTCTCATCCACAACAATGAAATCCACACGGGCAGTCTTTGCGTAATTGTCAATCAGATTGATCTCCGTGAAGTTAGGCCCGACCATAACTTTCTCCTCCGGTCCATCATAGTTGCCGAAAACCCTTGTGTGCATGAGCAAACCGCGACTTGCCGGAGAATTGAACCAGCCTAGATTAAGGACAGGTTCTGGCTCACATGCACCGAGGAAGTACCACTCTCCGTCAGCCCAAGCCTCTACCCATGCATGGTTATCATCCGTGTGAGCCCAGCGAGGAGTATAGACCTGACGTGCCGGGATTCCGACAGCCCTGAGGGCAGCCACCGCAAACGTGGACTCCTCCCCGCAGCGTCCCAGTGAACTTCTCATTGAAGAAAGTGGAGACAACGTACGTGCATCAGAAGGCTTATAAGTCAACTTCTCGTGACACCAATGATTAACTTCCAGAATGGCATCCTTCATATTCATTCCCTCCACACGCGGCTTCAACTCACGATAGAAGGCGACCCTTGAGGTGTCAAGGTTCTCATTGTTGGCCCTGATCGGCAGCACAAAATGCCTGAATATCCTCTCCGGGACATCCCACCCCATCTCCTTGCGGGCGGCAAAGGACGAACGAATATTATGGAGATAATAGTCTGTGCTGTAATCCGTTACATCAGCCAATGGCATGTAGGCATAGAGAAACTCCAACGCCTCAAATTCTTCTGTCGTCAGAAACGGATCGCTGACAAAGCCATTGGTCTCCGTCAAACATTTTTTTCCTTCATCAACAGAAAAAAAGGCTTTCAGTCTCTCCGATTCAAACCTCTTGTTCAAATCCGACTCAACCTGCGCACGATAGGCAGAGTCAGTCATAAAATGGTGAACATCACAAGATGACAGCAGCGACAGCACTGCAATTAATGGTAAAAGAGTCTTATTCATCTATATACAATAAATAGTCCTCCTCCCAGCAATGATGCCGGAAAGGAGGACAGACTATTCTTGAATATTGACCATAAAGGTCTGGAGGCATTACTCCTCTTCCTTCTCCTGCGCGGCGTACTCGGCAAGGAGCTTGGTCTGGACATCGGCAGGAACAGGCTGGTAGTCAGCGAACTCCATAGTGAATGTCGCGGCTCCTGATGTCAGTGAACTAAGCGTCGTCGAGTAGCGGTAAAGCTCGGCGAGAGGAACACGGGCCTTGAGGACAGAGAAGCCCTTGTCGGAACTCATACCTTCGATCAACGCCCTCTTGTTCTGAAGGTCTGACATGCAGGCTCCCATGTAGTCGGCCGGAGTCAGGATCTCGACATTGTAGATAGGCTCCATGATCTTCGGACCGGCGTTGCGGAAGGCCTCCTTGAAGGCGTTGCGCGCGGCGAGGATGAAGGAGATTTCATTGGAGTCAACCGGGTGCATCTTACCGTCATAGACGAAGACTCTGATGTCACGGGCGTATGAACCGGTGAGCGGGCCCTCGGTCATCTTGTCGTTGAGACCCTTGAGGATGGCCGGCATGAAGCGAGCGTCGATGGCTCCACCGACAACGCAGTTGTAGAACTCAAGCCTTCCGCCCCATTCGAGGTCAAACTCTTCCTTGGTCTTCACGTTGAGGACAACTTCCTTTCCGTCAATCTTGAACTTGTTCGTGAACGGAACGCCTTCCACGATAGGGCAGATGAGGATGGAGACCTCACCGAACTGGCCGGCTCCACCGGACTGTTTCTTATGACGATAGGTGGCTGTGGCGACCTTCGTGATGGTCTCACGGTAAGGGATCTTCGGTGCGAACAGAACAACCTTCACACCGAACTCGTTCTCCAAACGCCACTTGCAGACATTGATGTGCTGCTCGCCCTGACCGCTGAGGATGGTCTGTTTGAGTTCCTTTGAATATTCTACTATAATCGTAGGATCCTGCGCGGAAATCTTAGAAAGGGCCTCGCCAAGTTTTGTCTCGTCGTTCTGGGACTCGGCCTTGATGGCGCAGCGATACTTGGATGCCGGGAAGACGATGTGCTCGTAGGCGATGCCTGAGCCAATCTGTGAAAGGGTAACGTTAGTCTTTCCCGCACGAAGTTTCACTGTACAACCAATGTCTCCTGCCTGCAAACCAGTAACCTTCTCCTTTTTGGCGCCGGCCACGGCATAGATCGCCGAAAGCCTCTCCTTGTCACCAGTCTCAGGGTTCTCAAGATCCATACCCTCGGTCAGATGACCTGACATCACCTTGAAGTAGGAAACCTCACCAAGGTGCGGCTCAACATCCGTCTTGTAAATGAATATGGAAGTCGGGTTCTCTGACTTGCACTCGATGACATTGCCGTCCTTTGTGGCGGATTTGGTCTCGGCAGGAGAGATGGCGGTCTTGATGGTGAACTCCATAAGCCTCTTCACGCCGATGTCCTTCTTGCCGGAGAGGCAGAAGATAGGAAGCACGCCACCCTGGCGGATGCCCTTTCCGAGACCTTCACGGATCTCATCCTCGGTGAGGGAGCCGTTCTCGAAGAACCTCTCCATGAGGGTATCGTCAAACTCGGCGGCCTTCTCGATCAGTTCCTGACGAAGGGTCTCGGCCTCATCAATAAGGTTGGCTGGAATCTCGAGATCCTCACGGGTTCCGTTGTCATCCTTGAAATGATAGTATTTCATCTTGAGAACATCGATGAAACCATCGAATGAAGGTCCCGGGTTGACAGGGAACTGGACAATGATCGGCTTGTGACCGAAAGTCTCCTTCATCTCGGCGATGGTCTTCTCCCAGTCCGCTTTCTCGGAATCAAGCTGGTTGACAGCCACGATGAGAGGCAGCTTGTACTGCTCCGCGTAACGCGCGAAGATGTCTGTGCCCACCTCTACGCCCTGCTGTGCGTTGATGACAAGAATACCGTTCTCGCAGACCTTGAAAGCTGAGACAGCGCCTCCGATGAAGTCATCTGAACCAGGAGCGTCGATCACGTTGAACTTCGTGTTCATGAACTCGGCGTAAAGCGGAGTCGCGAAGACCGACCTCTGGTTAAGTTTCTCGATTTCCTCATTGTCGGAGACAGTGTTCCTGTCCTCGACCGTGCCTCTTCTGGCGATCACCTTGCCCTCGAAGAGCATGGCTTCAGACAATGTGGTCTTACCTGACTTGGCGCTGCCAATCAGAACCACATTGCGGATGTCTTTAGTAGAATATTCTTTCATCACTATAAGTTATTAATTATGAAATCTTTGCTGGCGATATCCAACCATGGCCGACACCCTGATGAAAATCGTTTTATCATCAAAGGTACCTCATGAGGTACGCCGAAAGGCAAATCTAATAAAAAAATGACCCAATAGCAACACTATTCAAGAATCTTTATTAATATTCTCGCAGAGCCTGTAGAAATCAACCAAGGCCTGCCCATGCCACCCCAGCTCCTCATACAGTACCTTGTCCAATCCGAACGGATCAACACAGATCATCGCACATATTTCCGAATAGTCCGAGACTTTCCGGTAAATCTTTTCCTCATCCATCGCACGCTCAAAGGCGGCATACTTTCTTTCAATATAATCCATAGACAACGTGTTTTCGCAAAGAACAGAACTTAGATCCGATAAAACAACAATCGGAGACCTAACGCCGGGGGTAAATACTGAAAAATTTATGTTTTTTATCATTTTTATATGTTTTTTATAACTGTCGGTTGCGTTTTACCACTTATGGTTGCAGAACAAAGAGTCTTCTTTTGGATAATTTTGCCTTTGTAATCATTATAGAATACCAGCCCCGAAATGGATGACGCGACAATAAAGGGAAACCTCGAAAAGAAAAGGAACGAACTTGGTCTTTCACAGACCGAGATGGCGCGCCGTCTGGAAATCTCCCTGAACGCCTACAGGAAACTTGAGAAAGGAAAGACAAGAATCCTGAACGAACATGTCGAGAAATTCGCGGAGAAGACAGGGACATCAGTCGCCGAGCTTGTGAACGGATTCGAGCCGATAAACTCCGCCATGGCCGGTCTGAATGACGTCAAGGAAAGTTACGACAAGAAGTTGCGTGTGCTGGAGGACGGTTACATCAAAGAGATTGCGATGCTAAAGGCTGAAATCGAGCGTCTCAACGAGAAGATCAGCGACAAGGATGAGATCATCTGCATGAACCGCAAACTCATCCGCCGCTATGAAAAGGAACTCGGGCTAAAGGCCGGAGAATAAAGTAGGTTCAAGTTCCTTTGGATGAAACGATCTCCGGTGCCAAGGGGTCGGCCCAAACTTTCTAAGGGCCTCGATGTGCTCTTTCGTAGGATAACCCATGTTTCTGTCCCAACCATATTCAGGAAACTCTTTGGCCAGTTCCCTCATCTTCCCGTCCCTCCAAGTCTTAGCCAGAACGGATGCCGCCGCGATTGATGAATATGTCGCGTCACCATGAACCACCGTACGATAAGAATCAAATCCGTAGCCATCAAAAGGTCTGAAACGGTTGCCGTCGATCAAAAGAAAGTCCGGCTTGGGATCAAGCCGACGGACAGCCCTCTGCATGCCTGTGACCGAAGCCCAAAGAATATTCAGTTCATCGATCTCCGCCGGGCTCACCGCCTCCACAGCCCAGGCGATGGCTTCCCGTTCAATTATCGGCCTCAATATCTCCCTTGATTTCTCACTCATCTTCTTGGAGTCGTTCAGCAGCGGATGGTGGAAATCCGGCGGCAGGATCACAGCCGCGGCGTAAACCGGCCCGGCGAGCGGCCCACGTCCGGCCTCATCGCAGCCGGCCTCCAGACGACCGGCCTCCATGAAAGGCAGCAAATGTATTTCCTTCGACATATTCATAAATCAGATCTCGACGGCGTACAATAGTATCCGATCTCCTTCGGTCGCTGAGCCTGTCGAAGCGCCGGTCACTTCGACAGGCTCAGTGACCGTTGGGTCAACCTCTCCAACACCGTCTGAAATGACAAATATAGTCAGAAATTTGAGTTTAGGCGGGAAATGGCTAATTTTGTTGGCTATTTCTGAAAGAAATGGCTAATTTTATAGGTTATAAACTATTGTAATACAATGAAAAAATTTTTAGTTTCCGTCACGGCCGCCATTATGGTCGGGTTCAGCGCGATGGCGGACGAGGGAATGTGGATGCTTCCGCTCCTCCAGAAACTCAACGCGGATGCGATGAAGAATCTTGGATGCAGGCTCACACCTGACCAGATCTACAGTGTCAACCATTCTTCGCTGAAGGATGCGGTCGTCATCTTCGGTGGCGGATGCACCGGCGAGATGATCTCAGACAAAGGACTTCTGGTGACCAACCACCACTGCGGCTACAGCAGCATCCAGCAACTCTCAAGCGATGAGCACAATTACCTTGAGGACGGGTTCTGGGCGATGAACAGCAGCGAGGAGATTCCGGTTCCAGGGCTTTCGGTCACATTCCTTGTGAATATGAGCGATGTCACCGACGCGATTGAGGGCGCAAAGTCCGACGAGGAAAGAAAGGCTGTCAGAGAGGCCCTCGTCAAGGCATCCGAGGAACAGAATCCCGGGTGCGATGTGGAACTCACATCTTTCTACAACAACAATGTGCACTACATCATAGTCTATAAGATTTTCAAGGACATCCGTTTCGTTGGGGCACCGCCGGCATCAATCGGAAAGTTCGGCGGCGAGACTGACAACTGGATGTGGCCTCGCCACACGGGAGACTTCTCGATGTTCAGGGTCTATGCGGGGAAGGACAACGAGCCGGCCGAATACTCAGAAGACAATGTTCCTTACGTGCCGAAGCAGTCGCTGAAGATCTCCCTCAAAGGCATAGGCGAGGGTGACTACACGATGATCATGGGCTATCCTGGACGCACCCAGAGGTACCAGACAGAGGCTCAATTGAACCACATGCTGGCCCTCAACGACATCGCTATAGAAGCCAGGACCCTCCGTCAGGACATCATGTGGAAGTGGATGGAGAAGGATCCTTCAATCAGACTGAAATATGCCAACAAATATGCAAGCTCAGCCAACGGTTGGAAGAAGTGGATCGGCGAGAAGAAGGCTTTCAAAGACTTGAATATCATCGAGAAAGAGCACGACAAGGAGGCTCGTTTCCAGAAATGGGTTGACAAGAACAAGAAGCGCTCCGAGCTTTACGGGACGGCGATCGCTGACATTGCCGCCGGGATCAAGGCCAACGAGCAGACGGATTTCGACGTAAAACTTCTGAGCGAGACCATCTTCAGGACAGAATTGGTCAATCTCTCAAGCGCTTACTTAGGAGGTAGGAACAGAAGCCTGAAATCAGGAGCGGACAGTCTGACTGCGGAAGCTGCGGGCTTCGAGACTCTTAAAGCCGTGTTCGAAGACTACTACGCTCCGCTGGACAAGGAAGTGACGGCGGCTCTGCTGAAATTGTACAGGGAGAAGGCAAGGCCTGAGAACTATCCGGATTTCGGAGAGGATTTCGCCACGATGGACATCGACAAGTACGTGGACGAGCTGTTCAGAACGACGATATTCACGTCTTATGACAAGGCCAAGGAAGCAATTGAAAAAGATGGCAAGAAAGCCACTCTCAATGATCCGGCCAACAAATTCGCCACAGCACTCGTGAATGTGTTCGCCAAACTGCGCGGAGAGCAGAATCAGGAGGCCAAGGCCAAGATCAAAGCTGCTTCCAAGGCCTACACCGCAGGCTTGATGGAGTGGAACAAAGGCAAGGCCATGTACCCGGACGCCAACTTCACTATGAGGCTCACCTACGGAACCGTGAAGTCATATTCCCCGAAAGACGCCCTCAGCTACAGGTACTACTCCACCATCTACGGTGTGATGGAGAAGGAGGATCCGAGCAACTACGAATTCATCGTTCCGGAGAAGCTCAAGAGACTCTATGTCAAGAGGGACTACGGCCAGTACGCCATGCAGGACGGCAACCTTCCTTGCTGCTTCCTCACCACCAATGACATCACGGGTGGTAACTCCGGCAGCCCGGTTCTCAACGCCAAAGGTGAACTCATCGGCCTTGCGTTCGACGGCAACTGGGAGTCGATGTCCAGCGACGTGATGTTCGAGCCAGACCTCCAAAGATGCATCTGCGTGGACATCCGCTACGTCCTCTTCCTTGTGGACAAGTTCGGCGGCGCCGGCTACCTCACCAAGGAAATGAACATCGTAAAATAACAAACATGACGGAACAAGACATATTAAATATGCTCGCCGAGGTGGTTCATCCCGCCAAAGGCAGCAAAAGCATAGTCGAACTGGGGATGGTTGACGCCATCTCCATCGACGGCGACAAGGTGACAGTCACTCTCGCCTTCCCTAAAAGGCGTGACCCTCTCACTGAATATCTTGTCGGAAGCACCCGCGCAACGATCATCCGCAACGCCCCGCAAGGAACAGAGGTTGAGGTAAAGACAGTGGTCAAGGAAGAGGCTCCTAAGAAAAAGGCCGGCCTTAACCTCGGTCTTGAGGAGATCAACAATGTCCGCCACATCATCGGCATCGCCTCCGGCAAGGGAGGAGTCGGAAAGTCAACCGTGGCGGTAAACCTGGCCGTGGCCCTCGCCCGTCTCGGCTACAATGTCGGACTCGCCGACGCTGATGTCTACGGCCCATCCGTTCCACTGATGACCGGCACGGAAGGCTCAGTCCCTGAAGCGGAAGAGATCGCTGAGGGCAAGGAAGTGATCTACCCGATCGAGAAATACGGTGTGAAATGGATGTCCATCGGCTATTTCGCCGAGCCGGGCCAGGCCCTCATCTGGAGAGGCCCGATGGCCTGCAACGCCCTCAAGCAAATGATCCTACAGGTTCGCTGGGGCGTGTTGGACTTCCTTCTGATAGACATGCCGCCGGGAACCGGCGACATCCACATCTCCCTCGTGAACGACATCCCGATGGAAGGTGCGCTGATTGTCACGACACCTCAACCGGTAGCCCTCTCGGACGTGGAGAAAGGCGTGAACATGTTCCGCAACAAGAACATTGACCGCAAGATCTTCGGTCTCGTGGAGAACATGGCATGGTTCACTCCGGAGGAACTTCCCGAGAACAAGTACTACATCTTCGGAAAGAACGGCGGCAAGGAAATGGCCGACAAGTACGGCATTCCGCTCTTGGGCCAGATTCCGATCGTGCAGAGCATCAGGGAGGGCGGAGACTCCGGCGAACCGGCGGCCCTCTCCACACGTCCTGACGGCCAGGCCTTCATCGATCTCGCTGGCCGCCTCGCCAAGGCAGTAGAACAGTGAATCTGTAAGCGTGGAATCTTTCCATCTGACAATCAAGGAAATAGACTTTTGTCTTTAGTCTATAATCACCAAAGTCAATAGTTCATATAAATGAAAACCAACACGTTATCCGTCACCGCCTCATAATCAACCAGTGGCAGGTAACTGGTTGGAGGTCAATTAATAAAGCAATGTCCTGATGCTAAAAATTGCACCAGGACATTGCTTTATTAATTTATTATCAGGACGTTAAACGCCACGGGGTCCTTAGGCGCCTCTGCGTGTGCCAAAGAGTCCGGCAATGGAGAGAGCCAGAAGGATGAATAGGGCCAGTGATGAGGCACGGGAAACCTTCTCTCCCACTGAGTAAACCTTTGGCTCAAAGCGCATCACAACCTCATGCTCTCCGGCAGGGAGGTTGGCGGCGCGGAAAATCCAGTCTGCGCGGAACAGCCCCAAAGGGGCGCCGTCAACGGTGGCGACCCATCCGTCAGGATAATAGACCTCACTGAATATGGCCGTACGAGCCGTGGAGGCGCTGTAATGATAACGAAGTTCGTTCGGGGCATAGGATGTCATCCGGATGAAGTCAGTGGACGGGATACCGGCTGAGACATTTACTGAACCGTCAACCGAACCGTCAACCGAACCGTCAGAGGAACCGCCAGCTGGATTGCCCTCGGAAATCTTTGCGAAACCGGCACGGGCCTCCGCAAAATCAGAGCCGATCACGGCAGTGCGCCTGAGATCCACGGAATCAATCAACGCGATCTCCTCGTCAGGAGTCTCGGCCGGGACGAACGAATCCACAAACCATGCAGGTCCGTAGGCCTCAAGGTTTTCAACCGGAGGCATCTCAGCACCGAGGATGAAGTACTTGGTGTTCAGAGCGGAAAGCACAGGAAGATTCTTGATTCCGTCTTGAAATTCATCAATGGTCTTGGCGGTGCGGGTACCAGCCGAAAGCCTCTGGAGCTCCTTGACGATGTGCCTGTCGATCAAATCCTGATAGCGCTGCAACTTCGCAGGGCTGTAACCTCCGATGCACTTGTGCCAATAAGGGTTGAAAGAGTCATTGAATATGTCCGCGCCAAGATCGACAATCCTGTAAGACGGGGACTTGTCCTCCAGAATCAGCTTGTCCACAGGCCTGGCTGTGAACTGATTGTTGAACTGGCGAGGTGTCGTGAAACTGTCCGAGTTGAGGTAGCGCTTGCCGACTGTGAACATATTCACAAACACAAGGAGACATATTCCCACCATCGCTTCCATCCTGCGGGCGCCTCCGATGTGAGGGTCGCTTTCGTAGGATTTCGGGGCGTTCTTCGGGACGCTGTAGGCCCAGAGAATCAGCCCGAAGGCGATGACTATCAGTATCATGGACCAAAGAGCATCGGAAGACAGAAGATGCCTGCGGTCCGCTTTCAATGCGTCCACGATGATGTCCTGCATCTGAGCGTCGGCCCTTCCGGAGAACGATCCGGCGATGCCTGGAATGATGGCGCAAAGAAGACAGAATCCGGCTGTCAGCGCAAGTGCGATCCAGCCGGCCTTAAGAAATTCCTTTTTTGAATATTCCCGTTTCAGAATCCTGTCCAAAGTAACGAAGCCCAGCATCGGAAGGGTGAACTGGAGCACAATCAAGGCCATGGACACGGTTCTGAACTTGCTGTACATCGGAGCATAGTCGAAAAACAGTTTTGTGAACCACATCATGTGATTCCCAAGAGCAAGGAATACGGCCACAAGGGTGGCGGCAAGAAGCCACCATTTCTCCTTACCTTTGTAGAGGAACAGTCCGAGCACAAAGAGGAAAACCGTTATGGCGCCCATGTACATAGGTCCTGCGGTGAACGGCTGAGGTCCCCAGTAGAGAGGCAGGGACTTGGCTATCTCCTTTGGATTGCCTTGGCCCGCCTGCCTGAACAGCTTGACGACCTCGGATTTGTCCGGGTTGACAGCTCCGGCTGATGACCCTCCGTTGAAGTTCGGGATCATCAGGTTCGGCAGTTCTTCCCATCCATAGGACCAAGCTGTGGCGTAGTCCAGTTGAAGGCCGTCGCTGTTGATCTCGCCTCCCTCAGGATGAGAGAGTTCGGAGCCGCCACGCATGGTGTGTTGGGTATATTCATAAAGCGGAGCGAGCTTGATTGCGTTGGTGCCGATTCCGGCGAGGCCTACGACCAAGAGCAACGCGCTGGCCGCGAAGAAGCGGCAGAAAGCGGTTTTACGGGATGATTGACCTTTGGTTCCTATGCCAGCGGTCGTCTCGATGGTTGGTGAGCCCTGTCGAACCACAGGCTCAACGACCGATCGGTCACTGAGATTGCCGAAGTGACAAGGCTTTTCCAAACATATCCTTAAAAAAACATACAGCGCGTAGATCACGATCATGATAGCCAGATAGTAGGTGATCTGCTGATGGTTGGCCTTGATCTGGAAACTCAGCGCGAAGCCGAAAAGGACAGCCCCGAGCAAGGTTCCCGGGAGCCAGGATTTCCACCCTTTGGTCGCTTGGACGGTTGGCGAGTCTTGACGGACCACAGGCTCGGCGGCCGATTGGGCCGGTCCCTGAGCCTGCCGAAAGGCCGAACCAGACCGTGGTTTGGCATGGATCACCAACCGTCCGAGGGCCGAGCGGTAAGTGAATATCACCGCTGCCAACGCCCAAGGCAGGAACGCGATCGCCTGCATCTTGGTGTTGTGCCCGACCTGTATGATCTGGAAATTGTACGAGCAATAGGTGATGGCGACCGCCCCGCCGATGGCCAGAACTTTGTCAACGCCAAGCGAAAGCATCAGCAGAAACGCTCCCAGCAAGGAAATGAACAGCCAGTTGGCCGGCCTCTTTCCTTTCATGAGAAGATTGTACAGCGATTGGGTCCAGTCTCCGTCACTTGATGGATCGAAAGAGGTCGTCGGCATGCCACCGAACATCGAGTCCGTCCAATAGGTAGGATCATCCGGATGGGCCTTGTTCCACGACACAGCCTCCTGCGACATACTTCTGTAACCGGTGATGTCACTCTGATTGACAATCCTGCCGGTCAGAACCTCCGGCACAAAACCATAGGCCAGCACCAGAAACAACAGCACAATCCCGGCGTATATTCCAATCTTCTTCATCAAAGTCTTGTCCATGATCTATGAATATTATTTTTCAGTTATCTGATTCAGCAGCTCGGCCAGCTTCGCCGTAAGATTGCGGCGTGAGAACCGAGAGATGTCCGAAGAGTTGTCGTGAAGCTCATCATTCTTGAACTCCTCCCAACAGGAATCAATCCATGTCCGGATCTTCTTCTCGTCATCCCAGTCGAAAACCACTCCGGAAGAGGTCTCGCTGACAACCCGGGCCATAGCGCCGTCTGTCTGGCCTATTCCCAAAATCGGGCGGCGCGAGGCGAGGTACTCGAAAAGTTTTCCCGGGAGGACTGCCCTATACTCCGGCTCCTTCCTGAGCGGCAGAATCAGGATAGAGGCATTAAGCTGCTCTCTGACAGCTATCTCGTGGTTCTGGTAGCCGAAGTCCTTCAAATTCTCAACAAGTCCGGCCGCCTCGATGGAATCTGTGATTTCCCTGTCTGTCTTCCCAACCAGCCTGATTCTCAGGGAGCGTCTGAACTCCTCATCCTCCTCGCATTTCCGGGCCAGAACCCTCCAAAGGGTCTCAGGATTGCCGTCCGAAGCGAACAAACCGGTGTGCGTGATGTTGAAGTTCTCGTCAGGTTCGACGTCCTTCTTGAAATCATCCTCATCGTAGCCATTGGTGATCAGCTCCACCGGAGTCCGTGTCATCGCCTTGAACTCGTCCTGAACCAACGGAGAGACCGCCACTACGCTTGTCGCTCCGTCGAGGACAGCCTGTTCCAACCTGTGATGTTTTTTCTCCGCACAAGGAATAAGTCCAAGATGCTTGAAATAGAACATCTTGGTCCACGGGTCACGAAAATCAGCGACCCAAGGAATCCCGGTGGCTTTAGAAAGTCTCAGCCCGATCAGATGCATCGACTGAGGAGGTCCTGTCGTGACAATGGCGTCGACAGGGTGTTCCTCAAGATATTTCTTCAGGAAGCGCACAGACGGGCGGACCCACATCACCCTCGGATCAGGAATAAAGAAGTTACCACGAATGAACAAGGAAATCCTCTGTTTCCAGGATTTCTTCTGCCCGTTGATCGGATTGACCTCATCCTTCCCGGCATTTGCTGCGGTCAAGGTCTTGAGATCAGTGGTACTCCCCTGCCCCATCAGCTTCCGGTAAATCCCGTACGGCTCGAATATATGGTTCTTGACAATCTCCGCCTCCGGTGGAATCTCATCAGCCAAGGTCTTGTCAATCGTCGTCAATTCCGGATTCTCAGGCGTGTAGATGACCGGTTGCCATCCTACAGCCGGAAGGTATTTCGCGAATTTGACCCACCGCTGCACTCCGGATCCTCCGGACGGCGGCCAGTAGTATGTTATTATCAGAACCCGTTTCATAATGCGATTGAGTCTCTTAATTTTACAAAGATAGTTGTTTTTGCAATCAGTCTGACATGCGAAACCAGACTTTGACGCAGAAAAAAACGAACAGTCATAAGAAGCTGTTTTGATTTGTTTGTTTGAAGATTTTTTCACCTCAAAGAACATTTCAAACAAATCAAAACAGCTTCTAAATATTCGCGATACCCCTTTGCTGTCAGAAAAGAATAGTGTAACTTTACAGATGGGCAATCACCCTCGAATGCGAGATAATAAAAAATTGCCGGCTTTCGAAAGTTGAGATTGATAAGATTTATAATATGGTAAGGGAATTCTTCACCGCAATGACAGTGGCGCTGACTTTTGGATTGATGACTTCGGCGCAGGAATACAATGGACCGGAACTGAAGCCGGAATTTGTGTGCGATCTTGGACTGCTTACTCCGAAGGATGTGGCCGTCAAAGGAGCGACACAGGGGTTAGCGATCTGGGGAAAATACGGATTTGTGTTCCACGACAAGGGACAATGTGTCATCATTGACATGAAAAAGAACAGGTTCGTCTCCACTTTCAACCTGGAGGGAAACACTTCGCACTGCAACAATGCCTCATTCGGAGTGGAGAAAGGTTCTGAATTTCCGCTCCTTTATATTTCCGGATGCAAAGGAGACCATTGCTGCTACGTGACAGACATCACATTAACCGGCGGCACTGTCGTGCAAAAACTTTTCCATTCAGGAGAAGGGTACACGGGATCGTTCGACTGGTTCATCGACCGCAAGAACAAGATCATCTACACTTACGGATCAAGTGGCAAGATGCGGAAGCTTATAAAGAAATTCCGGCTTCCAACCTTGATGGATTCAGATGAAAACGGTGAGGTACACCTTACGCAGGACGATGTGCTGGATGAATTCTATGTGCCAGGCATAAGAGTATTCCAGGGCAGTGTCATAGATGGACGCTATGCCTATCTCGGAGATGGTTATCCTCCACACGACAGATTGCTGCACGTAGTGGACATGAACACAAAGACTTTGGTAAAAACCGTCAATCTTAACGATTTGCATCATGAGCCGGAGGGCGTGGCGATCAAGGGAAAATGGCTCTACATGGTTCTGCATGTCAGCAGACAGCCTCGCAACGGACAGATTTACCGGTTCAGGATCAGATAGAAGTGCCCACTAACAAACTAAAGCCAATTTGGGCAATCAAACAATCAAACATAGACGCAACTTATTCATTTTCTGTTTTGCGGATATGGTAAAAAACTGTAACTTTGCGGCCGATAACAGTTTTGGTTTATGGAGAAATGCATCATCGCGGCGGTCGCTGACAACGGGGCGATAGGAAAAGACAACGACCTTCTCTGGCACATCGCCGAGGACATGAAATATTTCAGGAGGACGACCACCGGGAATCCTGTGGTTATGGGTTACAGAACCTTTCTTTCGATAGGCAGGCCGCTTCCAAAGAGGGAGAACATCGTGATTTCCACGAGGGTGTGGGAGGATGTCCCCGAGGGCGTGAAAGTGGCGGGAAGCCTTGAGGAGGCATATTCATTGGCGGAAAATGCCGTCGGCTTGGAGAAGGACAGCGTCAGCGGACCGGAGTCTATACGAATCTTCATCATGGGTGGAGGGGAGACTTACCGCAAGGCTCTTCCTTCTGCGGACAAGCTTTACATAACGCACGTTCACACAACGATTAAGGATGCGGACACATTCTTCCCTGTGATTGATCCGGAGATTTGGGAGGTTGAGTCATCCACGCCGGTCGCCACTGATCCTGAAACTGGTTATACTTACGAATTTATAGTTTATAAAAGACGGTTTTAGGTCACATCGATGGTTGGTGAGCCATGTCGAACCACAGGCTCAGCGACCGACAGGCACGGCGCTTCGACAGGCTCAGCGACCGGTCGTCGCTATGAACAATCCGGGTGGTTGGTGAGCCTGTCGAAGCGACCTAACGAGCAAGCCGAAGCGCCCGAAATAGAATAACCCGGTGTTCCCCAAAAGGCCGGACAAGAATAAAACGAACTTATTGAATATGTCAGACAGAGAGAACTTCGGCAGCCGCGCCGCTGTCATCATGGCCTTCGCCGGATCCGCAATCGGACTCGGCAACATCTGGAGATTCCCCTACATGGTCGGGGAATATGGTGGCGCCGCCTTCATCCTCATTTACATCGTGTGCTCCTTTGTTCTCTCCCTGCCGATTCTCTTTTCAGAGTCTGTGATCGGACGGAAAACCCATCTCAGCACGTTCGGAGCCATGAATGCTCTCGCACCGCATTCCAAGTGGAAGTGGCTCGGCCTGCTGACTGTCATCACCCCGCTGATCATCGTCTCCTACTACAGTGTCGTCGGCGGGTGGGCAATTGAATATCTCGTCAAATCCTCCACGTTCAGCTTCACCCCGAACAAGGCCGAGACCGTTACCGGGATGTTCGGAGAGTTCGCGGCTTCAGTCTGGAGCCCGATAATATGTTTGTTCATATTCTTGGCCCTGACCGCGTTGATTGTCTTTCTGGGGGTCAAGAAAGGAATCGAAAAGTTCAGCAACATCTCGATTCCGATCCTGTTTGTCCTGATTGTGGCGATCGCAATCTATTCGATCACTCTTCCGAGAGCGGGAGAAGGCATCAGATACCTTGTCAAACCGGACTTCTCAAAACTGACTCCGGGTGCATTCTCGGCGGCGTTGGGGCAGAGTTTCTTTTCGTTGTCACTCGGCGTTGGAACCATGCTGACATATTCATCCTACGTCAGTGAAAAAGAAAACCTTATGGCTTCCGGAGCGGGAACAGCTGTGTCGGATCTACTGTTCGCCATGCTTGCCGGATTCGCCATCATGCCGGCTGTGTTCGCGGCCGGGATCGCTCCGTCCGCCGGCCCGGGGCTCGTGTTCGAGACTCTGCCCTACATATTCGCAAAGATGGGAGCGGGCGGGCAGATCGTGAGCTGTCTCGTTGCGATTCTGTTCTTCCTTACGATTCTGGTCGCCGCACTGACATCCTCCATCTCCATCCTTGAGGTCGGAGTCGCCTATCTTGTTGAGGAAAAGGGAGTTTCGAGGCACAAGGCTACCATCGTGCTGTTCTTCGCCACTTTCGCAGTCGGGGTGCTCTGCTCGCTTTCATTCGGGCCGCTCGCAGATGTCAAGATTCTGGGAGAGAGCATATTCAATTTCTGTGACAAGCTGTGTTCAAACTACTTGATGACCATCGGAGCGCTGCTCTTCTCTGTCTTTGTCGGTTGGAAGATGGACAAGAAAACTGTCCGTGACGAACTTACCAACAACGGCACTCTCAAAGCAAACAACAAATTGTTCCCGGCGGTCTATTTCCTTATCAAATACATCGCCCCTATCACCATCGCGATCATATTCATCACTGGGCTGATCGGGTAAAATTCAGGAACTTCGACAGGCTAAACTATCAGCCATACTCAGGGAAGGTCACAACAAACCGCTTTGTCATCTGAACGGAAAGGTGTATATTTACGGCTTAATAACACGTAAACCATCTGCCTTTCCTATGTGCAGAAACAACAATATATGGCTTCTGGCGCTGTCTTTGGCAGTGTCTTTCATCGGATCAATCACTGTTTATGCCAGTGAGAGTGAGGGAGAAGTCCGGACAGACGCGCAGAGCTATTTTTTCAGGACAGTGAATGTCTCGGACGGTCTTTCTCAGAACACAGTCTTCGGAATCCTTCAGGACAGGACCGGATACATGTGGTTCGGCACGAAGGACGGTCTCAACCGCTATGACGGTCGTTTCTTCCGCATATTCAACAAGGACAACTCCGCGTTGAAGTGCAATTTCATCACGAATCTGGCGGAGGACTGCGACGGAACGATCTGGATTGGGACGGACAGAGGTGTCTATAAATATGACCCTATGATAGACTGCATATCCTCCCTGTCAGACACAACCAAAGAGGGAATCTCACTCTCCTGCCACGTGTCGGGGATGGAATGGATTCAGGACAGGAAGGAACTCTGGATCTCCGTTGAAAAACAAGGGCTATTTGCCTATTCACTGAAGGATAAGACATTGAGACTCAAATTTGAGCCTCCGCTCAGCATATCCACATTCACCAGAATCGGCAATCGGCTGTGGTACGGGCAGTATCTGGACAACCTGTACTCCATAGACACAGAATTTTCCGAAAAGCCTTCACCGTTCAAAGACAGCGACGGAGCCGAAGTGTTCTCTGGAGAGACTGTCAACACCATCATCGGCGGTGGTCACAACAGGGTTTACGTAGGAACAACATCAAGACTTCTGGAGATCAATCTTACAAACAGAAAGACCAGACTGATTCTCAATGATTACGTCCGGTCCCTGATCATCCGCGACAATGACGAGCTGTGGGTCGGCGGCGAATCCGGGCTCCACATCATAGACACGAGAGACGGCAGTGTCAGACGGCACATCGCCACACCGGACCAAGACGAGCCATATTCATTGGCAGACAATGCGATATACTCTTTGTTCAAGGATCGCGAGCAAGGGATGTGGATCGGGTCTTACTTTGGAGGTCTTAATTATCTGCCGTATCCGTACACCCTTTTCGAAAAGTACTACCCGCACGGGGATATGTCCTTCCTTGGACGCAGGGTGAGGGAATTCTGTCAGGACGGGAACGGGACTATCTGGATAGGCACAGAGGATAAGGGATTGTTCAGTATGAATCCTGAAAGCGGTCAGGTCAAGCCTTGGCAGGGTCTGGCAAGACATAAGAACGTGCATGGGCTGTTCGCGGACGGAGACTGGCTTTGGGTCGGGACATTCTCCGAAGGCCTCAGCAGGATCAATCTGAAGACAGGGAAGGTTGTGCATTATGCGAAAGGCCAAAAGGGGTTCCCGGAAAACAACGCGTTCTCAATCTTGAGAACCTCCTCCGGAGATCTGATCATCGCGATGACCGTGGGTGCGGTGGTGTACGATGACAGGGCAGACACATTCAGGGCCATTCCAGAGTTGGACGGAACTTTTGTCTATCAAGTACTTGAGACAAGCGATGGAGACCTGTGGTTCGCCACCTATGCCGATGGTCTGTACCGGTTTGAGGTCAGCCAAGGGCGTTGGACTCACTACAAGACTTCAGATAATCCGGGGGACACAGGATGTGTCAGTTCCGACAACATCACGAGCATATTCGAAGACAGCAGCCACAGACTTTGGGTGACTACCCTCGGAGGAGGATTCTGCCTGTTCCATCCGGAAGATGAGACTTTTACAAGATTTTCGTCCGATGACGGCTTTCCCGGCAGCGTGTTTTATAAGGTCATAGAAGACAAGGACAAGAACCTTTGGATCACCTCTGAGAACGGGCTCATCCGTTTCCGTCCCGAAACCGGAGAAAAGCAGCTTTACACCACCGCCAACGGGCTTCTGAGCGATCAGTTCAATTTCCAGTCAGGCTTCCGCTCCAAAAGCGGGAAAATCTACATCGGAAGCATCAACGGATTCATCGCTTTCGACCCTTCGTCATTCAGAAAGAATGAATATGTCCCACCTGTCACTTTCACTGATTTCTATCTGTTCGGTGAGTTGATGAAGCCCGGTGCCAAGGACTCTCCTCTGAAGAGCAACATCACCTTCGCAGACCGGATCGTCTTGAAGCACAACCAGAACACATTCTCCCTGCGTCTTTCAGCGCTGAGTTACCTGACCCCGGAGATGAACAAGATCGAGTACAAGGTCGAGGGGGTGGACGAAAAATGGACGGAGGTCGATAAGAGCTCAATGATAACATGTTCCAATCTGCCACACGGGCATTACAGAATCAAGATTCGTGGAAGCAACGGAGACGGTGTGGCCAGCCCTGAGACCAGATCGCTTGATGTCGTGATCAAGCCTCCTTTCTATCTCACCGTCTTCGCCAAGATAATGTATGTGGTCTTGGCCATCGTTTTGGCCGCATCAGCGTTTTTCGTTCTGCACCGGCGGGCAAGGCGCAAGCAGATGGACGAGATGGAACGGTTCGAGCGCAAGAAGGAAAAAGAGCTGTACGATGCGAAAATAAACTTCTTCACCGACATAGCCCACGAGATCAAGACACCTTTGACCTTGATCAACTGCACCATTGATGACATCTTTTCGTCAAAGAATATTCCTGACAGCCTGACCGAAGACATGGATGTTGTGGAAAGCAACACAAAAAGGTTGCTTGAGCTTGTCAATCAACTGCTTGATTTCAGGAAGGCCGAGTCAAAAGGCTATAGGCTAGACATCGTCAAAACCGATGTGGCAGTGATCCTCAAATCCGTCATCTGCGGGTTCAGGGTGATGGCGGAGCGGAAGAACGTGAGTCTTACCACCGACATCCCGGACTCACTCACCGCTTACGTCGACAAGGACGGATTCTCGAAAATCATCACGAACCTGCTGAACAACGCTGTGAAATATTCAGGCACTTACATACACGTCAAACTGTTCAGTGACTCTGGCCATCTGGTGTTCACCGTGTCCAACGACGGGCCGAGGATTCCGGAAGAGATGAGGGAAGAAATCTTCCGTCCGTTCGTCCAATGCAGGCGAAACGACTCTTATGCGACAAAGGGCACGGGCCTTGGCCTCGCCCTCGCAAGATCGCTCGCCATTCTCCAAGGCGGCACCTTGGACGTGGATGATTCCACTGACGACAACAGTTTCATCCTGCGTCTGCCGCTGTCCTATGAATATGCCTGTGCCGAAGTCTCCGACAAACCGGAAACCACCGATGGCACCGGGCCAGAGACTCAAGTGTCAGTCAACTCAGACGAGCGGTACTCCGTACTGCTGGTCGAGGACAGCCCAGAGATGCTGAAGTTTCTTGCCCGGCAGTTTTCATCCACTTGCAATGTGTTTACCGCCAGTGACGGCAATGAAGCTTTGACTGTGCTGAAAAACAACAACATCAGTCTGATCATCTCAGACGTGATGATGCCTGGGATGAACGGCATGGAATTGTGCAGAAAGGTGAAGTCCGACGTGGAGTTCAGTCATATTCCCGTCATACTCCTCACCGCCAGGACCGATTCGGACTCGAAAGTGCAGGGTATGAATATCGGAGCGGACGCCTACATTGAGAAGCCGTTCTCGATGGACTACCTCAAGGCCTGCGCTGGCAATCTGGTATCGGGAAGGAAAAAACTGCGGGCTGCATTCGCGCGTCTCCCTCTGGTCCAGTCCGACAGTGTGGCCATGACCCGATCAGACGAGTTGTTCCTGCGCTCGATGAGGAACCTTGTCACGCAGAACATACAGAATCCGGATTTCAACATCGACGACCTTGCGACCGGACTCGGAATGAGCCGCTCAAGCCTCAACCGTAAAGTGAAAGGGATCCTCGACATGACCCCGGTTGACTACATCCGTGTGGAGAGACTCAAGAAAGCCGCGCTTCTGCTGCGTGAGGGCGAATGCAGGGTCAGCGAGGTCTGCTACCTGACCGGATTCAACACCCCGTCGTATTTCTCGAAATGTTTCCAGAAACAGTTCGGAGTGCTCCCTAAAGACTACATAGACTCGCTATAGGCATCCCTGCAAGGCTTTTTGACAGATTTGTTGCAGCATTGACGTGATTGTTCTACAACAATGGCGGGGGCGGACGCTACCTTTGCCATAGTAAGAACCACAATTAACAACAAAAAAACGATTAAATCACTAATTTGCAAAAATCAAAAGTCAGGCAGACATCTAGCCTTTTGCAATAGTTCAATAAACATAAAAAAAAAGAATAAAGTTATGGGATAATCAGTTACGATACGGCAAAGCCGTCATTATGAGTGAGAAGATCAAAGAAGAAGGCTTTTCAAGTCCAACGGACGTACAGCCACTTGAGTCTCCTCAGACAAAAACAACATTATTATTAACACTAAATTAAACAAGATTCAGAGATGTTCAAAAGAGTGATTATTATCTTATCGCTGATTTCATCTTTTGTCCCGAATATCCTAGCCCAATCGGGTAAAATAAGCGGTAATGTAAAAGATGACAGTAATGTACCTCTTGCCGGTGTCAGTGTCATGATCAAAGGCACTACAACAGGAACAATGACTGACTATGACGGAAATTTCTCCTTGCCTGGAAAGAAAGGCGATATTATCCAATTCTCATTCACAGGCATGATAACGGAGGAACGCGCATTCAACGGAAATCCTATCAACATTGTGATGAAAGAGGACGCTAACCTGCTAAAGGAAGTGGTGGTAGTAGGTTACGGCACTCAGAAAAAAGCCAATCTTACAGGTTCGGTAGCATCAGTGGATTTCGAAGAATCGTCAAAATCCCGTCCTGTAACAACAGTCGCAAATGCCCTATCCGGAGCTGCAGCCGGCCTTAACGTCATGACTACAGGTTCAAAGCCTAACGAGGAGAGTGCAAAGATCTCGATCCGAGGCATCGGTACGCTCAACAATTCAGGTCCCCTTGTACTTGTGGACGGAATGGAGATGGAGATGAACCAGATCAACCCGAACGATGTGGCAAACATATCCATTTTGAAGGACGCGGCTTCAAGCGCCATATACGGTAATAGGGCTGCCAATGGTGTCATCCTGATTACCACGAAGCAGGGAAACTTTGACGGGAAACTGAATGTAACATACTCAGGCAAATTCTCTTACAACACCCCGGCGAACTGGATTCACCAGGTGTCAAACTACGCAGACTACATGGACCTATTCAATGAGGCAGCCTACGGAAGCGGCACTGCAACTCTATACAGCTCAAGCAACATTGAAGCATGGCGAGCAGCAGAGAAAAATCCGGATGCTCTGGCCGAATCAGGATATCCGAACAAAGTGGCATATCCGAATACCAATTGGTACGATGTCGTTTACAATCCGAAATGGATGCAGGAGCATACCTTGTCTGTCGTTGGTTCAGAAAAGCGTACCAGATACAGTCTGAGCACAACTTACCTCAACAACCCTGGTATCGCCCCCAACTCAGGCATGCAAAAATATTACGTAAGAACCAATGTTGAGTCGAAGATCACATCCTTCATCACGGCAGGAATCAGAGCATGGGGATACCATGCCGACCAGGAACGCAATAATGTCGATGAAATGAACGGGATACAAATGAAGAAAGCCAATCCGGGCACTTACCCTTACTACAATGGATATTACGGTGCCGTCACTTCAACAGAAGAAGACGCATCAGCCACAAACCCATTGTATTTCATTGATACTCAAAAGGGATCGAAGAAGCAGACTAAGTTCTACGTGAATCCTTACCTCAGAGTGGATTTCCTTAAGCATTTCAACATTATCTATAACTTCTATTATGACAATTTCAGCAATGAGCACATCTTATATAATTCCGACTACATGCCGCGAATGAACTTCCTTACCGGAGTCGTCACAAACCATGCGCCTTCATCTGCCGAACTTTCGGAATTTAAGGTGTATAACTGGAGAAATCTTGAACAGAGCTGGAAAAGCAACGTTGTGGTTAATTATGCACAGACATTCAATGAGAAGCATGAAGTGTCTGCCATAGCCGGATACGAAGAGTACCGCTGGTGGAAAAATGAAGTCGACATCTGCAAGAAAGGAATGGTCAACACTTCGCTGACAGATTTCAATGCGATGACAGAACCTGAATACCTGAAGGGCTACTCTCGCGAACTTGCTACCCGTTCCTGGTTCGGCAGAGTCAATTATGCTTATGACGGCCGCTACCTTTTCGAGGCCAACGTCCGATATGACGCTTCTTCTCGATTCGCTCCCGAGAACAGGTGGGGTGTATTTCCTTCGTTCTCAGCCGGTTGGCGAATTTCCGAAGAGAAATTCATGCAGAATGCCACCGCAATTGACGAATTGAAGCTCCGCGCTTCTTGGGGACAACTCGGAAACAGCGCAATCAACGATTACTACGCATACCAGTCACTGTACTCTGTACAAAACTACGTATTCGGCAACAGTGTAAGCTCCGGCTTCGGAATGTCATCGTTCTCCAATCCAGGACTTCAATGGGAGACCACAGCGGTAACTAATGTCGGTATTGATGCCACATTGCTCGGCAACCGGCTCAACGCAACTGTGGACTTATACAACAAAGTGACTGACGGCATTCTGTACAAGCCGTCTCTGACAAATACATTGGAAAACTTTGGGGCTCCTTATCAGAATATAGCCGAGGTTACCAATAGAGGAGCAGAATTCACTTTAGGCTGGCAGGACACCAAGAAGGATTTCTATTACAGCGTAAAAGCAAACTTCTCCCTGAATCACAATGAAGTCACAAAATACAAGGGCAAACTCGAGCGCGGATGGAAAGACGAAAAATATTATACCAACCTGGGTGATGTTTCCACGGGAGGTGACACCAGAGTACTTGAAGGGCATCCGATAAATGAGTACTATTTGCTGAACATCTATAAAGGCAACGGCAGTCATTTCAATGCAGACGGTTCAGTAAATATTGGCGGTGGTCCTAAGGACGGTATGATCCGCACAGAAGAGGATATGGCCTGGCTTAAGGCAATGATGGCCGCAGGGTATCAGTTCCTTCCTGCAAAAGGCATAGGCAAGAGCGAGATATGGTACGGTGACATCATCTATGCCGATGCCAATGGTGATGGTGTCTACGGAGATAACAATGACCGCGAGTTCCAGGGCACTTCATCCACGCCAAAGTATTACTACGGATTACAGGCAAGTGCCGCATGGAAGGGTTTTGACTTCGCGGTAAGCTTTGCCGGAGCAGCCGGGTTCAAGATTCTCTGGTGGGAACAGAGCCTTAACAGCACCAGACTTACACGCACATACGGTATCGGAAAGGACGTTGCAAACGACCATTATTACTATGATCCAGAGAATCCTACTGATCCTCGTACCAACACTTCTTCCAAGACAACCAGGCTCACAATCGGAGGAACAGCCCAGACCGAGACATCAAGCCAGCTCTGGCTGCAGAACGGAAACTACTTAAAATTAAAGAGCCTGACTATAGGATATACGTTCCCTTCCAAGTGGATGGACAAGGCTCATATACAGAACCTGCGCATATACGCAACGGGCGAGAATCTGTTTACTATGACCAAATTCAAGGGACTTGACCCTGAAATGGCGGCTGGAAACGGCTATCTTCCTATGAGACAATATGCTTTTGGAATTAACATTACTTTCTAAAAAGGAGGATATTCAATGAAAAATATATTTAAGGACGCATGCTCACGCATAGCATTGGGATTTAGCACAGCACTATTGGCTGTCAGCTGTGTGAACTTGGATGTCACACCTAAAGACCAGGGTGCATCCGGAGCCATATGGAATAATCCTACCATGGCAGAGCAAACCATAAACGGGGTGTATAATGTTTTATACTTCGGCTATAATGATGCCTGGCTCGGATGGTGGGACTGCTGGTCCTACATGATGGATCTTGATGCCAACTGGGTCGGAGATTTCGGCTCATTGCTCGGCAACAACTCATCCACCAATTACAGAGGCAGCATCGTCTGGTGGAAGGTATATTATGCAGGTATATTCAGGGCGAATGACGTAATCGCGAACATGCCTAACGTTCCCGGAATGGATGAAGCCAAGAAGTCAAGGCTGGTTTCAGAGGCACTATTCCTAAGATCATGGTGGTATTACAGACTGACAGCCCTCTATGGCAACATTCCGTATTACACAATGGCTTTGAGCAGCACAGATGACACCAAGGATGCCAAGCAATACACTCAGGCAGAGATGTGGGACAACATCATAGCTGATCTGAACCTGTGTATAGATGACCCTAATCTTCCCGAAAAGTACAGCGCCAATGACAATAATTACGGACATGTAACAAAGGGTGCCGCATACGCTCTCCGCGGTATAATCTACATGTGGAAGAAAGAATGGAAGAAGGCCGCTGACGATTTCAAGAAGGTAAAGGACTGCGGATACGGCCTTTACACAGGAGGTGGGGCTGATTCTTACAAACAGCTCTTCAAGCTCGAGAACGAACACTGTGATGAGATGATTTTCTCGCTTTCATGTACAGACGCAGACAATGGTGCAAGTTCTCATCAGAAGAACCATTTCTATGGTGGCCGGTGTCTTCCCGATGACGGTAGCGGAGTCGGGCTCGGATGGACCAATTATATCGTAAATCCTCGATTTGTTGATTCATATGAAAATGCTGACGGCAGTGCCTTTAACTGGGATGACTATATTCCTGGATTCAGCCAGATGACTCCTGCTGCACGCGCAGTGTATTTCTATCGCGACAACCTCACAGACACGGAGATCGCCAATGCGAAGGCAAATGGGGCTGATATGAGCAAATACTTGCCGACTGGCAACGAAGCAAGGATTCTGAAGGCATATGCAAATAGAGATCCGCGCCTTGCCGTCTCAGTCGTCACTCCGTACAGCACATATTCCGGAGGCATCAGCGGTACACCTATAGACTATACGTACCGTTTCCCTTACCGCACCCTCAACAGTCCGACATACGACTATGCTACAGACATCACGGCAATGGCGTATTACACCAACCGCAAATTCGTCGGTGAAGGCATGGAGATAATTGTCAACTATTCTCCTGTAGACCTTCCTCTGATCCGATACGGCCAGATTCTGCTTCTGTGGGCTGAAGCCTTGAATGAGCAGGGAGACATTGCTGGTGCCGTATCGAAGGTCAATGAAGTAAGAGGGAGAGCTGGCGCACAACTGTTGAATTCAAATGGTCCGACTACAGTTTCCGGACAGGAGGACATGAGAAAGCGTATCATGAACGAATGCCATTGGGAGCTTGTAGGCGAAGATGTTGTGTTCTTTGATGAATTGCGCTGGAAGACTTGGAAAGATCTCAAGTTTGCCACAACTGATGACAACGGGCGCGTCAATGGTATGACCCAATGGTGGGGAAAGGTAACATATTCCTACAAATGGGGAGGTGACAATTGCTGGATTATGCCAATACCTGCAAATGCCGTACAGATTGACCATCTTACCCAAAACAATGGGTACAATTAGAATTATCCGGATATGATGACTCAGTTGTCACAAATTCTGATTTTATCAGCAGTCGCTGTTTCCGTTGCCTGTGGTAACTCAGGCAACGGGAATGGAGACAAAGGTGGCGAAGAGACTCCGATAGTAATAAAACAGAGGATCTCTTATGCTGACCCTACGATTTTCCTTGACGGAGACAAATATTATTTGTCAGGGACATCGCAGATAGGCGACCAGTCAAATCACGGATTCACGGTATTGGTCTCTGACGACCTGAAAGAATGGACATCGGGGTCAGATGAGACCTATAGGTTCATACTTAACCCTGATCTTGGAACGGCTTTCGGAAAATCGGGCTTCTGGGCTCCTCAGTGGTTCAAAGTTGCGGAGAATGATTACAGACTGCTCTATACCGCAAATGAGAAGACAGCAATTGCTAAAGCAAACAAAATCACAGGTCTATTCACCCAGAATGTGGCGACTGCCATTGACCCTTCAGTAGGCAATATCGACCCATATCTGTTCAAGGATGACGATGGGCAATACTACCTGTATCATGTACGTTTTGGCGGAGGCAACTTCATTTGGGCAGCCAAGTTCGACATCGAGACGGGAACGATTGACAGCAAATCCCTTACCAAATGCCTTGACATATCACAATCCTGGGAGACGATGTACAATTACGACAGGAGTAAGATAATGGAAGGCCCTACGGTAGTGAAGTGGGACGGAGTATATTATCTATTCTATTCTGCCAATCATTACAAGGATATGGACTATGCCGTCGGATATGCCACAGCTTCATCACCTATGGGGCCATGGACAAAATACGATGGAAATCCTATAATAAGACGTGACATTGTGGGAGAAAAGGGTTCAGGACATGGGGATATCTTTCAGGGTAAGGACGGGCAGTTCTACTATGTCTATCATGTATGGGGCCCCGGTGACAAGGCCGATGAACGTCAGACACGTATTGTACCTCTTATACGCAAGAAAAATGTGGACGGGATATATGAAGTGTCTGTGAATTCATCCGAAATCATAACACCTTATCAGCTGATAAAACAATAGGATGTTTGAGCAAGGCAACAGATATTTAAGCAGAGAGGCTGCCCATACGGACAGCCTTTCTGAGCAAAAACATTAAACTCAAAATACACTTACAAATGCACAAAAAAATGATCTCTGTGCTGTTCACGGCACTTATTGCGGGAGCTTTCGATGTTCAGGCGGACACTTCAGAGAAAGTCTTGGACGACAACGCCTTCTCCTATTCCTTGGACCTGAAGACTCCCGGCAATCCGGCCACGCATCATCAATTGACTGCGGCGAGCACTGGCGATGGAAAACAGACACTGACAGCGACGGAAAGCCTCCCGGTCATCATCTTCAGAAGCGAGACCAAGACTCCGGAAGGAGAGGCGATACGGGTGGCGATAACCGCTCTTGAAGATGTCAATTTCTCTTACGGAGAGTCCTATGCGACCGGACTCGCACATTCCGACAACATGTTCTACATGCCTGGGTTCTGGTACCGTCAGAATCTTCGCTCGCCCCAGACCGCACCTTCTTTCCACACTTCTGACAGTTGGATCGTGAGGGAAGACCGGCTCAGCACACCGCTCACTGCTGTCTTCTGCCCATCGGACGGGAAAAGCTACTCCGTCATAAGGAAAGATCAGTTCACTTCCGAGGCCTTGACCACCCACAAAGAGGGCGAAGTCATTGTCTCCGGCAAGACTTCCATCGGCTACACAGGCTTTGTGAATCAAAACGGGAAAACAACGTTGAGGTACGGATTCCCTTACAGAGAGGAACCTAAGACCTACATAAGAAAACTTACCCTTGCACCACCTGTCCAGGCCTTCCAGCACCTCAATGCCGGGGAGAGCGTCATTCTGGAATGGGAAATCACCGGCAGAGAGGCAGTGGACTTCACCGACTGTGTCAGCAAGACATGGAGGTACTGCTACGACACCTACCGCCCGCAGAAGGTCGAGGAAACATATTCAGTGGATTTCATGAAGAAGACGATGAGCCGCTATTTTCTTGACTCATATGTCGCTTCCACCCCGGTGAACTATTATGCGAGTCCTGAGATGGTTGTTGCGACTTGCGCGAGTCCGCAGAGAGCGGAGATCGGCTTCGTTGGAAGAACCCTGCTGAATGCTTTCAATGCCCTTGAATATGCCGAAGCGGTTGGTGATAAAAGGCTTGCGGAGCAGGCGCGTTCCATCTTCGACTCCTACCTTGCGCATGGCTTCTCCCAGGCAGGCTTCTTCGAGGAGGTCATCTACTGCCCGTCCGGAAAGACGAAAGAGACTCATTCCATACGCCGACAGTCAGAGGGAATCTATGCCATTCTCTACTACCTTGATTATGAGAAGCGTCAGGGAAGGCAGCACAAGGAATGGGAGGTGAAGATCAAGAATATGCTCGATCTTTTCCTTGGAATCCAGAATCCTGACGGAAGTTTCCCTCGCAAGTTCAAGGATGACCTCTCAGTGGTTGACCCTTCAACCGGCAGCACGCCATCAGCGACTCTGCCGTTGGTGATGGGCTACAAGTACTTCAAGGACAAGAGATATCTGGAAAGCGCGAAGAGGACAGTGGATTACCTTGAGAAGGATCTGATCAGCAAGGCTGACTATTTCTCATCGACTCTTGACGCCAACTGTGAGGACAAAGAAGCGTCCCTGTACGCAGCCACGGCTGTCTATTACCTTGCCTTGGCCACAAGCGGGGAAGAACGTGACC
Organism: uncultured Bacteroidales bacterium; assembly: GCA_934667175.1. Taxonomy (GTDB): domain Bacteria; phylum Bacteroidota; class Bacteroidia; order Bacteroidales; family UBA932; genus Cryptobacteroides. The sequence goes on along the minus strand of CAKULN010000014.1, from coordinate 8,751 downwards.
ACTATGCGGATCTGGCCCGCAAGGCCTCGTATTTCGCAATATCCTGGTACTACACGTGGGATGTTCCGTTCGCTCAGGGACAGATGCTCGGAGATCTCGGATTCAAGTCCAGGGGCTGGGGCAACGTCTCGGTGGAGAACAATCACATCGATGTGTTTGTGTTCGATTTCGCCGATGTACTGAGATGGCTCTCGGACAATTACGGAGAGAAACGCTTCGGGGAGTTCGCTGAGGTGATCTCTACATCAATGAGGCAGTTGCTGCCGTTCGAGGGCCATCTTTGCGGAGTCGCCAAGACCGGCTACTATCCGGAGGTCGTACAGCACACCAACTGGGACTACGGCCGGAACGGCAAGGGCTTCTACAACAACATTTTCGCACCTGGTTGGACAGTCGCCTCGTTGTGGGAGCTGCTCACACCGGGCCGCGCCGAACGTTTTCTTGAGCGCAAAAAGTAACAAAGGAGCCGTGACACATAAAGTGCTGATAGTAAACAAGAAAAGCGAAGTCCTGGTGTCGACTTTAACACCAGGACTTCATTTATTTAATTAATTAGCAATATGTTAGCCGCCACGTATTATTTCCTATTTCTTCAAGGTTTTGAAGAGCGAGTTGAGGGTTGATGCAGCTGATGCAATCTCTTTGGCATTAGACACCGCAGCAGAAGCATCCTTTGAAGAGGCTATTTTTGATAGAGCATCTGTGGCAGCCGATTTGGCAGCGTTGGTCGCTGCGGTTTTCGCGGCGGCCTTAGCAGAAGTCTGCAAAGACGAGAGATCCAACCCAGCAAGTTTGGTCAAGCTGCCAAGAACATTCTTTGAGTTGCCGGTGTTGACCAGTTTGCCGGAGCCGGAGATCAACCCTTTGACGAAATTGGCTGTGTTGACGTTAGATTTAAGGCCTTTGATGTTATTGGCCAGAGTGATCATGTTGGCAATGTTCGTCGCATTGGTCATGTCGAGACTTCCGTTGCTTTTGTACTGGGTGTAAAGAGCCAGAAGTGCCTTGCCGGCAGCGGCTCCATTGTTCTTGGTGAGTGATGTGGATGCAGTCTGGGCGGCAGGGGCGGCCTCTGATGACACATTGGCGCGGCATGGAGCCGCAAGCATGATCGCCATGGCAGCGACCGTAAAGATTTTTAACGCTTTCATCCTATTAATGATTTAATTCGTTGTGTTATTGCATTGCAAAAATACAGCAAAAAGTTCGTAAAGAGAAAAGGTGACATCCTTTCGCACTATACAGCCTTTTTGTCGAAGTGACATTTTCAGCGATCTTTTAATTAATTTACAGCAAGTTATCTGCCACAGATTTTAGGCTTATTATGGTTTCAGAAGATTGATAGGTGCGACATACACCCCGTCTTCTCTTTTGTAGGAGCCACCAACAGCGGTAAGGACCAAAAGGAAAGATGGCTTGTTTTCATCGCTCTTCTCCTCAATCTTCGACTTGAGCGTCTTTAGAGAGGAAGCACCAGCCTCGATCAAGTCGTCTCCACCAAGTTTGATTTCAATTGCCCCCCAACGTCCATCCTCCAAATGCACAACGGCATCGCATTCCAGACCAGCATTGTCGCGATAGTGACGTACCTCACCACACAGCGTACTAGAATAGACCCTAAGGTCTCGGACAGCCAGATCCTCGAAAAATAAACCGAAACTTTCAAGATCACACATCAGATCATCCGGCATAATGTTCAATGCACGGCAGGCAATGGATGTGTCCACGAAATGCCGCGTAGGCGTTGAACGAATTGATGTTTTGGATCGGATATTCGGATTCCAAGCTTCCATATCCTCCAAAATATACAAGTCATTCAGTGCTTCCAGATAGTCACCAAAGGTCTTATGATCCATTGTCCGTTCATTACTTTGTCTGACATCGGCAATTATGGTGGCAAGAGCCGCTTCCGTGGATATATGCCGAGCATAACTCCGTACAATCATCCTCAGCACTTCCGGTTTCTTGTTGCGAAACCGGTCATTCTCAGAGTCATCGAACACGAAAAGTCCATTCCAATAGTTCTTCGTAATCTCAATGGCAATATCTTCGGGTGCCAACACGGCAATCGGCCACCCGCCACGGCAAATCAGATGAGCGACATCATTCAATTGAAAGTCCAGATTCAAGTCCCAAGGGAAGGTTTTACCACCGTCAAACAAATCCTTAAGTGAAACCGTACCTTTGGATTCTTTCGACTCCCACAGGCTCATCGGACGCATCCTCACAGGTGCGATTCTGCCTGCACCGCTATGATGCATTTCCGTCTTGTCAGCAGGTGTCGAGCTTCCTGTAAGTATGTACTTGCCAAACTCATACTTGACATCAAGGTCATCCTTCACTTGATTCCATATGTCCGGAGCTTTCTGCCATTCATCTATCAATCTGGGATTCTCTCCAGACAGGATGCCCCTCGGATTCATTCTAGCCATCGCAATGGTCTGTTTCGTGTTTAGTTTGACAAAACTCTTTTGATAGAGCATGCAGGTAGTGGTTTTGCCACAAAACTTCGGCCCTGCAACCACTATGGCTCCTGACGTTCTCAGTTTCAGTTCAATCTCCTTTTCGACAAGTCTGCTGTAATACATAGCCAAAAGTAATTAATGTCTCGCAAAGATATAAATTCCCAATATTTTCAACAAAGGATTCCCAATATTTTCAATTGAGATATTCTATGAATATAGAGATAATGTAAACGAAAGGTCCGACAGGCTCAGTGACCGTATGAAGTATCCTTCATTCGCAGGTCACTGAGCCTGTCGAAGTGACCATCGGAAAGTGTAAAGTTTCTTTACAGTCTGTGTTAAATTTCTTTACACTTCGGGATATTCATAAAGTAAGGATATTTCTGAATTTCAATTACTTATTTATTTTGGCACAGAAATAGATTGCGCTTTTAACATACGGTCGTTTCGGCAAGCTCAACGACCGCCAATGTAACAAGTTGGTGACTATTATTGTGACCAACACGTTGCCCGATGTATTTGTTGATGGTTGGTGAGATAGTCGAACCACGGTCGTTGAGCCTGCCGAAACGACCCACAAAAGCCAATAAAAGCAAAGTTTTGTTTGGAAAAGGAGCATGACAATGAAATATTTCTTTAGATTTTTGAAGAACAATCCGCTCTATGCGGTGATCAATGTGGTGGGGCTGGCACTCTCGCTGATGTTCGTTATACTGATCGGGGACTACACCTACCGGCAGTTCAGCATTGACAAATGGCACAAGGACCATGAAAGGATATATGTGCTGGGCACAAATGACAATCTCTTGTCATGGCCGGACTGCGCACACTCGCTCAAGGACAGGTATCCGGAAGTGGAGGATGTCTGCTGCGTCTACATGCACAACGGGAAGATCAAGCACGAAGACAGAATCTATGAGGAGTCACAGGGAGACAACGCCGGCAACATAATGCTCGCGGACTCCAATTTCTTCAGGTTCTTTGACTTCAAGATGGTTCAGGGAGACCGGGAGACCGCGCTCGACAGTCCAGAGAAATGCGTTGTCACAGAATCTCTTGCCAAAGCCTTGTTCCCTGACGGCAATGTCCTCGGACAGTCGCTCCAGATCGAGGGGACACGGTATGTCTTTGTAAGTGATGAGAATGGAGATCCGTACGACAGCTCGCTCGTTTACACCGTCTCAGGGGTTATCAAGGATCTGGACAAGACCGTGCTCCTGAACGAGACAGCTGTCATCGCCAATTTCGAACGCGCTCCGCAGGTACTCGGCTACAGACTCCGCAACGACCTGATGGCCAGCGGGCCGTTGGGCTCAACGTTGTCTTTCCTGATGATGAGACCGGGAGCCGACCTAAACGACAAGATCGACGATCTGACCGCCTACTGCACAGAAAGCATCCCTATGTTCAACTTCTACGGTGACACAAAGACCACCGTCATACCACTCGACGACTTGATGTTCGCTCCGCAAAACACCGGTGCGGGCCTTCAGACCGGAGACAAGAGCCTTTTAGGAATATTGCTGGCCGTGGTTCTGGCGATACTTATGTTCGCGGTCACGAACTACATCAACCTCACGGTGGCAAACACCGGTTTCAGGGCAAAGGAAATGGCCACCAGAAGACTTCTCGGCAGCGATGGTCTGGGAATATCCTTGGAGCTGATCGGAGAATCCACTCTGATGGTGTTCATCTCCTTCCTCATCGGCGGAGCGCTGGCTCTTCTGCTTGAGGACAAGATGGCCGTGCTCTTCAAAGGAAAAATCGACATACTTAGGGACATCAACTTCTCCACAGTCTCGGTCAGTCTGCTGTTCATTGTCCTGACCGGAATAATCTCCGGAATAATGCCTACCGTCTCACTCTCGAAATACAAGCCGATCGACGTGGTGAAGGGTTCGTTCCGCTACCACTCCAAGATGGTGCTCAGCAGGATATTCATAATCCTTCAGAATGTGATCACGATGACGATGATGACCGCGACCATAACGATCCTGCTCCAGATGAACCATCTGGTCAAGGCTCCGCTGGGCTATAACACGGAGAACATCTTCCGCGTCAGCGCTGACAATCCTGAGGTTATGAGAAACGCTCTGAAAGGCCAGCCGTTCATTCAGGGAATAGGCTCGTTCTCAGGCACATCCCTTGACGGCAACTATCGGTCGATGAGCCCCCGCACGGACAAGGACAAGAATAATCTTCTGGTCTATCTCACGACTTGGGACAAGGAGTTCATCGACATTATGGGAATCAACCTTCTGAAGGACAACCACCTTTCAGGCGATGTGAAATACATCAACGAGGAGCTCGCAGGAAAACTTGGGCTGAAGGACGATGAAACAGTCATATACTGGGGCGACGACAGAGGCGCGACGCAGGTAGCCGGCATATTCTCCAATTTCCATATGACGAATGTCCTTGATCCTTACCAGCCGTTCATCATCTCGGTCAAAGACACGGATGAGATAGAGGATCCGAACTTCATGGTCAAGACCGATGGCTCACCTGACGCTTGGAAGAAACTCTGTGACCTTGTGAAAGAGGTTGACGGGACCTCCGAGGATCTTGACTGGAAAGTTCAAAGCGTGGACGCTACGGTTAGAGCCTCGTTGGAGGAGGAAAAGAACACGATGAGGATCGTGGGCATATTCACAGGCGTGGCAGTGCTCATCTCCATCCTCGGTTTCATCGGGATGTCGCTGTTCTTCATCAGGCAACGCAAGAAGGAGATCGGTGTGCGCCGCATTATGGGCAGCACCACGAACGAGGTTCTCTCCCTGCTTCTGACAAAGTTCTGCGCCCCGCTTCTGGTTTCGTTCATCTTCTCGGTTCCGCTTTCGTGGTTCGTGATGGACAAGTGGCTGGAAGGCTTCTCGTACAGAATCGGACTGAGCCCGTGGATATTCATAGCCTCCGGTGCCGTCTCGCTACTCATCGCTGTGCTCTCGATCTTCTTCCAGACCCTCCACGCAGCCCATTCCAACCCGGCAGACGCCATCCGCGCGGAGTGATGCCTTAGGTACATCGTTCCGGCAACACACCCCATAGCAAGATCTGGATAGGCAATAATCAATAAACGTAAGATATTTTACTGTAATAAGTATAACTATTCTTAAGATTGATTACTTTTGCAAATAAAAAATGAGTTGATGCAGAGGGACTGTTCAGAATATGCGATTGACATAGGCAAGATTGTCAGGGAAAGGACTGGGAAAGACATACCTCGGTTCCTGGTCAGATGGATGGAGCGATTCATCCATCAGGATTTTATCAACGGATTTCTGACGCAAGGTTATGAAGGTACAGAATTCTGCCGGAAATGCCTTGAATATCTTGATGTCAAGATTGACGTCAGGGGACTTGAGAATCTTGACGCCGTATGCACGACCAGACTGACCTTCGCGTCAAACCATCCGCTCGGAGGAGTTGACGGAATAGCGCTGCTTGGAGTCATCAGCGAGAGGACTGGAAAGCCTGTCCGGCTGCTTGTGAATGATTTTTTAATGAATATCAAGCCTATCGCCTCGCTGTCGGTACCGGTCAACAAGATGGGCGGACAAAACAGGAATCTTCCGGCTCAGGTCAAGGCAATCTATGAGAGCGATGACGACATCCTGGTGTTCCCCGCCGGGAAATGCTCGCGAAAGACGAACGGGCATATTCAAGACACCGCTTGGAGCAAGTCCTTTGTCAGCCAAAGCGTTGCGACCGGAAGATGGATTGTGCCGGTCAGATTCTTCGGGGAAAACTCGAAAAGGTTCTACCGTGTTGAATCAATACGTGAATGGCTAGGAATCAGATTCAACATCGGGATGATGCTCCTTCCGGATGAATTGTACCGCGCGAAGCACAAACGGTTCAGGATAATGTTCGGCAGACCTTTCTCTCCCTCTGAAATGGATGGAGGTCTCTCCCCTCTTCAGTGGGCTGAGAGGATAAGGGACGAAGTCTATCGCCTGGAATGGGACAGCGAGAACATCAACGAATAAAATCTGTTTTGATTTGTCTGAAGAATTATCACCACAAAGAACATTTCGAACAAAGCAAAATAATGGAAAGAATAATAGATCCTATAGACACGCGGCTGATAAAAGAGGAACTGACTTCCCGGAAAAAGCTTGGGAACACGAACAAAGGGGGTAACGAACTCTATGTCGTGACCTGGCAGGACTCACCGAACATCGTGAAAGAGATTGGCCGTCTGAGGGAAACCGCCTACAGGATGGCGGGAGCCAGCTCAGGCCTCTCCATGGATCTGGACAGATTCGACACGATGGACAATCCGTACAAACAGCTGATAGTCTGGGACCCGGACGCAGAGGCCATCATAGGAGGCTACCGCTACATCCTCGGACCGGACATCAGACTCAAGGAGGACGGCCAGCCCGACATCACATCTTCCCACCTTTACCGCTACAGCGACATATTCATAAAAGAATACCTCCCGCACGTGATGGAGCTCGGCAGATCCTTTGTGGCTCCTGAATATCAAAGCTCAAGATCCGGAGCGAAATCGCTCTTCACGATGGACAACCTCTGGGATGGGATCACCTCGGTGATTCTGGAGCACCCTGGGATAATCTGGTTTCTCGGCAAGATGACAATCTACCCTTCTTACAACGCCACAGCCAGAAACCTCATAATCCGGTTTCTGGAAAAACATTTCAGCGATCCAAACGGCCTTGTGACCCCGTACAATGCGATAAAGGTGACTGACAATCCATTGCTTATGGACCTGATACTGAGCGAGGATGACCTAAGAAAAGACTACCGGCTCCTCAAAAGTGCAGTCAAGAGGCTAGGTACACAAATCCCTCCGCTTGTCAATTCCTACATAAACACATCCTCGACAATGAAGATGCTCGGCTCGACTGTCAACGATGAGCTGGGCGACGCCATCGAGACAGGGATAATGATCTGCTTCAACGAAATCTACGAGGACAAAAAGTCCAGACACATAGACGCATTCATCAACAATCGACTGAGAGCGCTCAAGAGCCGCTTCCCGTCTCTGTCACGGAACACAGAGGACAAGCTGAGGGACCGGCTGGAGAAAACCCGAGAGAAAGCCTTCCGGAAATACGCCAACCGCAAGAGCGCCACCGAGCAATCCCCTGAGATAGATTTCCGCTAAAGTCCATTCATCAGGAACTCCCTGAGTCCCAGATGAGTTATTCCGTTCATATCATTCCTTTTCACCAAAGGCGTGAGGGATATGACATATTTGGGATAGTTGTCATTGATACTTTCCAAGCGCCCGAACTCTCTCTTTCTCGTCTCCTCGTCGGCAATTAGATAAGAGACTTGGACATAGGCTGTCTTTCCCGTTTTCGTGCACACGAAATCAATCTCTCCTACCCTCAGCTGGCCGACCTGAACCTTGTACCCGTCACCAACCAACTGATTATAGACAACGTTCTCCAAAACTTTCTCGATGTCCTGCTCACGGTTCCCTCCAGCGATGAAATTCCGGATTCCGATGTCCTCAAAATAGACCTTGTCATTGGATTCAAACACTTTTTTCCCATGAATATCAAACCTCGGGGCATCGTACAGAAGATAAGCCTCTCCGAAGTAGCCAAGATATTCAAGAACTACCCGTGTGGACACACTCTGCCCCAAGGATTTCATCGTCCTGGCGATACTGTTCGCAGAATTCAGTTTTCCAACATTATCCGCAAGGAAACGAACCAGATTATTCATGAACGGCAGGTTCCTGATCTCGTGCCTTTCAATGACATCCTTGAGCATCACCGTGTTATACACCCCGCTGATATATTCCCAACAATGCTCGTCATCATTAATTCCCACCCTGCTCAAGCCAGGAAGTCCGCCGTAATTCAGGAATAATGACAAGGAAGAATCATTGTCCTCCAAATTATGGAACAGCAGGAACTCCCTATAATTCAATGAATGAATATGTATCTCCTCATACCGCCCTCCGATGATGGTGCCAAGGTCTGAGGAAAGCATTGAAGAATTGCTCCCTGTGACAATGATGTCTGTGTTATCCTCAGTCCTGTAATTTCTTACAGTCCTTTCCCATTCCGAGATGTCCTGAACCTCGTCAATCAGAATGTAATTATGCTTTCGCGCGTCAAACTTCTGGTCAATGAACAGATTCAGATCTTTGTAAGTCTTTATGTCATCAAAAGATTTCTTCTCCTTGTCAATGCTTATAATGTTGGCGTCAGTCTCGCCCTTGTGCCTTTCCTGACTTTGACAATGATTCACCCTTGCGTGCGCGCGTCATGCGCGAGGGTTTCAACCAATGGCCTGATGGCCT
>CAKULN010000013.1 GCA_934667175.1 uncultured Bacteroidales bacterium | reverse complement strand
ACGTCTTGATTCTGTTCATTATGCTCATCCGTTAGGGTTATTATGGTGTCTTTCCTTTTTATATATTGAGTGACATTTCCTCAGGAATCTATCATTTGTCCTCCAGAAGTGAATGAATATCCTTGCCCAAGATGCAGTACACAAGGATTGTTATGCAGGCCGCTATCAACATATTCATTTACTTTTGTAGCTTTGGGTAACGAATCTACCATTTTGGCGGCAGATAAGGCCCAAGGTCTTTCTTCGCATATTTTTCAGCGGCGCCAGGGTATATGATACGCAGGTCGATGGTAGGAGGAACTATCCCGTCATTGACTATGTTCAGGATTCCGTCCTCTTTGCCATCGCTGCCAGGACTGTAGCCCCAAGGATTCCTCATGGAGAACAGTGCGCTTGAGTTGTTGCTGTACATGAATGAATATGCGTGAGCCGTGACCGTCTGGAAACCTCCAACTGACAGACCACCGATATTGAAACCTCCGATCACAATCATGTTTTCCTTTAAGCACAAGTCGACTATGGACTTCAGATTGTCTGCCGACACTGTGTTAGGTGAATATGCAAAGCTGTTTCCGTTGCCTGTGAACAGCGGAGCGACGTGCTCGCTGCCGATACCATTGATGTCTGGATTCACTTTATAGATGTAATTCCATTTCATTATCGCCTTCTCCAGGACTGATGCCCAGGTCGGTTCGTTTTTCTTTCCCGTCGCGGCTCCCATACCGCTGTCGTTGCCAAGGAAGGTGGATTGGACGGTGACGGTAACTTCTTTTCCCTGAGGATCAAACATATTCACGGAATAGGTTTTGTCGCCATTGTCCTTGATGATTGATTTGATGAAGTCAGGATATTGATAAGCCATTTCCGCAAAAACGGCTAAGGCTGAGCAGTCTCCGATGCCATGTTGGTTTACATCGGCTGGCACAGGTTCGCCGAAAGGGTAGAGATTGACTGTGTATTCTCTCCAAGAGTATGAAGGTGCGGACGGTAATGTGTTTGGTTCATTGCTGGCTGTGCTCAACCATTTTCTGTCCGCCTCTGTGGTAACGTGTTTGTTGGCGTAGTGCCTACCCATTGGAGTTGATGTCGTGTTGGTGAATGAGGAGCCATTCGCCACGACATCATCAAACGAGGAATATTCATTGGCTCTTCCAATCAGGTGGAACTCCGCGATGGTGATTGTTTCCGCGTTCCCGGTGTTGTTGATTCTCAGTTTAATGAATTTGAATTGTGTACTGGTAGGGAAGTCACTGTCCAGAAGAAAGAGTTTGCTCCCTTTTATTCCAATGATGTGATTCCATGCGACACCGTCATTTGACCCGAACAATTCAACTCCGTCCGGTCTGGTGTCGCTTTTCGGCCCGAAATGCAGATAATATTTCTTAAACGACTTGGCTTCGTTACCCTCCCAAATCAAATCGAAAGATGACTTGCCGCTTATCTTGAACGAAGTGTTAGTGTTTCCGTCCACCATTTTGTCCAGACCATTGGACGATGGATCGTCAGATGGATATTGAGATGTGAGCGTGCCACCGCACGGCATATATTCATTGCCATCAGGTAATGTCAGGGAACATATTCCTTTCTGAATGATGGTGTAAACTATCTTTTGTGAGCTGGTTCGGCTTTGTATGGTGATTGTTCCGGTTCTTTCCTCTCCAGAGTTTTCAGAAACCGCGAATTGAAGAGTATGCTTCGTAAGGGAACGAGTGTCAAGCCTGCTGATCCATGCCTTGGCGTTGTCTGAGATGACAACGTCATATTCAATGTTCGTCAAAAATTCAAGGGAGACTGTACCTCCTTCGAAATCAACAGTTTTGAATGAATTGTCATTTATTTCGAGCCCCTCTTTCTCGAAATGGATGCTTTTCATTATGACCTTGCTCCCGTTGCTGACGAGTACCACCACTTTAGGCTGGCTGCCTACAGTCTCACCAGTGTAGGCTTTTATGATTCCTGTCTTGTTTGAAGAGTCATCCGCATCAATTTCAGCAGTGAGGTCAGAAGAGCCGATGACCTCGATGTCGATTCTTTCGGAAGGGCTCGTGACCTTGTACCTGATTTTTGATTTTGAATTTGGGGTAAGGGCTCCAGAATCCAACCTTGTGAATGAGATGGAGAGTTCTTCTCCAACCGGAAGGGCGAAACTTGTACCATCTGCAAGGACGAAAGTGACGTATGAGTCAGACACGATCACTTTCTTGAATATGCAAGCACCTGAACCGGAGTCCGGAGAAGTCGCCGGGCCGATTTTCTCCCATGTCTTTCCATTGTCGTAGGAGGCGAACCAAAATCCATTCTCGACCTTCAGCTCAGGAGTTTTCCCGTCGGCCCCCTTGTGCTCGGCGGCTCCTAATTTCTCCCATGTCTTTCCATTGTCGTAGGATACGAACCAGAACCCATCCTCAATCTTTAACTTCGGAGTGATACCGTCCTTGCCGTCTTTGCCGTCCTTCCCATCAACTCCATCCTTTCCATTATCACCGTCTTTGCCATCTGATGCCGTTGCGCCAAGCTTATTCCACGTTTTACCGTTATCATAGGAAACAAGCCAATAACCGTTTTCGATTTTTAATTTAGGCGTGGTTCCGTCAGATGCCGAAGCCTTGATTCTTTCACCGGCACCATCCAGCATCCATTCCCCATCCAGCGTCCAATAGTAAATTCCGTCCGGTCCGGCTTTCACTCCGATGACAGGGATGTGAATGGATGGATCTTTAACATTAAATGTTATGGTTTTTGAGCCGCCTTTGTTAAAATGAACATTGTATCCTACGGTGTAGCCTTCGTCATCTTTGATTTCCGTGACATCTGTCACATAGTCCCGGCCATTCAACGCCTCGACAATTGTCTGTAGTGATGCGATGTTCCGGTTCACCTCACCCTGCCATTTCTCAAGCGCTGAGACTCTTTCATCCAATTTCTGGATGTCATTCCTGATGGAACTGTCATCGTATTTTTCGCAAGACGCAACTGCCATCAAGGCGAATAACATGAGAACGTAAATCTTTTTCATTGTGGTACATTTTAAATTTGGGATTATGCTCTATTAGGTTTGCGCTTGATCCAATCGGCAGCATTTCCGGCCTCTTTTGATCCCCAAGAGTGTATCATACACTCTTGGGAAACGATTTCCTGGCTTTTCGTCTCCCAAGGGTGCCGCAGAGTGCTTACGGGTGACATAAAACCGTAGAACGAAATACTTGTCATTGATCGCAATCCTAAAGTGCATAAGAATGTTAAATTTTATGAGATTATTCAGTTTCCAAAATCAGGCTTGCCAGCTTCTGGCTCAGCCTCACAGATCTTGGTGGTTTTGTCATTTCATATATTCCTTTTATTGTATATTTATATAGAGTAATTCTCCCTCCGGAATCTATCACTTGTCCTCCATACCCCATCTCCCCGGAGAAAACTCCGTTTTGGAGCTCTTTGTCCGTCTAAACGCCAATTCACCTGATGAAACCCATTCTTAACAACTTGGTCAAGGGTGATTCTCTGGTTGGATTTTTCTCCTTTCTGTCAACCTCTTCACAAGCATATCCATAAGTTAACGAATATCCTAGCCCATGATGCGGTACAAAAGAATCGCTATGCAGATCGCTATCAACATATTTTAACATTGCCTTTATGATATAAACTACTGGATAAAAGTAACACGGAGTTAATACAAACACGTTTCATAATATGATGCTGGGATACTTATTCCTTTGCTGAGTGCTTCATTTCTAAGATTATACATTGTCCTTTGGGCATCCTTGATACTTTGTTTGATTGTGTTAATTGAGTATGTTGTTGTACCATTGGGATTATTATCAGCTTGTAACGTGCGTAATGTCCCGATGTTTGATTCAACAATATGTTCATTACGCTTATAATTGTCTAAATAGTATTGGCTCCATTTGGAGTCAGAATCATATTCTGGTGAATTATTTATTTGAGTTGTTGGATTTGAATTAGCGATGGAAGTATTATAATCATCATCTCTATAAGATTTTATCTGATATTCCTTGTTGCTTGTCATTTTATCGAAATCATAAGTGTAGGTCCCCGAATAGGGACTCCACATTCTCATAACATCATAAGCTTGATAATTCGATCCAATATAGATGTAACTATTAACATTTCCCCAACTATTATATTCATATGTGGCAAAGCCATTATGGTATCCAGACTTCTCATATTTACACCCATCTACCATAATATAGTCATCGTGATCATAGAACTCTATGAAATATGATAGCCCCATTTTATTAACATACCATTTCTTGAATGTTGGAAATTCATAGTCAACATAATTATCCAAAGAATAGTCATCCCTTTTTTTTATATATTTCTGGAATACACCATTGTATGTACGCAACGTATTCTTCTGATAATGGATAATCTCATTTCCTAATGTATCTATGGCCATCTCTTTTCCCGACTGATAGTCAATTACAGATAACCATAGCAAGTCATCGGCATTCCCACTATCACATTTACCATGGACAAAATACTTTGATGTTGAATAGTCATCGTCAAGGACGTATTCCACATCATTATAGGTATATATTCTCATTCCTGTCGTATTATATACATACACACGATCAGAGTCATCGCACGAAGTTTCCCACAAACAATGAGAAAAATTTTTGGAAGTATTCAATAATTTGGCATAATCGTATTTTATAGGAATAATCATCTGTCCTTTGGAATTCAACACACCTTTTTTTCGAGATTTATTGCTGATTATGTATCCCACAATTTTTACATCAGCGATAGAAGAGGTATCCCAATCATCCTGATATCCTTCCCAAAAGTTACTATGAATTATTACAGGATCAACATCCCAGCACAAACAGGACACTAGTTGATTACCGTCTATGTCGTATATTTTATGAAGATATTCTTCAGGGTCTTCAGTTGAGATCTTACCATCAAGAAGTAAGAACCCAAATTCGCTTGGGTATACATAAAAGTTATTACACTCTCCATAGGGGACAACCACTTTACCGTTAATTCCATATACTCCAGAATATTCACTATCTCCAAAACATAAATATTTATGCCCACTTATTTTATCGCAAATAATCTTGTAGTTGCACATTGATTTATTCATAATTGGGTGGCCATCTTGATGGAAAAAACGATACGTCTTTTCATTTTTACTTGTGTCCAATAAAATGAATGCTGTGTTATATTCGTCTGATACAGTAAGAACAGTATCGCACTTTTCCGAGAATAGTGTCTTTTCATTGATACGTATATCAATATGATCTTTATACTTACAGTATTGCCAATCCATTAAATTATCATCATGGAAATTTTTTGTATATAGTGGATGATCGCATCCATATGATAATAACAATAATGCTAGTAAATTTGCTATGCTGAATTTCATAAATCGTAATATCACAGTCTTTGTCGTATTAAAAACAGCCATAATTTATTAAGATCTCCTGCTAACCGGCGGGCAATACGCTCTATCGAAGAACCGCGCAGTTACAGTTAAATCATGCTCAATAATAGTTGCTACTATCTCTGTTCCTGTCATCGTCAATGTGTTATGCTATTACTCAAGCGCATCTAAAAGAATGAATGGTGCCCAATGATCTCCTTGTGTGTATCCCTGATCTCTTAACTGTTTTTGTGCATTGGCAAGAGCCTTGCGTTTGGAGAATCCTTTTGCGAGTCCTTGGTAGAATGAGACCATTAACTTGGCGGTTGACTCATCGTGAACGGGCTTGATAGACATCATCAAAGTATGGACGCCGGCATTTTTGAACCCTCTTTGCAGACCAAATATGCCATCAGCCCCTTGACCTCCCAAAGCGGTTTGACATGCGGAGAGTACCACCATATCGCATTGACGAAGATTCATGGTCGCGACATCCGCAGCGGTGATTTTTCCGTCGTTATCTTGCTTTTGGTCGAAAAGGTTTATCCCGGACAGTGCGATGAAACTGTAGTTCATGGCTTCATCGGCAGTAAGACCTTTGTCTCCTGTATATTTTCCATGTGAAGCGATGTGGAGTATAGCTGGGCAATTTTCAGAGAGCGATCGGAAATTCTGCTCGGAGGCATTTCGCCCATCATATACCTTTACCTTGAATATCTTTCTCATACAATCCGAAATGCCATTAATTTCTGCTTTAGAAAACTCTAAACTTCCGAAATCATCACGATTTTTCGCTTTTGTGTTCGTGTCATAATCGACATCTCCGAAAAGACAGAGTGTTTTATTCGAAGATGTCTGGTAGTGACGACAAAGTTCTTTTGTGGAAGACAGGCGGTAGACTTCGTGTGTCTCAAAGAAAGGTTTGTCACCGTCTTTCAAGTATTCAATGGCAATGTTACTCAACATGTTATTTGATGCAAAGAATATTCGCTTCTTCCCTTCAATATGTTTTAGTAACGCACCTCCCCAAAACTTTCTGAAGAATATAGGATTGTCGTAGAGGTTGAATTGCTGCTCCATATTGTAGATAATGTCGCGTTTGCTTACCAACTCCATAACAGGCTCTCCCGTTGATGTCAGAACAAGAGCCAGTAAATATGAATCCTTGTCTAATGGAGACAACTGCACCATGGTAAATTCGATAGCGACATCGTTGTCCTTAAGATTGTGCTGTACATCTTTCCATGTGTATGAAAGATATTCAGTGTAGTCCTTAATTTCGGAACATCCCAGCATAAGCTCTTTTTCCAACAGGACGTTTTTTTGCTTGAGGTTGAGTGTTTTGTCAAGATTAACTTCGGATACCGAAGTCTGAAGACGCTCGATTTCATCTTGATTGATCTTGATCTGTCTGTAGATTTCAATCAATCGTTCGTTCGGCTGGCTGTTCAGAACCTTCTCAAATTCAATGTTTGAGTTGAGCAAAATGCCTTTTGAGAGAAGTTCCAAATCATAAAAAGTCGGAGTAAATCGTTGCATCATGTGGCTGACTGAGTCTGGTAGAACAGCAATGTCAAAGCGGAAATTATCAATGTTTCGTTGTTGCTCGTCCCAAACCCGTTTCCTGTCTTTTTCTGTCATCATGGCAAAACGTTCACGAAGCATGTTCCGCAAGTTCTCTGAATAGAGTGAAAAATAATCCGCCGCCTTGTCATAGTCATTTATCCCGAAGTAACATTCAGCTATCGTGTTTAATGAATTTGTATAGGTCATTGAACCAAGATACTTTCTTGTGGTCTCAAGTGATGGCAACTCATTGTCCAACAGTCTACGATACACTGCTTTCCTATTGTTCTCCGCCACTTGCTCCATTTGATCCGCCGCATCATTTTCGTTGGCTTTACGCAGACAAATCATTAGCAGTGAATATGTGTCGGAATATTTGTTGTCGATATTCAGGGCCTTGTAAATGTCCAGCGCTGCTTGGTAATGTTTCTTGGCCTCTTCGTACTTTTTCAACCTTACCTCAACTTTAGCCATGTCCTTTAAAGCGTCGGCATGTTTCTCGCTGTCAGGCATCCACGCTTCATAGCCATCCTTTTCTGTCTGATAAGCGACAAGCGCTTCTTCATTTTTTTGCTGGCAAAAAAGCGCATCACCCAGGCTCAAGACACTCATCAGGTATAATTTCTTATCTGTTTCATTTTTCTGTTCTTTGAAGCACTCCATGGCTAATCTGGAGCATTTCTCAGCATCCTCGTATCTTGACGCCAACATGTAATTTTGCGCCGCCCAGTAAATGTCGGTTCCCATGTGAAGGGGATTACTTCCTATTTTCTTCCAACGATTGGACGCAGAAAGGTAGTATTGTGCGCAACTAAGAAAGTCACGTAGGTCGAAGAGAATTCTGGCGTAGGTCTCTTCAACCTCACAGCGTTGCTCTTCTGTCTGGCATAGGTCAAGACTTTCTTTAATGTAAGTTTTTGCTTTCAACTCATCACCTTGTACGGCATAATATTGCGCACGCTCCAATTTGCATTTGTAGTCATTACATGGTTTTTTCAAGTCCTGCTTATTATGCTCGTCTATCACTCCAGCCAGCCATTCAATCTTTTGAGGATCATTTAATTGGGCATAGGCCGAGGACAATGCGTTCAAAATTTGCTCGTAGGCTTTCCCGTGTTTTTTTACCTTTTGTAACGCGATTTCCCAACACGTTCCAGCGGAAAGATAATCATTGCTCCTATAGAACAACACAGCCAGATCATGCATGGATGTAGAATCAATTGCAGAGAAATCCTGATGCAGAAATTGCTCTGTCTTTGTTCGGTCAGCTGTGGCTTTTTGGTACAACCGGACTGCTGTCTCTGTTTGCGCAAGTGCCATAGTGGATAGCAACAAACCGCAGATTAGTAAATAGAAACGTTTCATTGTTCGACGGTTTTATTGTCAACGATAATAGCCACACTGCGTGGCTTATCATATTTGTTCTCAACGGTTATATAAACGATGTCATTGCAATCCATGGGTATCGTCAGTTCGTCTAACTTTCTGTACGGCATGCCTTTATATTCGTCTGTTGTTGACTTCTTTTCATACAAGTTTCCGGCTGTGTCTTTAACCCAAACCTTAATGTTGACCATCCCGTTGACCTCGGCAACAGCGGCCACTCTGACCTGAGGATGATAGTGCTTCATACGATAAGTTACAGTCTGCTTGGCACCTATACACTTTGTGCACATCAGCACTTTATCGTCCCCACGCATCTTGTCCTTTTCGTGTTCCCTTGCATATTTCTTGGCCATATCATAGACTTTCCGCTTACCATTTGACACGGCTTCAAAGAACTCCGGGGTGAACACCAGATGTCCTTTAATATCAGCCTCTCCTTCCGTATTGAGAGGCTCGAGAGTCAGAGGTCTCCAGATTACAGAACTTAATAGACGGGATGCCTCTCTTATTTCACTTTTACTTCCCTCGCCATCAGCCATTGAAGACTGAGCCATCCTACAAGCATCGAACACGTTGTTGAAATCCTTACTCTGTCCGAATGCCGTGAAACAGAGGGTGCTGGTTATAAACATGATAAAGAAACGTCTCATGCGTTTAGATACTATTTGATTAACGATAACCTCAGTCCGATGGCATCACTCTTGCCCGCCGCCTTGTCTGAGAATGTTACAGTGATTTCGTCAGCGGACGAAAGAAATGAGCCTCCACGAATTGGTTTCTTACCTATGTCGTCACTATAACACCATTCTGCGACATTGCCTGACAAATCGTACAATTCTCGTTCGTTAGGCTTCTTTGTCCCTATTCTCTGTGGTGCATTTGCGTTATAAACGGCGACATCATCAGGATTATTGCTCCCGGCATATAGCGGAGTCTCATTAAGAGGGAAGCTTGCGGCGTACTCCCACTGCTCTTCTGTTGGCATGGAGAACTTCATGCCTGTCATGACTCTAAGTGCGTTGATATATTCAATGCAATCATCCCATGATATTCCTGTTTTGGGCATTTCTTCTCTCCCATCAATCGAATTGTTCATGATTGTGCTCCATTCTCGTTCTGAAACCTCAAACTTTCCGAGATAGAAGTCACTCGTTATGTTCGCAAGGTGTGGTGTGTTAAGATGTCCTTCGATTCGGACAGAACCCATTGTGAAAGAACCTTTGGGGATAAACATCATGTTATTGATAATACGTCTCAATGCTCTTATCTGATTAAGTGAACACTTGTCATCCCATCTGACGAGAATGGAGTCTTTCCTTCCTGTATGCTCAGAATCATTTATAGGAATATAGTTTGTACCTTTTAGACCATGGAATAGTCTGATACTGTCGGAACACTGGCTCGTAAAGAACCATGTACCATTTTTGAATCTCTCGAAATCAGTTTGGGTTTTTAGCTGATGGAACAGAGTCTTCTCAGAACTCCATTTGACAAGGCTTATGGCACTCAGTAAGACCAATAAGACAAACAATGAAATGCTACCGATCTTGAGCAAATGATATTTAATGGGTGTTTTTAGTTTTTTGAGTATTCTATCAAGGACATCCTTGAATAGGAAATTCTTACTATCTTGATACTTTACAGCCTGGTATTTGTTGAGCAGTTGGATGTCTTTAGGTAGGGAAAGGTCATCAAAATTATACTCATCAGTGTTGACCGGCACTACCGGGATGACATTTTTCCCTCCGACAATCGCCCTGGCTATTTCCAGACGAACAAAGTCAATATGTTTGTCGGCCTCTCGGCTTTCTTTTCCGGACTTCATACGTAGTATACATTTCTCGGCCAAGAATTCATTTTCAAGGGTTGGAAAAGAATCAATGTCGCAAGTCGCCAATTTTTCATACCATTCGAACTCTTCGTCATTAAAATGTGCAAGAGTTTCGGTACCAAGTATAATGATGAAATCTGTGCAGGTGTCCAATCGTCTGAGTATCTCCAAATCAAATCTCCCGTCCAGATTCTCTCTGTCGAAACTCACTCGATTTTTATACCCTGCCGCTTCCAAAAGCGACAGCAAGTGCTCAGCCTTGTCCGCCGTGTCACTATGACGGTATGAAATGAATATCGGGTATTGTTTTCTTTTCATCGTGTTACGTGTTATAGTCCAAACTCTTTCATTTCTTTAGTGGTCTTATCCTTCTCGTGTAGTTTGTTGTTTAACTCTATAATTGTTTGATTGAGAGCCTCGATTTGATTGCTCTTAATCGACTGGAAAAGAGAATATTCATTCCTAAGAGAGTCATCCTTTTCTTTCAACTTGATATATGCCATATGTAACTCGTTCTCCTGCTTTTGTTTTTCTACATATAGTTCTGCTAAAGAATCTCGGCTATTTTGTGAGGAAGTATATAGCCATTCAATAGAGTCCTTTTGAATCTGAAGATGCTTATTGAGCAGATTAATTGAATCATTCTTGTCGTGTTCCATTTTAATCTGTCTTTCATGTAAGTCGTTTTTAAGTTTCTGTGTTTTATGTTGGTAAGTTAAATAAACGGTGATACATGATACTATAATAAATAGCGACAGTATTTCAACTATTTTCTGTCTGAATCGTTTCCCCTCCTCTCTAATATAGCGTTCATTTCGGTGCTTGATTATGATTGGACATAATACATCGTGTGTGAATTCGATGTAATTAATATTGTTGTGTCTTGGCTCGATATTAATAATTCTCTTTTTGTTAAGAATCTGCATTTCTGAATACTGGACCCCGGCCGCCAGAGCATCTTCCAAGGGGATGTTATGTCGATATCCACCTGAAGTAACGAGATGCTCTTCAATATAATCAATTGATTTAGGGGAAATGTCCTTTATGCAGTCATAGTAGAATCTGGAGATGATATCATCTCCGAATTGAAGCAGAATAGTTGAAGTGATTGTGCTAACCCCTAATGTGACCATTTTGTCAAATAACTGCGACATATAAAGAGACAACATTGTCGCATTAATTTCATTCTTCCCATTAGATGATAGTTTTAGCAAAATCTTATTGGCCACGTCGCTACCTAATAAGTCTTTTTCAGGTTTTGTTATAACCTCGTAAGCCTCATCTTTCGACAAATCCTGTAGACAATATCGATTGCGTTTTAAAGCAGGTATAGAATCGCTATATTTTTCTATGCAATATAAATAGTCTTCCCTTAAGCAAATAACGATACGGTAATTGGGAATTGAGTTTCCGTTGAGAATCGATGATAAATCTTGAAACACACGAGTGATTCTATGGTGATATTTTGGCTCGTTTAGAGAGAATAATTCCTCAAACTGATCAAACACAAATACAGGAGTCAGGTTGATTCCTCTCGTTGTAGTATAATTATATTTGTCCAATATATCAGATAATGTTGTTATACACTTATGCTCCGAGTTGGTTGTTATGGTAACTCCAGTTGCGCTTTGCTTTATCGCATTCTCAATCTGTGACAGATAATACAAATTTGAATCGTATGTAGTATTATCATACTCAAGGCGAATATATATAGGATGGAAGTCTTCATAGCGCAGCAATGGGAACACTCCTGCTTTCAGAAGCGATGTTTTACCAATTCCTGATTTGCCGAAGATGATAGAATTGAAGCCATTGACTATTATATTGGCGATGTCGTATGTCTCTTTGTCTCTTCCGAATAATTTATCATCCTCCTCGTAAGATTTCAATCCCAACCACGGATTTTTCGTTATTTTAGTCATATTCTTTTTCTTTGAGAGCTAATAGTTCAGACCATATTTCTTTTGCAAAACCAAGCAGACAATCATCAACTGAATTCAAAGAGATTGTATAGACATTATGTGTTTTCAGAGTCTCTGGAATATCTGATTCTTTATCCTCAATATTAAAATCATCTGTGCATAAAGGACAGATGTAGGTCACTTTGCCTAGACGACGCTTTCTTATAATAGCCTCATACCATTCATCCCGGTACACATGCTCCTCGCGGTATTGCTTCTTGATACTACTCGTGAGAATCGGTACGAAAATTTTTGTTGTGCGTATTGCATGCCGAATGTCTTTCCAAAATTCAGAACCAACTCCAAGATTATTTTTATCATACCACACATCAATCCCCATATCAGTCATGATTGAATATAATTGTTCAACTAACTTTTTGTCTGATCGTGAGTAACTGATAAATACATCAGTATTGCAGCGTGGTTTGTCAAACTTCAACAGCAAATTTGATTTACTTATAAGATTCTCTTTTAGTGAAACTCTGCTGCGTAATTCTTCTATAAAGTCATGTAAGGGGATTGTCTGAGTTAGGGTATTGGAACGCATAAGAAAATCAATAAGTTCATCATTCGCCTTATGATTAACAGTTAGGAGGCCAATTTTTTGCTCATCGTTGCTGATACGTTTTATTTTGTTATTCTTCATGGCAAACCAAATGAAACGGAATAGCCAATCATTGTAGTTGCATCCTAATACTAGAAGGAACTTGTTTGCCAATGTATTAGACAGATTGGCCGGTTTTGCTTTGCTAGTATTATCAGTTTCTATTAGCCATGAACTTGCAAAATCGAGCATGTCTTTATCGCTCAACACAAATCTTTGTCCATCACCATTGGCTTTACCGAATATATAGTATATAGTAGGTGTTTTAAGATTGTCTTGTGTGGGAATGTCATCATTTGTATCAGCATTATTATCAAAAGAATATATGCGAAGGTTTTCGCCATGGATGCATCTCATCGCTTTTTCGACTGTTGGGTCATATGATGTATATATTACGAAAGGAAAGTATTTGATAGACAATAATTTAATAAGATCTTCTGATGGTGCTGTTAGTTTCTGATTAGCGTCTTTTGACAGTATTCCATATATGAATCTATAGATGTCATCATTTTTTCGCTCAACATTAAAGCGTGGAATAAGTTGAGAAAAATTATTGGCCGGATCTTTCATGTTGCATAGAGACGAAATATTCCTGACCAAAATGTCACTTATACTTTCACCTTCACAGTTTGTTAATTCAGTTCCGATAACGGGAATGACATTCCCATTAATCACCTGGCTGATTAATAGATCCCATAGTCTTTCATCGTCAGGAACTACTATGTTGGGATTGTATGTGCTGCTAATCATTAAGTCTAAATCCATAATCTGTTTGATAATTAATTTGTTGAGTTGTGTGATCCTCTTATTCCATCTTTTTTCAAAACATCTAGTATCTTCCTCTTGGCCGTCTTCCCCATCCAGCAAAGGAACAGAAAGAATATGACCGATAGTATGGCACTGACCGCTGGTGGAACATTGGCTATGAGCAGAATAGCGTCATAGAAACCGTGCGTCATGACAGGAATCAGCCAAGCAAATATCTTGTTTCTCAAAGTCGCCTTATCCCCGAATGTCGCGAGCGAATAGTAGTACCCCATAAGTATTCCAAAGCAGAAATGCCCCGGAATGGCTGTGCACGCCCGCATGATCCCGACGGATAGGAATGACTCGGAGTTGCTGAACAGATAAGAGATATTCTCGAATGCAGCGAATCCCAACGAGACAAAAACCGCATAGACGATCCCGTCCATATTCTCATCAAAGAACCGATTCCTCCTCAGCAACAACCAAAGCATGAACAGCTTGGCCGTCTCCTCCGGAATCGCCGCCCCGAAAAACGCCATCCGTACTCTGTTGGCGTTGTAAGGATCCCATTGTGAATATAACCCCGCCGCCTCAAACAACGTTGACAGCCCGATCGCCAGCCCGACAGAAACCACCCCGAACCCGAAAGCCTTGGCCAGCTGCCCGGCCGGCTCTGGTGCCGCCTTGTCCTTGAGGTAGATTGCAGCCAAAAGGATCGCAACTGGTAGAAGGGCGGTTATGAGTACTATGATATTCATGTCAATTATATGTGTAAGTCGGATACTATGCACACATTTGAGCAATAATCCATATCATGGCAGCGCTACAGAAAATAAAAACAGCCCGATGAATGAGCAGCCAAATATGGTGATGGTTTAAACATTTAGGCCAACTATCGGGAGACTTTCGCTCATCTTTATCAACCGGAACATATGTTTTTGCTTTACTCAAAAGATTCCCTATTGTTCCATTTGCATATGTTTGGTCTAAATATGTTCTAATACATTGACTTCTTCGCCAGTAGAAATTATATCTCTCTGAATATGCCATAACAGAGAGCATTCCTATAAGTGATAGGAAGAGAATCATAATACAAGCGAATAGCCAGCTTAGTGCCCCGTCAGCGGCAAATCCGAATATTGTCGTGTATGCTGTGATAAGACATATCGACAGTGTGGTTCGTGATTTCTCATGATGACGACGTTGTGATTGACACTCGTCGTACATTTTTATCAACAACTGGAGTTGATTATCATTGTTTGTTTCCATATCTCCTATATGTGCCATTGAGAAGTTATAATCTTTTAAAAAGTATTGACTTAATGTCTGGCTAATCGAATCAGTTCATTAAGAGATAGCTCCCTACATTCAAATGCCCCGTTATTAATACTAATGTATATGAATCGATTCTTTCTAATCATTGATAGTTTTTTTATACGGTGTTGTACTTTATAACACTTTTGAAATTCCTTTCCATCCATTATCTCCTCAATGGAAGATGAATATATGGTATCATCACCATATGAAGATGCATATACATTTTTATCCTTGGAGCATTGTTGAATATTGCAATAGTTATTATTGAACTTTATTGATACATCATTGTGAAAGTTATATGCGAAATTATAGGCTATTATTAATGAATCAGTTATTTGTAGTGGTTTATCTCGCTCCTCGTATGAAATGCCACTATTTTCAACTTCCTTGATACATGTTCCGGTACTTGTATCCCATATTGACATTGTGTTATATGTAAAACCTAATAAGATTTTTCCAGTTGGGCTAAACATCAAAAATCTAACATAGCTGTTATGTGGAAGAGTATAAAGTCTTTTACCGTTGTTATCCCATAAAGTTATATTATCACCTTCTATGGATGCGATATAATTCCCTTCTGGACTAAAATATGCTTTAGAGGCATAGTTTTTATATGCTTGTAATATGCTTCCATTTGCGATATCCATTATTGAGGTTGTATCTCTTGACTGAACTAATATGCTACAATTATTAGGACTAAATTCAAACGAGTTGGTTTTTGTTGTCCTTTTTGTACTCCAGACCTTATCTCCGTTTTTTGTCTGAATTAGTTCTATGGAATCGCGGTCTGATGTAAGTAGCAGTGAACCGTTATTGCTGATTGCCCATGGCTCAGAATTACTAAAGGCGTATATTTTGTTAAGTGAGGATTTTGTATTCCAAACTTCAACACTGTCTTGAGTGCTTAGGATCGCGATTTTCTCGTTACAATAATAATTAGCATCATTATAATATGTGTATTCAGATTGCCAAATAGGTATTTGACTATTATTAATATCCCAATACCTAATATATCCATATTTTGATGATGTACTAACTATATGTTGGCATTTATGATCAAAAGTGGTGTATGGGACGAAATCATTACGGATTATTAAACTGTTGTTGTTATCATTAAGATCTAATACTTCTATTGAATATTTTCTTAATACTAAAATCTGACTGTCATCTTGACTAAATGTTGCTGATTTAATATCTCCTTTCCAATATTCTAATTCATCCCGATTTATACGCTTTGCTATAGTGTCATCTACAATATTTTTCAGGATGATTTCATCATCTGTCGTAGTTAGAAGCAATTGACTATTATGACTGAATTCTGCGGAATTAACTCTCTGATTGTATTTGAATGTTTTGACTTTTTGTCGGTTATTTACATCCCATATGGATACGGTACCAGAAGAACTTGAAATGGCTATTAATTTACTGTCCGGACTAAAACTAATAGAGCTGATTATGCTGAACCAATGGTCGTCTGTGTTGAATTCGAATATAGCATTCCAAGTGATTGTATCCCATAATTTGACAGTGTAGTCTGATGCTGTGACTGCATATCTTCCATTGGGACAAAATAGTGAGAACTTAACGGCCTTATCATGCTGAAGTGTTCGCAGCATTTTTCCATTTTCAACATCCCAAACTATTGCAGTTTTATCGTCTGAGGCTGAAATTATTGACTTGCCACCTTGACTAAATGATACACTATTCACACAATCATCGTGATAAAATGCTCTAATCTCTTTGTAAGATCCGATTTGCCATAATTTGATGGATCCATCATCGGAAGCTGATGCGATAATACTATCATTAGGACTGATTGATACATAATTTACTCGTGCGGAATGACCATTGCACTTAATTCGTTTCTCGCTTATGTTATTTATATTAAAATCTTTACAGATTCGTTCGGAAAGAATTCTTTTTTGTTTTGGGGTTCTGATAATACATATGGACATTTTTGTCAAATCTTTTTTAGTAAAAGACTCCTTTTCAATAAGCAATCTATTGTACCATAACGATAATACTATTGTTGCTATTACTAATGCTGTAAGTATTAGTGATGAAATAAGTTTATGGCTTTTAATTAGACTTATTAATCTACGATGAACCTGACCAATGTCATTAAGTGTTATCGAACGTATTTGAAACCAGATTTTCGATAATATGACGAAAACATCTGTTTTCGTGTCAAAGACAAGCAGCCAAGTGAATAGTAAAGCGATTATAATTCCAAATACTAATCCTAAAATCATTCCTACTATTCCAGTATAGCTTCCACTAAAGCCTGTTCTAAACCATAAGAAGAATATTGGCCAATAAGAAACAATCCAGATAAATAGAAAACAGAACACGGAAAGAATTGTTTTTATTATTGCATTTAGCTTAGGTAGTGTACATTTAACTTTTCTATATATAATGTAGGATACAACAGATAACACTAATAGTAATCCTATATACGTAAGTATCCCGAAGTATTGTGACGAATATATGGTGTTTGAATACATAGTTCTAAATTGATTCCATACCCGTAACGAAAAGGAGTCTTCCTTTATTGTCTTGAAACTATTATTATACAATTCAATATAATTCTTACGGCAGTGATATGGTACAGAGATATTAAGCTCTTTTGCTAACGTATTGGGAATTAGATAAAAGATGGGCTCGTAACAATTGACGTTTGAAAAATGGATATTATGAAGTTTTGACAAATCACCTCTGAACAATAAGAATGAATCAAAAACATGACAAGGATCCTTTGGATTATAAACACATTTATTAGTATAAACTTCCTTCGTGCCTTTATAACTAACAATTGAGTTTAATCCGCCGAATCGATAATATAGTGTGCTATCTTTTATAATAAATCCATCAGGTAGATTATTATTGTTAGATACATTATAGTACACATAAGCATTGTCATCTTTTATAATGTGTAAGTTTGTGAGAAATGTACTGTCATTTCTATAAAATACATCAATATTATTACAACCATCAAAAGCAGTGGCTTCCTCAAAAATTTTCCTATTCCCAAGAACATTTGTTGTAATAGTTGCCCAATGAACATTGCAAGATGGAAGTCGGACAGCTCTCAAATTCTTGCACATTGCAAATGAAGAATTTCCAATATAACTCAACTTTTCTGGCAGGTACAGGGAATCAATCTTACTACAGCCGTAGAATGCAAAGTGGTCTATTTTGGTTAATTCTTTTGAAAACTCAATGGAGCGAAGTTTTGAACATTGCCAGAAAGCACAATCTTCGATTGTGGTCAAACTATCAGGCAATATTACGGATACTAATTCGTTACAATTGGCAAAAGCTTCTGCTCCGATTTTTTTTAAATTTCGAGTTCTTTTGTCATTCATGAGATTTAAATGAATATCTTTCATATCAAATAAATCGACCTTTTCCAATGTCGCCCCATTGATGCGAAAGAAAGGCTCGTTTCTCTTTGCTCCATTATAAAATAACCTGCCATTAAATCTTAGCGTATCTAGTGCTCTTAATTCTTGTGGGAATAGAATA
Source organism: uncultured Bacteroidales bacterium (assembly GCA_934667175.1). Taxonomy (GTDB): domain Bacteria; phylum Bacteroidota; class Bacteroidia; order Bacteroidales; family UBA932; genus Cryptobacteroides. The sequence continues at coordinate 54,815 of CAKULN010000013.1, read as the reverse complement.
ACAGAGTCCACATTTTCATTCACAAAGCAGATCTGTTTCTTTTTAGTGTCCCATAATGCATTTTCATGCCATTTGAAATTGTTCTTTAGTTTTTCAGGAACTTCTATAGTAAACTTGCCAACAGAATTAACGTTTATTATAGAGTATCTATTCTTATATTGTTCTGGTAGCTTAATGTAATGTACTTTGGGACAATTGTCAATTACCGGAATATAGTTGATTGAATCTGATAATGCTATTAACGATAGGGAGTTGCAATCGGAGATATTGATGTAGGAAATCTGTTGTCCTTTACCTTTGATCCTAATTTCTTCTACGAAGGGACAACTGTTGATGTATATACTATTGCCGCTGTCCTTGACCGTTTTATCAGTATCGATTTCTATTATTCTATTTAGGGTATTCGCAATGACAGTACTCTTAAAGTCATTAGGCCATGTGGTTTTGGTGGCCGTGAATGTTTTAGAGGCTTTATATGGATCATATTTCTCCATCTCTTCCTGTGTGGAATACGCTGCTTTGCCATGAACAGTAGACCATCCAAGTCGTACGATTGCAATGACTGACAGAACCAGCAATACACAGATACCTAAACGCTGAACGACATTCCAAGAGTGAAGCCTTTTTTGCTTACGCCTAAGGTTGATCAATTCAGCGATTTTATCATGTATTAACTCAATGTATCCGTCAGAGGACCACCTGATGAGGTGGGCATCCTCAAGCGGTTTCTCGTACTTGGACTGAAAATCAATAGCCGAGAGTTTAATCGCATTGACATTTACTCGGTTTCTCTCCCCGAAATCGTCAATCAATTCATTTTCGATGATTTTAAGGTGCTTTATCGGAATGCCAATACTAGTTATACGCTCGTCATAGAAATCAAGTAAAAGTTTATCCAGATTGATTCGTTTGACTTCATCGCTGCTTAAAAGCTTGTTGCCTAGTGCATTTGATATGAGATATAACCTGCTGCAAACTACAGACAGCAAGAATGCTTCGTATTTTCCCGAGTTGCGATTCTTGATATTCCTGTCCTTGAATAATGTAAGAATGTCATTAGCAACATTGTCAAATACCGAAATACGTTTGCCATCATGTGTTTGCTGTGTGATTACTTCTTTGGCTTGTTCTTCTGTGAAAGGGAGAAGTAGCATTCTATTCCTCAATAGTTGCGGAATGGAATTCATTTCATTAGTCCAGTAATCGAAATCGGCAAGGTATTCCTTTCTGAGAGAAAATAGAATCTTGTAATTGAACCCTTGGTTATATGATAGATAAATACCCTCTTCTTCGTTTTTTTCGATAGCGTTGATTATTTTTTCGGGTGGCCTCTCTCCTGTTAATTCTTCTATAATGGTGAATATGGCGCATAGATTGTCCTTATTTGCTTTCTGAAAGACTTCTTCGAATTGGTCAAAGATCAGATATGGCTTAATGGTCTTTGTGGGAAGGTCTGGCAAGTTTTCAATTAATTCAATAGAATGAAGATTCCACCATAATGAAGAGGTTAATATGTCATCATTATGAGGGTTTTTATGACTTTTGTGTATGTCCTCAGGTATTTGTTTGAAAATCTGCTCCTTGAACCACTTCTCGAAAAATTCGTATGGAGCGTCATGGTGGCTCGTCAGTATATCTGTAGGGAAAACAATTCTAATGAACAAGAAGCCCTTTTTCTTGAGTTCTGGATATAGTCCGGCATTGATGAACGAGGTCTTTCCTATGCCGGATTGTGCATATAGTACAGAAAAGTCTGCATTTCCCATCATGCTGAGAAAATACCGCTTTTCTTCGTCTCGACCTCTAAAACTATGAGTATCATCTGTTGTGTATGGAACAATATCTTTCCATGGATTATATGTGCTGTTCATGCTATTCTAGGGATAAGTTGTTAAGACTGTCAGTAAGTTGCAAACCATACCCTTCCTCACCAAGGATTAGGGCTCTTGTTTCAGGGATTTCTATTGAATTAAAAACGCCTTTTACATCATCTATGTCACAACCAATCATATATGGCAAAGAGAACTTCATTTGATATCCTCGCTTCTTTTTTTCAGCGATAGCGTATTTCCATTCCGTTAGTATGCCTAGTTCTTTGTCTGGTATAGGCTCTGATGTGTTAATTTTAAGTTGGGTAAATTTTAATAAGAGTGTAGGTGTAATAACCGGTATAAAATAGGAGCAGTTCGCTAGCCCCTCTTTTATCTTATTCCAATATTGCTCACCCGAGTTCCCTTCAAGGTTATCCTTGCAGAACCATACATCCATCATAAGGTTGGATTTGATGTAATTCTTCAGTTCATAGATATCTTTTAAAAACTTACTGTTAGTTTCAATGTCAGATGAAAGTACAGATAAAAATACGGATTTCTTAGTCGTGAGTGTGTCTTGAGGGATTGATCGATTTAAATCGCATAGAAATGATTCTAATCCAGCATCTTCATAGTAATATTTAATGTTGAAAAGAAAATCTGCTAGATCCCTATCTTTTTTTGATTCAATTACACCACCGTTGAATCCATTAACGCTTGGTATACATTCAAACACATCATCTTTTAAGGAGTATAAAAAGAACCTAAAGGTCCAATCAGGAATATCACACCCAAGAGATAATATTTTTCTTTTGCTTACGTATTGAAGTAGCTTTTCAGGGTGACTATTGCTGTCGTGCAAGCAATGCAAATACTGAAGGAAGTCTTTTTCTGTGATTACGTTTTTATGTCCGGCGGAATATGATCCAAAGAGGTGAAATATGGTTCTGTTTTTTAATCGTTCGTAATCATCATCTTCATTTATTTCTCCAATATCTTGATTTCTTCTGTTTTCCCTATCGTAGTATACACTTCCATACTTCATATTTTTGAGAATGCCATCAAGAATGTTTGAACATGAGGTGGTTAGGATTAAAGGAAATTTACCGGCTGTCAGAAAATTCATGAGGTAATCTCTAATGTATGCTCGTTCTTCCAAGCGAAGGGTCGTGTCTCTAAATAGATTTTTGATTTCTCTTATAAGTTCCCCACCCTGTTCAATTATTTTTTTTTCTATAGTTGTCATATTTTTCAACGAATAGGTTAAGTGAAGATACTCATCATCATTTAACCACTTATTGGCTAAATGATTGAAAACATATTCCATAAGTCTTACTTCTTGCCCCTTGTCATCCTTTATCAAAAGAACTTCATCTCCGATTATCGGGATGAGACCACCTATTTCAATAAGTTCGTTAAGGTCTTCTATAAGAGTGGAATATTTTACAATGTCAGTATTCATCATTTATTGCAAGTATTTTATTGGATGGTAGTTATATTTCTCTTCCGCAAGAACTGCATATGACAGCATTAGCAGGATTAGCAGATCCGCAATGCGTGCAAAATTTCTGAGCAGATTCCTTATGGGAGGCAGATTGAGTCTGAGCCGTTTTACCAGCTTCACTGTAATACCTATTAACCACCTCATTAGCCGCTGCCAGTGCCCTGTCGTCGAGCTGTGACTGCTTGACGAGGCCCCAGAGTTGGGTGATGAGGACGGGCCAGAAGAAGAGCATGGAGATGATGGTGGGGATGGCTTGCTGGCCCCAGATGCCGACACCGGCTTCGAAGCTGATGTTGTTGCCTTGTGGGAGGAGTGTGACTTTCAGGGCGGTTTTCATGCCGAGCACTGCTTTGAACAGGCCGCCTTTACTGATGGAAATGTCGCATCCGCCGCTGCAAAGGGTGTCTATGCTGACCTCGAATCCGTCTTTCCCGAAATCTTTCTGAATATGTTCAGCGATCTGGGGGATAAGGGACGGTGAACCGTAAATGACTGTTTTAGTGCAGAATGTGGACATGGTTTATTCGTTGATGTTCTGAATTGAGTAAAAATTGTACACGGCGTAGAGGACTCCAGACTCAACTAGCAGATCCTTGATCTCTGCCAGTTGCTCTTCGGAATAGCGGGTCTCCATATCATGCAGGATTCCGATCACCTTGTCGGACTGCGCTTTGACCTCGTCCTCGGTGACGATGCCGTCTTCCATGATGGCTTTGAATGAGTCGTTGTCGGCGACCATTCCATCGATGTCTAATATTCCGTTCTTATCGAAAAACATGTTGTTGCTGCTTTTATAATATTCATAATTTGGTCCCGCAGTACTTGCAGTAGGCCCAGTCGTCATGGACGAGCATACCGCAATTTGGACACTTTCTACTATAGGCTTCCCATTTGAGACTCTCCATTAAATTTTGATATTGAGGACTTTGTCCCCATTTCAGAATCTCGCGGACACGCACGGCGGCGAACGGATGGTCTTGCTTTGCGATGGCATAAAGCTGGAGCGACTTGTTCCAAAGGTTCTCGTTTTTTATTTCATCATATCGGTCCGCCTGTCTGGCCCATTCTTCGAAATTGATCTCCTGCGTGATGGAGCGCGGACCTCCCGACAGCCGCGCCATCACACGGGTGATGATTTCCGGGGAAGTGATCACGCATCCGCACCTGTCGCAAGACAACTCACTTTTGCGGGACCAGTACAGCAGGGCGAGTTGGATTGGCAGAGCCAGCGGCCCTAATATTCCAAGAGAGGCGGCGCCACTGAATATGATCTGAGCGATGCTGTGGTAAAGAACATGATGGCAGACGATGTGCCCGCACTCATGGGCGATGACGGCATCAAGCTCATCATCATCCATCATCTCAACCAAGCCTGATGTGATGGTTATGAATATCCTCGTGTCACCGAATGTGAACGCATTCGGCTTCGGATCCATCTGGAGGTAGAACTCTGGCTCCTGAATGCCAAGTTTCCTGCAAATCGGAGGCAGGTGATTGTAGAGATTGGGCAACTGGGTAGGGGAGAGCCGTATGGCCGTGGCCATGTTAAGTCCGTACTGGAGCTCCTCAAATCCAAGTGAGAGGATTTTTTTCACCAGTGCTGGAAATCCTGGAATGCCTTCCAGCTGCCTAAGTGCCGCAGCGTCTTCGGGGTGTATGAAATCTGATGCCTTTATCATGTCGGATATTTTATACTAACTTGTTATTCATGGTTTCAACCGCAGATAGAATTTCAGGAATGCATGCGTTGAACACCTCGTCATATAAATGGTTTTGAGGATCGTCATCCGCAAGCCGTGAGTACGAACGGATGTCCAGATGCGCCTTTTCCCTCCCGTTCTGTTTTGACTTTTTGAACGTTTGGGCGTTGTCAGCTCCTTCGCTATTCAAAAGAGATAGGTATTCTTTGTTTTCATTTTCTGTGTATGCTCTGAGTCCCATCAGCAACTGCTGCGTGTTCCATCTATTGTGCTCGCATTCGGCCATCTCTGCCCTGTGCGCATCAATCTTCTGCTCAAGAAAATCTTTGTTGCATTGGTATTTGTTACCGGTGTATCCGATGCTTCTTAACTTTGTTTTGAAACTGTTTGAAAGGTATTTATTTGACCATTTGTTAAAAATTGATAGCTCCTCCCATTTATTCATCGCTGCTGTCATTGGACCTTCGCCATTTCGAGTAGAGGAACAGTTCTGTATTTCATGTCTGATGTCATTGATAATGGTGTTTAGGTCTGCGCTGGAATCCTTTGTAATGGTACTGAAAGGAGCACAGCCGTAAACATAATTGCACAGTACCGCTCTATGGTAAGAGTCCTTATCCATCGTAAAGTCGGCATTCAACATACCGAATGGACGTAGTTTAGAATACCTCTTGTTGCAGGATTGTTCCTGCTCTTTGCCTTCCTTGAAGTACAGGTTGTACAGAATCTCTGAAGATTCTCTTTGATAGACAAGTATTTGTTGAGCTTTGTCGTAAACAATACTCGGCATGTAGATACCCTCTGCAATGGCTTCGTTTGAATACTTGTTGCATACCGCGATTGTCAGGAGAGATTTTCCATTGCCATCTTTTGTCATGCATGCATCATCGTTATCAGGGCAATAGGCGTTATTAGCAGAATGCCGTAGATATTCCATGACTCCAGGTTGTTCCACCGATCCCTTTATGAACTCCCATTCAATGTCAAGGAAGTTAGGACCGAGGTATTTATATTCACCGTTCTCATTGAGAACAGGATCAGTCCATTCCACATTAAGGGAGTAGTCTCGTTTCGATAAGTCCAGATACCGGTGCTTGGCCAGATTGAACAGGTTCTGGTATCTTCCCATGAAGAAATCCATCTCATTCTCAGCATCTGGGTCAATGAACGTGATTTTAGTACGGTGCGGATTGGCTCCGTTTATCTTGAAATTAGGATAATGAGCTATCTGTGCAGCCTGTATAGCGACAGCAATTCCCATCTTCGTCATTCCTACTACTATCAGATGAACGTTCTTGTCCGAATCTGCTGAAATGCCCGCACCGTCCAGAGGGGTGTATGAGATGACTCTTCCATCGCTATCAACCTTCCCTTTTTCGGAATATTCGCAATCTTCAAATACTGTCTGTGCCCAATTCTCATAGCAATTGAAAGGTCTGAAGTCAAGATACTTTTTGATATTGTCCGGCAGATCAGAGAATTGGAATACTGAATATGTGGTCTGGTACTCGAACTGAACATGGCAGACAATCTTATCATCCTTATCGTGAACTTTGTTCAGAGATAAATATCCGGCTATGTTATGCACACATTTCATGTTCTGTGTGTCATGATAACTGCTGGACTCGTCCTCATTGCTTTTTTCTCCCAGTACGTAGATTTCGGTGGCGTACTCAATAGGAATGCTCTTGATCTCTTCAATGGAATCCAGTTGCCCGTTATATATGACAAGGCGCTCCGAGTCCTCTCCGTTAAGGTAAGATGCTATTCTGTCCCGGATTTCCTTGGCATCGCCATTTGTCAGAAGGACAACATAATATGGTCGGCCATTTTTTGTCTCTCCCTTACCGTCAAGAAGATTCTTGATGATTGCGGGAGCGTTCTCACCCGCTCCGATCACCACGGCGATTTTGTTCCCTGCATATTCACTAGGATTGTGAAATGCTCTGAAACTCCTTTTTTTATAGCGTATGTCTCCATTCGTCCATTGTGATTTCCTACGCTCGAACCAGCTTGTCAACGTGGAAATCAACACCCCGTTAAGAAGTATGATTCCGATAATCGCAATCATCACAGACCAAGGTCTCCCCATGGCAGTAGTCATGTGCTGGATTCCAGGATTTACGAAGTGATAGTACACATCCCAGAACAGAGAGTTGCTGTCAACGAGGTTTTCCGTAAATAAATCGGATGGTTTAATCACACAACTTTGACATTGAGCAGCGTTACAAATTAGATTGGCAAACTCGAAAAGGGCAGCGATGACGAATGGCACTAAAATGACAAACGAGATTATTTTCATGATGAAATGACCCTTCACCAATATTCTATCCCGCTCAATGGGATGCCATAAGCAGATGTGAAGATAACGCCCACAGATTAATCCCGCAATTACTCCGATTGCGCATATCCAATACTGTGGCTCTGTACTTGCAAGATAAATAGCTGCGATTAACATCGTCAAGCAGACAGGTAATATTATTCTGTCAGCCTTGTCGATAATCGCAAATACTTTGGATATGATTGAATTAGGCTTGTTATACATCTGGTTGACTTTAATAGAACAACTAATTGCTTGACTATTTTTACGATAGGCTAGGTTGTTCGCTGAGATGCCACAACGCTTTCAGCGTGGCCTCGACAGTTGCCCTGTCATATTCCTTTTCGCTTTCGGGAAGATCTTCGTAACGGCAGATGCATGGATGAAACTTGTGCTTATCGTCTCGTGTGGTTCCATACCGCCAGCCCTCGGCGATGCGTTTGGCGGCCCATACTTCGTGGACATTCATTGCGATCGTTTCAACCTTTGACTGTTGGTCTTCTGGCAATGTTACTTTGGAAAGATCAAGCGGATGAGGAATATATCCGTCCTTCCCCACTCTTGTGGCATCAACATTTTCACTCATAGGTTTGTGCTCCCACGAGTTACCGGTTCTGTTTCCGTTGCCGGGCAAATTGCAATTCTCAATTATGCTGGTAGGCTGTGCCGTTTTACTGTTCATCCGAGTTTGTCATGTTGGTTCTACAATGGTTTTCCGTATTCCAATTTCAATAGTCAAAAACAAAGAAAGTGTGAAGTTCCGAGTAAGTTTGTTCAACTGAGGGCTCTGACAAAGCCTGAATAAAGACAAGCGGTACGGTACTCCACACCTGTATGAAATGAACGAGGGGGCTATGCAAAATGCACACCAACCCTGTGTCAGTTCTGTGCGTGAAGAGAGTGTAGCTTTGTCCCTTTATTCCTTGTAAACTGTCAGATTCTCAGGTTGAGGACGGTGCGTCAACACTTTCGTATGTTAATTGGCCTATGTGGCCGTTGCGGTTAAATTCCGTTGGGGCGAATTTAGCCAGAAATATTCATTAATCAAATATTCTCGGGGTGTTTTTCGGCGTTTTTTATCGGAATATTTCGTTTGTGGTTCGCAACGTAAGACCGGTGCGGTTAGCGGAAATGCCGATCTTGCGGACGAGAAAGTCGGAATGGTGGAGTTGTTTGTGAGAAGGTTAGGTGTCCGTGTCTGGCGCTTCGACAGGCTCAGCTACCTGGGCTTTCATTTGCCTGTTGTCAAGACGGTCGCTTCGACAGGCTCGGCGACCAGTCGGTACCGGGTGCATTATCAGGTTTAGTGACCAGTTGCTATAGGGCGCACTTTGGACGGCTCCGCGGCCATGCTGTATCGGTCGCCGAGCTTGTCGAGGCGCCCGATACTATCATCTCCGTGTTGCGTAATATTCATACAACCAGCGAGTTACGAAATCGTGCCCTCCCGATCGCCCCGGCAGCGATTTGTAACTCGTTGCTAATGAATGGGTGGCGTCTCACCCATTGGCTTTCAGGATCTTTTGAATTGTTGCCCGCTTGACACTATAATATGAGGCAGGACTTGATCACGTATAAGTTCGTGTCTGGCGCTTCGACAGGCTCAGCGACCAAACCCACCCGTACTATATGGATGTATTTCAGGCTCAGCGACCTAGGCTTTCGTTTGCTTGTTGTCAAGACGGTCGCTTTGACAAGCTCAGCGACCAAACCCCGTACTATGTGGAGGGGTTCCAGGCTCAGCGACCTAACCCGTGCTTGGGGGCTTGGCTTTGAGTGACACGGCAACACATGAAAGAGCCTGGGGAGGGTTTCTCCCTTGATTCAAATGAAATGTCAGATTTTCAGTTGAGGAGACGAGCTCTCCCAAGGCTCTAAATGTCCGCCGCGACAAGAATGGCCGCGGAAGTTATGGGCGAATATATGCACTATTCGGCGAAAATCCAAATACTTTTGGCGGTGAATATGTTAGGAAGAGCGCTGACACCAACACATTGGTATCAATAACCGCATAATATTGCTTCATGCTTTTATCATATTTGCGTCCTTGCGTCCTGGATCTCATCGCTGATCTCATCAAGTGTCATTTCAGAATTGCCGTTTGCCTCCGAGATTTTCCTCATTTTGAGAATGGCCTCACGGGCTTTTGCCGCAATGGTTTCCTTTGAGTCTGCTTGAATCTCAAATGGAATACTCCGGCTGCGGACAACCGAGCGCGCAAAAATGTTGAAGGCGGTGTTGGCACTCATCCCAAAGTCTTGGCATAAAGTGTCAAACTGTCGCTTTATGTCAGCATCAATCCTGATGGTAATTGCAGTCTGTCCCATATTATATAGTTTTTTGTACAAAAAAATTATATTTGGCTGTAAAATGCAATCGATATGCCACCAATTTTTTGCAAATGGCGCATCAGTGGAGTGATAGATTCGGAGTGATTCTTTACTCTATACTTAGAAGCTGTTTTGATTTATTTGAAATGTTCTTTGAGGTGAAAAAATCTTCATTTTCTTCCCGCTTCTTCAGTCAGATAGCACCGCTATCCTCCTTGGAAGAAGCGGTCAAAACTGAAGTTTTTCACTCTCAAAGCTTCAAACAAACAAATCAAAACAGCTTCTTAATAACTTAGGAATATGAAAATATTCACTACCTTTGTGGCGTTCCGGTGCCGGGTGAGATGAACCAACTCGTGCGGTAGAATGAGGCCTTGGAGGTGTGATAATATAATAACCAATTTAGAATCATGGGAATATTCAATTTTTTCAAAGGGAAGAAACAGGGGAATGATGAGAAGAATGTCGCTTCTCGGGGAGACGTGGAGAAGGGAATGTCTCTGGCGGAGTGCGTGGAGCTGATGTTCAGGAATGCGGGGATTCGGCCGCACATTGACGGGAACAAGTACTTGGCGGAAGTGCAGGCGAGGCATTGTGTGTTCACACCGGTGCTTGTTGCGGAGGGAAACAGACTGATCATCATGGTGCGGTTCCCGGCGCCGGTGCCGGAGCAGTTCGCATATTCGGTGAACTATGAGGTGGAAAGGATCAATGGGATGTACAGGAATGTGGAAGTGACTTTGAGTCATAATGATGACGGAGATTTTACGATATATTCAATGATCATCAAGGAATATGACAGCGTCTCCGCCAAGACGGCTGACGAGATCAGGATTCTGATGCTGTGTGCCGTGGATGCACTTGACGAGGATAATTTCAAGTCGCTGATGTGCTCGTTGATCGGTCACAGGGATTATTCTGAATTGGAGGCGCGGGTGATAGAGGGGAGCACCGTCAGTGGTGAAGGAGATGTCCAGGGGCAGATTCCGGGAGGCTATGTCCCTCTTTTGAAAGGGTCCGGTGACATCAGCTGTCCTCGTTTTCTGGGACGTTTGCTTGTCTATGCGACGGACATCATCGAGAAGAAGATTTCCAAGGAGGTTGCCAGCGATCTGCTGACGAGACAGACTCCGTTCGATGAGATTGTCCAGCGGGCATACGACGTGGCTGATGAGAACGAGCGTGATCTGCTTCGGAAACTCCGCTATCTTGGGAAGGCCAAAGCTACGGATCACGATGATGACAATGATTTCATGATCGGGCGCCTTGAGGCTCTTGGCATGATCCAAGGCAACCCTTGGGCATTGCTTTCGGGGGAAGGCCTTGGCGGTCACTGAGGTCACTTGGCCACAGAGGCCACAGTGGTCACTGAGCTTGTCGAAGTGACTGGATGAACGAGAAACGGCCGCTTCGACAGGCTCAGCGACCAGTGCGGAATCAGCGCTTTATGTCGATCACGAACTTGCCGTCGAAATACGGATCGGAGAGCCATCTGGTGACGGGCCAGGTGGAGACGGAGCCTTTGCGGAGGCGCTCACGGGACATGAGGGCGCAGATCTCTTCGTTGATGTCGCCGCCTTTGAGGTAAAGGATTGATTGGGAATATTTTCCTTTCACCCAAGGGTAAAAATCCGTGAGTGAGGCCACGGCGCGGGAGACCACGAAATCGAATCGCCCCGGGAGACTCTCGGCGCGGGCGTTTACAATCTCCACGTTGTCAAGGCCAAGCATGTCCGCGATCTCTTTGGCGACAATGGTTTTCTTGCCGACCGAGTCGCAGAGGATGAATCTCACGTTCGGGAACATCACAGCCAGCGGGATGCCTGGGAAGCCGCCGCCGGTACCGAGGTCCAGAACCCTTAGTCCGACCCGCGAGGCTTTGGCGTCAATGGAATCTTCCGGGAGCGGTGCGGTGAATGATGGGAGCGGAGCTGTGAACAATGAATATGTTTCCGGACGCTGCGAGCGGAGATATTCGGCTATGGCGAGTGAATGGAGGACGTGGTGGTCGTACAGGCTGTCGATGTCCTTGCGGGAGATGACGTTGATCTTGGCGTTCCACTCACGGTACCCCTCTTCCATCAGACGGAAACGCTCCATCGTCCCTTCGGTCACATCCGGGAACGAAGCTTTCAGGAAAGCCTCGAAATCAGCGAACGTCATCATATTCCTTCCTCCTCTTGCCGACGGAGGTCATCGATCATCTGTTTGGCGCGGCGGATCCTGGTCTTGACCGTGTTGAGCTCCATGTCAAGGGCCTCAGCGATCTCGTTGTACTTCATTCCCTCAATGAGCCTCTTGCGGGCTATCTCCCGGTAGAGCTCCGGAAGCCGCTCGACGTATTTCTCATGCTCCTCCTCGTTCTCGGTCTTGATCAAGGTGTTGAGCGCGTCTTCGGTCTGGTCAGGGATGACCTCCACCCCGGACGGCTTGCTCTCGTCGTCAAGATAGACTATCTGGTTCTTGGGATGCACCCTCTGTTCCTGCTCCAGCGTGTCCAGGGCCGTGTTTTTGGCGATGGTGCAGAGCCATGTCAGGAACCGGCTCTTGTACTGGTCGTAGGACATGATCTGCCTGAAGGCTTTCTCGAAACTGCGGCTGCAGATGTCATCCGCGGCGTAGTCGTCGATGTTCTTGAAACGGGCCTTGATGTAAGACCTCAGCTGTTCGATGTGGCGGTCCCAAAGGGCTGTGAACGCCAGACCATTGCCTCTTTGCGCCAAGATGATCAGCTCATCAGTGGGCTTCAAGCCAGTTTTTCCCATAATTGCATTCTACTATTAGTGGTACTGAAAGTTTTACTACGTTCTCCATCCTGTCGATCACAATCTTCCTCAAGTCATCAATTTCCTCGGGAACGGCGTCGAACACAAGCTCGTCGTGGATCTGTAGGACCATCCTGCTCTTCATGCGGGCTTCTGTCATGGCCTTGTCGACCTCGATCATGGCCATCTTGATGATGTCGGCGGATGTGCCTTGGATCGGAGCGTTGACGGCGTTCCTTTCGGCGAGAGCCCTAAGTGTTCCGTTCTTTGAATTGATGTCGGGAATGTACCGCCTTCTTCCGAAGATGGTCTCGACGTAGCCAGTCTCTCTCGCGGCCGCTTTCGTGTCCTCGATGAACGAGAGGATCGACGGGAAACCTGCGAAGTAATCGTCTATGATTTTCTGCGCCTCCTTGCGGCTGATCCGCAGTCTCTGGGCGAGGCCGAACGCCGAGATGCCGTACATGATTCCGAAGTTGGCGGTCTTGGCTATGCGCCGCTGGTCGGCAGTGACCTGCCCGTGTGGGATTCCGAAGATCTTCTCCGCCGTGGCCGCGTGGATGTCGACACCCTGCTTGAAGGCGCTGATCAGATGCTGGTCGCAGCTAAGGTGCGCCATGATCCTCAGTTCAATCTGTGAATAGTCAGCCGAAAGGATCAGCCCGTCTGGAGCGCTTGGCACAAACGCCTTTCGGATCTCGCGTCCTCTGTCCGAACGGATCGGGATGTTCTGGAGGTTCGGGTTCGAGGAACTCAGACGTCCTGTCGCTGTGAGGGCCTGGTTGAACGTCGTGTGGACCTTGCCGTCGGAAGGGTCGATATATCCAGGGAACGGCTCTATGTAGGTTGAGAGCAGTTTGCGGACGGCGCGATATTCAAGGATCTCGTCTACGATCGGATGCTTGTCCGCCAGATCAAGCAGTGTGGACTCTTCCGTTGAATAGGTGCCGTTGTTGTTCTTCTTCGGCTTGTCGGAAAGGTGGAGTTTCTCGAAAAGCACTGTCCCGACCTGTTTCGGGGAAGAGATGTTCAGTGATGGCTCCCCGGCCATCTCCCTGATTCTAGCCTCTCTCTCCAGCATCTCCCGGCGAAGATGCTCAGTGAAGTCTTTGAGGGATCCAAGGTCGACTCTGACCCCGTTTCTCTCCATTTTGGAGAGAACCTTGAGAAGAGGCTCCTCCATGGTGTCGTAAAGGTCTGTGACCGAGGCTTTCTCCATGTCTTCGCGGATCCTTTCCGAAAGCAGGAGCAGCACGGCTGACTCTTTGCTTCTGTCCCGGTTCACCTCATCTGACGGGATGTCGTCAAAAAGAGAACCGGTGGATGGAACGGCATCATTCGCGTTCGCCTCCAGTGACACTCCCAACACGCTCTGCGCCAGCACATCGATCTTGTGGCTCTTCTCAGGATCGAGAAGATAGTGCATGAGGGCGATGTCGTGAAGTCGGCCTTGGAGAGTCACGCCACCGGACGCGAGGATATTCATCTGCCTTTTGAGGTCGTCGCCGCATTTGTCGACGGCGGAGTCCTCCAGCAGAGACTTGAAGTCGGAAATACCGCCTTCTGCGACCAGAACCTTTCCCTCCGGACAGGCCCCGATGATGATCCTCACGGTTTTGGTGAATATGCTTCCGTCGGCGCCTTCCGTGATGACCGAGCATTTCCCGACCTTCACCGCCGCCTTGACAGCCTCGCCGGGGCGCACCTTGACGATCTCCGGCAATTCCGCGTCCGGCTTCTCACCGGTCCCGGCGACATGGCCTATGAACCGGTTCAGCGAATTGAACTCGTACTTCTCGAAAAGGTCGGCGAGTTCCGGGCCATAGTCCTGATTGACTTTCATCCGCTCGGTCGGGATGTCGACATCTATGTCTGTCTTGATCGTCACAAGCTCGTGGCTGAGCCCGATGTGGTCCCGGGCCTCCTCGAACTGCGCTTTCTGCCTCGGAGTCAACTCGTCCAGATGCTTGTAGATCTCTTCCACGGAACCGTATTTCGCGACCAGCTTGCCGGCTCCGACCTCTCCGACTCCTTTGACTCCCGGCACATTGTCGGCCGTGTCCCCGCAGATGGTCAGCATGTCGATGACCTGCTCTGGAGACTGGATTCCGTACTTTTCACAGATTTCCTTGACGCCGATGATCTCGTTGTCAAATCCGCCCTTTCCTGGCTTGTACTGCCAGATGTGAGGCTCGATCAGCTGCCCGTAATCCTTGTCTGGAGTCACCATGTAGACATCCAGCCCTTCCCCGGCGCAGCGTTTGGCCATTGATCCGATCACATCATCCGCCTCGAAGCCTTTCAGCATCAAGGTCGGGATGTTCATCGCCTTGCAGAGCCCCATAAGCGGCTCCAGAGAGTCGATCACCAGCTGCGGAGTCTCTTTGCGGTTGGCCTTGTACTCCGGGTACATCTTGTTCCTGAACGTCCCTCCCGGCGGGTCGAAAGCCACGGCAAGGTAGTCCGGCCTTTCCCGGTTCAGAAGTTCAAGAATATATTTGGTGAATCCGTAAAGAATGGACATGTCAGCCCCTTTGGAGTTGATCATCGGTCTCCTGAGGAACGCGTAGTACATCTTGAAGACCAACGCATGTCCGTCTATGAAGAAAATCTTTCCCGGCATTATCCTGTCAACATTTTATCAGTGCATGGCCATGCACATCCCGCATGCCACACAATCTTTACAAAGATAGGAAAATGTTTCGTGGTTTCAAAACTTCTCCGAAGACCAATCGGTAACCTGCTGGCAATCAAACGGTGGGATGTCACCGTTTGATTGTCAGCAGGTTCTGGAACGCTGCCCTCTGATTCTGACCGGCAGGAATATGTAATATGTTGTGATTTAGGAGATTGATGAAAACGCCTCGCCGAGTTCTCTGAGATCAAGCGTCGCGTCAGAGAACCTGGCCCCGTCGTAGATGTCGTGTGTGGAGAAGATCACCGTTGTCCCGGTGCCGCGCGCAAGCTCCTGAAGTGTACGCAGAACCATGACCCGGTTGTCCACGTCCAGGAAGGCTGTGGGCTCGTCCAGAAGGATCACGCCGGCCTTGCGTGTCAGCGCCGTGGCGATGCACGCTTTCTGGAACTCCCCGTCGGAGACAAGGCTTATGTCCTTGTCAGCCAGTCTCTCAAGTCCGAGCGTACGGATCGCCTCCTCCACCAAACGCTCTGACTCGGCGTTCAGTTTCCGGAACAGTCCAGATGACGAGAACAGACTCGTGCGGATAAACTCCTTGACGGAGAACCCTTTGACTTTAGGAATATGTGTGGGCACCATCACGACAGCCCCCCCTGCCGAGAATCCGCCCGAGAGGGGAGGCTGAAGTCCGGCCAGAGTCTTCATCAGCGTGCTCTTTCCGCTGCCGTTGGGACCGCAAAGCATCACGGACCGTCCGTCAGGATATTCAAAAGTCAGTGGTCCCGCGACCTTGATGCCTCGGTGCCCGATGATCAATTCGTCAGCCTTCAGCATATTCACCTCCTTTTCATCAAAATCGCAAGAATGATAGGGATGCCGATGAGCGCCATCGTGCTTCCGACCGGCAGGGGAGCGGGAAAGGCATTCGAGATGATGTCGGCCGCAAGCGTCAGTCCCGCCCCTGTGAGCATCGCGGCGGGAATCACCTTGGCATGTACCGAAGTCCCCAGAACGCCTCTCGCTATGTGCGGCGCCACGATCCCCACGAATCCCAGCGGCCCGCAGAAAGCCGTGACCGCACCGGCCATCAGACAGCTCCCCGTCATCGAGATGTTCCGGATGCGGCGCATGTCCGCTCCCGCGAGGCTGGCATATTCATCCCCGAAAAGGGCGATGTCGAGTCCTTTATTATTAATATAGGTCAGCAGAGTACCGATGGCCAGCGCTCCGCCGATCACCGCGACTTCCCCAGGGCGGCTTCCAGTAAAACTTCCCGCCGACCAACTGTAGAAGACTTTCAGGCTTTCCGCGCTGGCGGAATATTCAAGGATGGATGTCACCGCGCTGAAGATGAAGCCCAGCATCACGCCGAAAATCAGCAAGGTGGTGGAACTCTGGACTTTGGATGCCACGGCGACAACCAGCGTGGATGTCAGCAGCGCACCGAGGAATGCCGCGGCCGCCATCGTCAACCCGGACAGGGCGGCCGGAAGCGAGACTCCGATGAGAAGAGTCGCGACAGCTGCCCCTGTCCCGGCCCCGGCGCTCACGCCCATGATGTGCGGGTCGGCGAGCGGATTGCGGAAAATGCTCTGCATCTGAAGCCCCGCAAGAGAGAGAGACGCACCGGCAATGACGGCTGTCAGCATTCTCGGAAGCCTGAGTTTCAGGAATATACCTGCGTCCATCCCGCCCAGGCCGGCTCCACCTGTGAGCAGGTCGACTCCGGCGAGCAGCAATGCCACTGCCAACAGCTGGTATATTTTAGTGCGACTTTTCATGCTGCCTTTACGAATCAGTCCGTTCCGATCGGACAACTTATTTTTCGGCTTTTCCCGAAAATTTTCGCTAAATTTACCCCAAATCTTTGAATATTTATGAATAAAAGAACATTTATCCTCGCAGCCTCGCTTCTGGTCCTTTCCGGAACCGTCGCCTCCGCGCAGAAACAGTCCGACAAAGGCGGCATTTCCGCCGAGATGCTGACCGAGATCCGAAAGGGCTATGAGGGCACAGCCTCGGACAAGGCTATCCGCAACGCTCTTAACGCGGCGGCGATCAATGTCCTCGCCGCCAACTCGGAGAACATCGCGATGATCGACACCCACTTCTCCGACGAGGTGAAGACCAAGGGGCGCACCAACCAGAAATCCTCAGGCCGTTGCTGGCTTTTCACCGGACTCAATGTGCTGAGGTCCAAAATGATCGAGAAATACGACCTCGGATCGTTCACGTTCTCCCAGAATTATGTCTTCTTTTACGATCAGCTTGAGAAGGCCAACCTTTTCCTTCAGGGCGTGATCGACACCAAGGGGTTGGGCTTTGATGACCGCAAGGTGGACTGGCTGTTCCGCAACCCGATCGGAGACGGCGGACAGTTCACGGGAGTCTCCAATCTCATCATGAAGTACGGAGTCGTTCCGTCAGATGTCATGCCTGAGACCTACTGCGCCAACAACACGTCGCAGATGCGTGCCCAGATAGCCACCAAACTGCGCGAGGATGGCCTCAAGCTTCGCGAAGCCGCCGCCAAAGACTGCCCGGCCATGAAGACCGAGATGCTCAAGGAGATCTACAGGATGCTCGTCCTCTGCCTCGGCGAGCCTCCGGTCGAGTTCGAGTGGACCCGCTACGACTCCAAGGGCAACTTCGTCAGCGCCAAGACCTACACTCCGAAATCCTTCTACAATGAATATGTCGGAGCGGATCTCGAGAGCAACTACATCATGGTAATGAACGACCCTACCCGTGAATATGGCAAGGTCTACGAGATAGATTACGACCGCCATGTCTATGACGGGCAGAACTGGCTCTACATCAATCTCCCGATCGAAAGGATCAAGGAGATGGCCGTCGCCTCCATCAAGGACAACACCGCCATGTACTTCTCCTGCGACGTCGGCAAGTTCATGGACCGCCAGAAGGGCACGCTTGATCTGAACAACTTCGACTACGGCTCGCTTTTCGGAACGACATTCCCGATGGACAAGCGCCAGAGGGTCCAGACCCACGCCAGCGGTTCGTCCCACGCCATGACCCTCATCGCCGTGGACATCAAGGACGGCAAGCCGGTCAAGTGGATGGTGGAGAACAGCTGGGGCGCCGACTCGGGCTACAAAGGCAACCTCATCATGACCGACGAGTGGTTCGACAACTACATGTTCCGTCTCGTCGTGGAGAAGAAGTATGTCCCTTCCGATGTCATGAATATGCTTGATCAGAAACCGACCCTCCTCCCGGCCTGGGATCCGATGTTCCTTCCGGAGGAGTAGGCACTTCCGCTTCCGCCCAGGTCTATAGTTGTATATAAACGAACGAAAATTATGAAATCTCTCAAAGAACTTTACAGAATAGGCAAGGGCCCGTCCAGCAGCCACACGATGGGACCCAACAAAGCGGCCATGATGTTTGCGGAGCGCCATTTCGGAGCCGCCTCTTTTGAGGTGACTCTCTATGGCAGCCTTGCGGCCACGGGCAAAGGACACATGACGGATGTGGCGATCATCGAGGCGATGGCTCGTATAGCTCCTGTGCACCTCGTCTGGAAACCGGAGGTGTTCCTCCCGTTTCACCCCAACGGGATGTGCTTCAAGTCTTTTGACTCTGACGGGCATCAGACCGATGAGTGGACCGTCTACAGCGTGGGCGGAGGCGCCCTTTCGGAAGGGCAGCCTAATGACCGCTTCTCAAGTCCTGATGTCTATGAGATGAACCATCTTGCCGAGATCCAGAAATGGTGCGAGGACAAGGGACGCAGCTATTGGGAATATGTCGACCTCTGCGAGGGTCCTGAGATCTGGGATTATCTTCAGGAGGTCTGGATGGCCATGAAGGCATCAGTGGAACGAGGCATTGACCACGAGGGGGTGCTCCCCGGTCCGTTGAACCTTCCAAGGAAGGCTCCCACATATTATGTCAAGGCGACCGGTTACAAGCAGACCCTCCAGACCCGTGGGCTTGTCTATGCCTATGCCCTTGCCGTGAGTGAGGAGAACGCGTCCGGAGGAGTCATCGTGACTGCCCCGACCTGCGGCTCAAGCGGAGTCATGCCAGGAGTCTTGTACCATCTGGCCAAAGGGCATGATTTCAAGGACATCCGTGTGCTCCATGCTTTAGCTACCGCAGGCATATTCGGAAATGTCGTCAAGCAGAACGCGTCCATCTCCGGGGCGGAGGTTGGCTGTCAAGGAGAGGTCGGTGTGGCCTGCGCCATGGCCTCCGCCGCCGCATGCCAGCTTTTTGGAGGAAGTCCTTCTCAGATTGAATATGCCGCCGAGATGGGGTTGGAGCACCACCTCGGCATGACCTGCGACCCGATCTGCGGCCTTGTCCAGATCCCTTGCATCGAGAGAAACGCTTTCGCCGCCACCAGGGCCCTGGACTCGAATCTTTACGCAGCTTTCTCCGATGGCAAGCATCGGGTCTCTTTCGATCATGTGGTCGAGGTGATGAAGCAGACCGGAAAGGATCTGCCTTCCCTCTACAAAGAGACCAGTGCCGGTGGCCTTGCCAAGGACTTCAAGGAGTTCAGGAAGATGTTTTAGACTTGCTGATTTAGTAACGATTCGACATAATGACAGCAAAGGGCGACATTTTGTCACGACAATGTGACAATTTGTCGCCCTTTTGATACTATTCTGGCATCGGCACGCCGATTGATAAATGTACTGATGTCCGCTTGAAAGAGCGGGCGGAATAATAAAGATAAGTAAAAACAAAAATAGGAGATTTAATTATGTTACCAGTATCAAAAAAGTACAACAACCAGAATTGGTTACCAAACATTTTCAACGATTTCTTTGATAATGATTGGATGGTCAGGACCAATGCGACCGCTCCGGCGATCAACGTATTAGAAAACGAGAAGAGCTATGACATCGAGCTCGCCGCTCCGGGCATGACCAAGGATGATTTCAAGGTTAGCCTTGACGACAATGGTGATCTTGTCATCAACATGGAGAAGAAAGAGGAGAACAATGAAGAAAAGAAGCACGGTCACTATCTGAGGCGTGAGTTCTCATATTCAAAGTTTCAGCAGACGATGGTTTTGCCTGACGACGTTGAGAAAGAGAAGATTAGCGCTTCCGTTGTCAATGGCGTGCTCAAGGTCAACATCCCTAAGCAACTGAAGCAGGAAGTGCCTCAGGCCAAAAAAATCATAGAAATTAAGTAAAAAAGTTTGCAGGTTAAATAAAAATGCCTATCTTTGCATCCGCATTCAGGGAAACAACCAGAAACGACGGATGCAAAATCGCAAGGTGCGGTAGTTCAGCTTGGTTAGAACGCCGGCCTGTCACGCCGGAGGTCGAGGGTTCGAGCCCCTTCCGCACCGCAAAAGTCCTGGAGATTTCTTCAGGACTTTTTTTTGTCTATATCTGCGTCGGCCCTGTCGGCCCGGTCACTGAGCTTGCCGAAGTGACCGGGACGCAAAGTTCTAGGTCAAGTTCGGCGCTTCGGCAGGCTCAGCGACCTGAAAGGGAAATCTGGACGCTTCGGCAGGCTCAGCGACCTGAAAGGGAAATCTGGACGCTTCGGCAAGCTCAGCGACCTGAAAAGTCCAAAAGTATGCGCTTTGGTCACTGAGCTTGCCGAAGTGACCGAATCCGTCGGAGCGACGCGAAAACAATGTCATTTTTCGGCACAAGCCGGGAAATATTCGTAAATTTGCTATTCGCAAATCGCTGAACTATGACAGAAGACGGAAAGATAGTCATCAAAGGGGCCAAGGTCAACAACCTTAAGGACATCACGGTTGAGATTCCCAGAAACAAACTGGTGGTGATGACCGGCATTTCAGGGTCGGGAAAGTCTTCGCTGGCTTTTGACACGCTTTTTGCCGAAGGACAGAGACGTTTCGCTGAAAGCCTGTCCTCTTATGCCCGCCAGTTTCTGGGGAGAATGAGCAAACCTGATGTGGAGTCTATCGAGGGCATTCCGCCGGCAATCGCCATAGAGCAGAAGGTCAACGTCAAGAATCCTCGCTCGACCGTGGCCACGACAACCGAAATCTACGATTATCTCCGCATTATCTTCGCGAGAATCGGACGGACATATTCCCCTGTCAGCGGCAAGGAGATCAAATGCCACAGCGTCAACGATGTGATGGCCAGTATTTTAAGTGGCGATTCCAGGGCGGTGTATATTCTCGCTGACCTGAACTGGTCAGGCAGGGAGGACAAGGTCGAACTGATGCTTCGTCTCAAGGAGGAGGGATATTCCCGATTCTTCGGCGAAGACGGGATCATCAGGATCGAAGACGTCATGAGGATGGCCGACAAAGGGGAGTACCCCGAGCGTCTTGATTTGCTGATCGACCGTCTCAAACTTCCGGCTTTTAAGGAGTGTCTGCCATATTCGGAAGACGGAACTCCGTGGCCGCAGAATGATTGGGAGGACCTGCAGACGAGGCTTCGTTCCTCGATCGACACGGCGTTCAGGGTGGGCGAGGGCAAGCTCATCCTCCGCAAGGACAATTCTGTGGAGGAATATTCCAACCGCTTCGAACTGGACGGCATTACATTCCGCCAGCCTGATGAATATCTTTTCTCGTTCAACAGCCCTCTTGGCGCGTGCCCTGTCTGCGGAGGCCTTGGAAAGATTATCGGTGTGAGTGAGGATCTGGTTATTCCGGACAAGACTAAAAGCATATATGACGGGGCCATCGCCTGTTGGAAGGGGGAGTCGATGGGCTGGTTCAGGGATCATCTCATCAAGGTCGCTCCACGTTACGGGATTCCGATTTTCGAGCCGTACTGCAACCTCTCGCAAAAAGTAAAGGACATCATCTGGGACACACACAGCGTTGAGGGTGACGACGATTCGCTTGTCGGCATCAACGAGTTCTTCAAGTGGGTTGAGTCCCAAAGGTACAAGATCCAGTACAAGTATATGCTCAGCCGTTTCTCTGGCCGTACCACCTGCCACGCCTGCCACGGCACGAGACTGCGTCCGGAGGCGTTGTACGTGAAAGTCGGCGGTAAGACGATAGCGGAACTGCTTGACATGAACATTGATGAGCTGTTGGACTTCTTCTCGCGCTTGAAGTTGACCGAATATGAGACATCCATCGTCCGTAAGGCAGTCGAGGAGATTGTGTCACGTCTGCGATACATAAAGGATGTCGGTCTGGCGTACTTAACCTTGAGCCGTGCCTGCAACACCCTTTCCGGAGGAGAAAGCCAGAGAATCAATCTGGTGACGGCTTTGGGCAGCTCGCTGGTCGGTTCAATGTACATTCTGGACGAGCCGAGTATCGGTCTGCATCCGCGTGACACCGAGCGGCTTATCGGAGTCCTTAGGAAACTGCGCGATATCGGCAACACCCTTGTCGTGGTGGAGCACGACGAGGAAATCATCCGCGCGGCCGATGTACTGATCGACATGGGACCGTACGCCGGAGTGAACGGAGGACGGATAGTATTCCAAGGAAAGATCGGGGACAACATTCCGGCCAAGGTCATGGACAATTCCCTGACGCTCCAGTATCTGACCGGCAGACGCACCCGCTACGTCAGGGAAAAGCATCCGTGGACATATTCAATCACAGTGGAAGGCGCTCAGGAGCACAATCTTAAGAATATAGACGTGAAGTTCCCGCTGGGTGTGCTTACCGTAGTCTCCGGAGTCAGCGGCAGCGGAAAGTCCTCTCTCGTCGGGGACATCCTCTACCCGGCGCTATACCGCATGATCAACCAGACCGGCGACCTTCCGGGAATATTCCGAAAAATCTCCGGCAACACCGACCGCATCAAGAATGTTGAATATGTCGACCAGAACCCGATAGGGAAGAGTTCCCGGTCCAACGCCGTGACCTATCTCAAGGTCTACGATGACATCCGCAAACTCCTTGCCGATCAGCAGTACGCCAAGATCAACGGCTACACTCCGTCTTTCTTTTCGTTCAACCAGGACGGCGGGCGATGCCCGGAATGTCAAGGCGACGGATTCGTGCGCATCCCGATGCAGTTCATGGCCGACGTGACAATGGTCTGCGAGACGTGCGGCGGCAAGCGTTTCAAGCCGGACATCCTTGAGGTCCGGTTCAAGGGCAGGAACATCGACGACATCCTCAACATGAGCGTCGAGGAGGCGATCTCGTTCTTCGGCTCTCAGCCGGAGGAACTCTCAAGGCAGATCGCGAGGAAACTCCAGCCGCTTGTCGATGTGGGGCTGTCCTACATCAAGCTCGGACAGAGCTCGTCGACACTTTCCGGCGGCGAGAGCCAGAGGATCAAACTGGCCTGGTTTCTGTCCAAGAACGAGGACGATCCCGACAATGTGCGAAAAAAGATTATGTTTCTGTTCGACGAGCCGACGACCGGACTGCATTTCTACGACGTGGAGAAACTGCTGAAAGCCTTCGATTTCCTGATCCGCAGCGGTCACACGGTGATTGTTGTGGAACACAACCTGGATGTCATCAAGGCCGCGGACTGGGTCATTGATCTCGGTCCCGAGGCCGGTGACAACGGCGGCGAGGTTGTCTTCGCCGGCACTCCGGAGGATATGATCAAGAACGGACAATCTTGGACGGCTAAGTACCTTCGTAGGTAAGACTTCTGCTATTAAGGTCAGGGGGAAAAAGGCAAATGCCAAATTTTGCACGTGACCAAAATTTGACATTTGATTTTCCCCTGACCTTGGGTGGAAAGAATCAGTGATATTCTTTTCGCTTATTCTTTCCGGTCACTGAGCCTGTCGAAGTGACCGGATCAGCCCTTCCAATAGAACGTGATATAGTCCTGAAGAGGCTTGCGCTTGTTCTTCGGCGGAAGCTGCATGAAATCGCCATAGGAGTCCCTCAGAATCTTGTCATAGCCTTTCCATACAAAGAACTCACTGTCTTCAAATTTCAGGCGGACATATTCATTGATCTCATCTTCCTCAAAGAACTCGTTAGCGCCAAGCTCAGGGCATGTGAGCTGCGACCAATGCCGGCTCTCCTTCGGGGAAACCAGGGAGATGAGCGTGTTCATGTCCTTGACAATGTCCGCCGGGTCGCGCCTGATAAGGCGAGGATGCGTCCTTTTCAACGTCCAGATTTTAAGCCTTTTCCTTATGGAGAACCTGGATGATGAGATTGTGTGCACCCTGCGTATCCCTACATTGAATTTCATGAGGAGAAGCAGGGCGTCATAGATCCTGTCGAATGTCTCCTTGTCATCCGGAACCCTGTCAATCGGGAATATGTCAATCCAGACCCCTACATCTTGTCTTACCCATGGAATACAGCTGGACGCAAGAGTCTTTTCCGTTTCGCAGACCCTGCCGAAAGCGATGTAGCAATCAGGAGTGTTGCGGCTGTCAATGAATGAATATCTGTCCGAATGGTAGGTGGCCCTGAACCTTTCGTAATCCTCCCTTGGCATCAGGATGTCGACATCATCATCCCACGGGATGAATCCTTTATGCCGGACCGCCCCAAGCAGAGTGCCGTATCCCAATGAATATCTTATCCCGTTACTTTCGCAGAATCCGGCCACGTCCTTGAGTATCTCAAGGCTGAAGTGTTGGAGTTCTTTGAGTGTGAGGCGCCTCATAGTTGTTTTAGCTTAATTTGTAGACATTCTTCCCGTTGATGTAGTCCTCCTGGATCTGGGTCATCTTCAGGATTTCCTCTTTGGACAAAAGGTAGAGACGTTGCTCAGGATTGAGTATGTGTGAGATGAATTCCCGGATCTCATACCTTAGCCCTTCGCCCATGAACGGGTAGAAACACTTTCTGTTCTGGTTCTGATCCTCGAACCTTTGCTCGAAATAGTCCGTCTTCCACCACGGGGCCGGGACATAGATGTAGCCCTTGGTCCCTGAGATGACCATGTTCCCTTCGGTCTTGGCCCCAAGTCCGACTTGGAAAGAGGCGGTGGCGCTGTCGTAACGGAACACGGCCTTGGTGTACATGTCCACATCGTTCTTCATTATGGAATAGAAGTTCACGTTCCGCACGTCACGCCCGAGCAGTTTGATGATCGGAAGGAGAGGGAAGCATGCGTTCTCGTTCATGCTGCCTCCGAATCTTGAATGGTCCAGTTTGGAGGACTTCTCGTTGGTGAGGGTCGTGACCGATGCGTTGATGTCCACGATCTTTCCGATCACGCCGGATTTCAGCATTGAGAACAGGTGGCGGAAAGCCGGGCAATAGGCGGTCTTGTGCGCCACCATCAGGGTCTTTCCATTGGCCTCGGCGATGGAGAACAGCTCCTCGGCCTCAGCGAGGTGCAGGACGAAAGGGGTCTCGCACAGTACGTGTTTTCCTGCAATGAGAGCCGCCCTTGCATATTCAAAATGAGTGTAGTGAGGTGACGCGACATAGACCGCGTCGCAGTTCGCCATCAACTCGTCAAGGGTCCGCGCCGCCAGCGGTATGCCATTGGCCGCTCGGAACGCCTCGCATTCCTCGTGGTCAGGATTGTAGACCACGCTGATCGTGTTGCCGCTGACATACTTGGCCTCCGGGACGAATCTTCCCGCTATGCTTCCCGTGCCGATCATTCCTATCTTGACGGAAATCTGCTCCTCTCTGAGCATCGTGCTGGAGATCCCTTGGGTGCGTGGCAGGTAGACCACCTCGCAAAACTCCTTGAGGTAGTCGAAGTAACCTTCCCAGTCTGACCCTATCGCGAAGACATCCACGTTGTACTTTTGGATGTCATCGATCTTCTGACCTTTGTACTCCTCAATGATCACCTCGTCAGCATAACCTGTCTCCTTTACGGCCTGTACACGCTTCATCACGCTGTCCCTCGTGTTCATCTTTCCGCGCTCAAGGTCGAAGTTGTCGGTCGTCACGCCTACGATAAGCCAGTCGCCGAGTTCCTTCGCACGGCGGAGCAGATTGATGTGCCCTTGATGCAGGACATCGAAAGTCCCGTAAGTGATAACCTTTTTCATCAAACGATTTCGGATTCGATCAAATGGATGCGTTCTGCGAGAGTGCGGAGCTCCTCATCGGTCTGGAGTCCCATGTGGGAGATCCTGTAGAATCCGGGAATTGAGCCCGGCATGATGTAAGTCCCGTAACGCTCGATCAGGCCTCTGAATATCCTGCGCTCGGTCGTGTCCTTGGTCTGGATGGCGGTGATGGCGTAAGACGGGTTCTCCGCCGGCATTGTCCAGCCGTATTTCCGGCATTCCTCGCGGAACACTCCGGCCCTGTGGCGAACCTGGGAGATGTTGCCGGCCTCTCCTCCCTGCTCTTTTAGTTGCCTCAGCCTCGCGTTGAGCTGGAGGTAGATGAGGGTCGCCGGACTGAACGGAGTCTGTCCTCTCTTGAGGTTGCCCAGGTTGTCCTCGAAGTCCCAGTAGTAACCTCTGTGGGCATATTCATAACCATTCAACCTATTGCTGATGAACAGGATGGACAGCCCCGGAGGAATGTTGAGGCCTTTCTGCGTGCTTGTGACGCAGATGTCGATTCCGAGCGCGTCCATGTCCAACTCCTCGGCGAGGAATGAGCTGATCACATCGACGACAAGCGAGACGTTGTGCCTGCGGCATATTCCGGAAATCTTCTCAAGGTTGAAAAGTTGGCCGGTCGAGGTCTCGTGGTGCTGGCAGAGGAACACTTCCGGACGCTCGGTCTTCACTGTCCGCTCCAACTCGTCATAATCGATGTCCTTGGCGAACGGAACCTTGAAGTCAACAACCGGAACTCCGTAATATTCACAGAGAGACACCCAACGCTTGCCGAACGAGCCACCGTTTATCGCTATCGCTTTCCTCTTCGTGCTGACGTAGTTCTCCACGACCGCGCTCATCGCCCCGGTCCCGGAACCTGTGTAGATGATGGCTCTACCTCCCTTGCAATGAATCAGATCCAGAAGAATGCCTTCGGATTCGAGATTGATTTCAGAGAACTCGTCGGTTCTCATGTAGGGGATCGGCTGGGATCCGATCGCCGCTATTTCCTTGTCCAGGTCGCCTGGAAAAACATAAGAATGCATACTCGGTTTGCTACAGATTACGCAAATTTAACAAAAATCAGTTATATTTGTGAACATCGGGCTATATTTTGAACGTATTATGCAAAAATTGTCTCACAGGGAGATCCAGCTTTATCTCCTTGACATACTCAAGGCAGTGGATTCCTTCTGCGCCAAGGAGGGAATCCGGTACTCCATGGCCTACGGAACCCTACTCGGGGCCGTGCGTCACAAAGGCTTCATCCCTTGGGACGATGACATAGACCTTCTGATGCCAAGGCCTGATTATGAGCGTTTTGTTTCCACGTTCGGAAAGGAGCCAGACTCCCGTTACCGCTGCCTTTGCCATAAGGAAGGGGTGAAAGGCGACCGTTTCATTCATTTCTTCGCGAAGGTAGAGGACACCCGCACGAAGAGCCTTCAAGGCAGAGGCTTTGAATATGACTTCGGTCTGAACATCGACATATTCCCGATGGATGGCAAGCCGGAAGATATTGAAATTCAAAAAAGAAGGGAACGTCAATTGACGCATTGGTCGCATAGGCTCAACATCTGCGGCACAAGGTTCGACCTGCTCAACTTCCATCAGCCGTTGTTCTCAAAGCTTGAGGCGCATGCCAGAGGTGCTGAATATTGGTGGAAAAAGATTGACGCCGAGGTCCGGAAATATCCTTACGGGACCTCGCGCCTCGCCGGGGCCGTCTCCGTCACCTACAACGGCACGAGGGAAATCTTCGAAAGGAATATGCTTGAGGAATATGCCGACCTGGAGTTCGAAGGTTGCCGCTTCAAGGCGTTCCGTCGCTGGGATGACTGGCTTTCGCAGGAGTTCGGGGACTATATGACCCTGCCTCCCGAGAAGGATCGCAAAACGCATGATCTGACGGTTTATCTTCTTGACAGTTAACTCTATGGATGCAGTCATAACCTATGTCAACGGTTTGGATCCCGTTTGGAGGGATGAATATTCAAGGGCATTGAATGTGCCTGCTCTGGACAAGCGGTTCCGGGATTGGGGAACCTTGAAGTATCTCCTTCGTGGCATTGAGACCCACATGCCGTTCGTCAGGAACATCCACCTGGTCGTGTCCGGGCCTACGCAAGTGCCCGGCTGGGCTTCCGGAAGACTGAATGTCGTGACGCACCGCGACATTATTCCTGAGGAGTTCCTGCCGACATTCAACAGCACCACCATAGAGATGTTCCTGCATCGGATTCCGGGCCTTGACGAGCGTTTCATCTATTTCAATGATGACATGTTTCCGGTGGCTCCATGCAAGGAGGAAGATTTTTTCCGTGACGGGAAGATCGTGATCGGATTCTCGCACCACATTTTTGCCGGAGGAATGTACAAGCGTCAGTGCCGTAATTCCGACCGCATGGCCAGAAAGGCTCTCGGACGTGGAAGCGGTTTGCTTTTTGTCCGTCCACAGCACATCTGCTCTCCTATGCTGAGGAGCGCGAGCGAGGAGGTCTTCGAAAAGATGCGTGACGAGATATATTCAACTCTCTCCCAAGTCCGCACTATGGGCAATCTGAATCAGTATCTGTTTTTGGACTATCTTTACCATCAGGGGCGGGCTATCCGGGAACGCTTGTCCGGAAAGTTCTTTTCCATCGCGACCTCGTCCGCTTCCAGAATCGGGGAATATCTTAAATCTCCTTCCCGTAAACTTGTCTGCATCAATGACGTGCATCTCAAGGAAGAAGCTTATATGTCAGAGAGGAGGATTCTTTTGAATTCTTTCGAACGGGCCCTGCCTTTAAAGTCCACTTACGAGAAATAGCCTTGTGGTCGTTTACTGACCGGTGATTTCCCTGAACAGGGAATCCCACTTCTCCATTATCCTTTCCAATGTGAAATTTTCGGATCTTCTTTTGGACTCGGCTCCGAAACGGCTCCTGAGCCCCTCGTTGCTGATGACGCTGCATATTCCTTGAGCCAAAGTCGCCGTGTCGCCGACTTCCGCAAGGTATCCGTTGGCGCCTATGGTGACGATTTCGGACGGCCCTTTAGGACAATCATAGCTGACGATCGGAAGGCCGGTCGCCAGGGCTTCCAGGAGAATCATCGGGAATCCCTCGAATCTGGATGACATGACAAGGCATGAGCTGTCCAGCATTTCCTTGCGCATGTCGCTTGTGTTCCCTTCAAGGGTGACCTTGCCTTTCAATCCTTCAGAGTTGATCTGGCTTTGAAGGGCGTCTTTCTGGCTCCCGTTTCCATAGATGCTGAGGGTCCAGTCCGGATGCTTGCCGTCCACTGTCTTCCAGGCGGTTATCAGATCCCTGAAGTTTTTCTGGCTTTCCAGCCTTCCGGCCGCTATGCAGCGCTTCCGTGTCAGCGGCGAGACATCTTCGGAAACGAAGGACAGCGGATTGTATATCTGCTCCACGTCAGGCCTGACTTTCTCCCAGTCAGCCTTGTCGGCCTTTGTCAGCACAACAAACCTGTCCAGCTTTCTGACAGCATTCTCAAGTCTTTTCGTTCTGAGCGAGGCGTAGACCCTTCCTATCGCGTTGGAACCGTACTTCATCAGGAACTTCTCGTGCGAGAAATGAAATTCGCCCAGCTTCACACTTCCGTCGGTGCACTTTGTGACGGCATAGAGCCCGTTGTCGCAGACAGTCACGGTGATGTCCGGACGGATCTTGCCAAGCAGTGAGTCCAACCTTTTTCTGTACTTGAATAGGAACATCCTGTCATTCGCGTCAAGGTCGTGACGCACAATCCTTTCACTGAGAGGGAAGAACTCTTTCCTCCCTCTCTGTCTGGCGGTTATGATGTGGACTTCGTAGCCCAGGACGTCAGCCAGATAGTTGGCCTTTATCGTGAGCACCCTTTCGATTCCTCCGGAGAGGTTCAGGGCGTGTATGCAGTATGCAAGTCGCATCATTGTCGGTTTTCGCTGCCAATTTACAAAGTTTACGCTGAAATTCAAAACGTTTGGTCCATTTTGCGCTTTTTCCCGCCGGCTAACCTTCGAAGATCTGGATCAAAGAAAAAAGCAAGTTCGAAATTTTGAGTGGATACCGCGGCAGAACGCTGCGTAGTGTTAAATGAGATCCGGCTCATGAAGGTTAACTATTGGCGGGAGTGAAGCGTAAAAAGGCTTCTGTCGGACAATCAGCTGCTGGACAAAACCCTGAGACAAAGGTAATTCTATAGATGATACGAATGTGAAGTCAAAAAGAAAATCATTGAAATTGTTTCTGTTTTTTATCGAATTGTGGCGAAATCGCGAAATCGGTTGTAAATTTGAGGCCGTACAAGAAAAGATTTATGGGTATAAAAAAATATTTATGGGCGTAATCAAGAGAATAGGGGCGTTTTTCAGAGGTTACCGTCACGATTTTGTTCCGATTCTTGCTCGGCAGACTGACTTTCTGTGCAAGACATCTTCTCTTTTGGTGGAGATGTTTGTGACGGAAGACATTGAACTGCGCTCAAGGATGGAGAAGGAGATCAAGTCATGCGAGGTCCAGGGGGACGCTCTTTTGACAGAGTTCCACGAGATGCTTTCCGGACGCCTTTTCGTTCAGGTCAACAAACTGGACCTTCAGGCCGTGGCGATGGCGATGGACGACTGCCTGGATGTCATCAAGGACACTTCCAAGGCGGTCCTGATCTACCGTCCTGCCAAGCTGGACGACCAGCTCCGGGAACTTGCTCAGATGGCAAAGTCCCAGTCGGAGGTGTTACACGACGCCATTCCGCTTTTAGTTGACCTGAAGAAGAACATTCCGGCCATCTCAATGGCCTGTGAGCGCGTGACGGAATTGGAGCATGCGGCTGATGACGCTTACGAGGAGTACGTGGGCTACATATTCACCAACGAGGAGGACACCCGTGAGCTGGTCAAGTACAAGAATCTCGCTGAGATGCTGGAGAACGCCACTGACGCCCACAAGCGCATTTCCGATAATATTCGTAAGCTTTTGCTCAATTATCTGGCGGATTGACGGGTCCGAGATGATGCCGTATTGAGTTGGATGTGGCCTTGAATATGGTGATATTCAAGCATATCCGTAATCCTATTTGCTTGACGTCCCAGACCTCTTGTTGTGTCTGACATTTCGGCAGGGTGTTAAACAGGGCTTAAAAATTGTAAATGTCTTTGATTATCATTAAATTTGTAGGATTATCAGAGACATTTTGATTTTTTATGGCTATAGCTAGTATTCTAAAAAAAGTGTTCGGCTCGAAGGCCGACAGAGACCTCAAGCAGATCCGGCCTATTCTTAACAAGGTTCTGGAGGCTTACGGTCCCATAGACCAGCTCTCCAACGATGAACTGAGAGCCAAGACAGAAGAATTGAAGGCGAGGCTGCGTGAGTGCGAGGCCCCTTTTGAGAAGAGGATCGCCGAGATCAAGGCCAAACTGGACGAGGATATCCCGGTACATGAGAAGGAGAGCCTTGCGACAGAGTCTGACAAACTTGTGAAGGACGAGGACGCGGAGATCGAGAAGGTTCTTGAGGAGATTCTCCCGGAGGCTTTCGCGATCATGAAGTCCACAGCCCGCAGGTTCAAGGAGAACGCCACCATCGAAGTGACCGCAAATGACTTTGACCGCGCTCTCAGCATAAACCATGATTTCGTCCACATAGAGGGCGACAAGGCCATATATCAAAATCATTGGATTGCCGGCGGCAACGAGGTGACATGGGACATGGTTCACTACGATGTCCAGTTGATCGGTGGTATCGTGCTTCATCAAGGCAAGATAGCTGAGATGGCGACCGGTGAGGGCAAGACCCTTGTGGCGACCCTCCCTGTTTTCCTGAACGCGTTGGCCGGCAAGGGAGTGCATGTGGTGACAGTCAATGACTACCTCTCAAAGCGTGACTCCGAGTGGATGGGACCTCTCTACATGTTCCATGGCCTTTCAGTGGACTGCATCGACAAGCACGAGCCTAACAGTGACGCCCGCAAGAGAGCCTACAACTGTGACATTACTTTCGGAACCAACAATGAGTTCGGTTTCGACTACCTGCGTGACAATATGGCAGTGAATCTGACAGACCTTGTCCAGAGAAAGCATCACTTTGCCATTGTCGATGAGGTGGACTCCGTGCTCATCGATGACGCCCGTACTCCGTTGATCATCTCCGGTCCTGTGGCCAAGGCTCAGGATGACGAACAGTATATGGAATTCAGACCTTATGTCGAGAGTCTCTACCAGAAGCAGCGCGCTCTTGTCACCCAGGTTCTGAACGATGCCAAGAAGGCCATAGCCGCCGGAAAGGAGGACGAGGGAGGAATGCTCCTTCTCCGTGCCTATAAAGGTCTCCCTAAGTACCAGCCTCTGATCAAGTTCCTCAGCGAGCAGGGCATGAAGCAGCTGATGCAGAAGGCCGAGAATTACTATATGCAGGACAACGAGCGCGAGATGCACGTCGTCACCGACGAACTGTATTTCGTGATCAGCGAGCAGCAGCACTCCGTTGACATGACCGACAAGGGACATGACCTGCTGGCCAACGCCGTCTCCAATCCGGACTTTTTCGTGCTTCCTGACGTTGGAAGCCAGATCGCCGAGATTCAGAAGAACACTGAACTTTCCGCCGAGGAGAAACAGGAGAAGAAGGACGCTCTCATGGAGGACTATTCCCTCAAGAGCGAGCGTGTCCACACCGTCATCCAGCTCCTCAAGGCCTACGCCATGTTCCAGAAGGATGTCGACTACATCGTGATCGACAACAAGGTCAAGATCGTGGACGAGCAGACTGGCCGTATCATGGAGGGGCGCCGCTGGAGCGATGGTCTGCATCAGGCTGTCGAGGCGAAGGAGAATGTCAAGGTCGAGGCCGCCACTCAGACTTTCGCGACGGTCACCCTTCAGAACTATTTCAGAATGTACCACAAGCTCGCCGGTATGACCGGTACCGCCGAGACGGAGGCCGGCGAGTTCTGGTCCATCTACAAGTTGGATGTGGTTGTCATCCCTACAAACCGCCCTGTCATCAGGGACGATCAGGATGACCTTATCTATAAGACAAAGAAGGCGAAGTACACCGCCGTCATCAACAAGGTTGAGGAGCTCATCGCCAAAGGCCGTCCTGTTCTGGTCGGCACGACGGATGTCGAGACTTCCGAACTCCTGAGCCGTATGCTCCGCATGAGAGGCATCAAACACAATGTCCTCAATGCCAAGGAGCATGCAAGAGAGGCAGAGATCGTCGCCCAGGCCGGTCTGTCCAGCACCGTGACCATCGCCACGAATATGGCTGGCCGTGGTACCGACATCAAGCTTTCTCCGGAGGTGAAGAAGGCAGGAGGTCTGGCGATCATCGGTACTGAAAGGCATGACAGCCGCCGTGTTGACCGTCAGCTCAGAGGTCGTGCCGGACGTCAGGGAGACCCTGGCTCGTCTGCTTTCTATGTTTCCCTTGAGGACAAGCTGATGCGTCTGTTCGGTTCCGAGAGAATCGCCGGAGTGGTTGACAAGCTTGGAATGGCCGATGACGAGGCTTTGGTGAGCGGAATGCTTTCCAAGTCAATCGAGAACGCACAGAGAAAAGTCGAGGAGAACAACTTCGGAATCCGTAAGAGGCTCCTTGAGTATGACGATGTGATGAACTACCAACGTGAGGCCGTCTATGCCAGAAGGCGCAACGCCCTTTCCGGAGAGAGGATCGAGATCGATGTCAGGAACATGATGATTGACTCCGCCTCCATCATCGCCGGTCGCGCCGAGGGAATGCCTTATCAGGATTTCGAGGAATATGTGATGGCTCAGCTGTCAATCGATCTCGGATTTGATGAGAACTTTTATGCCAATGCTAAAGGCGACAAGCTTACCGACGCTCTCTGCAATCAGATGCAGGCGGTTTACGAGCGCAGGATGAACACCCTCGCCGAGAAGGTCTATCCGTTCATCAAGATGATCTTCGAGAAGCAGGGGAATATGTACAAGAACATAGCGATTCCTATCTCGGACGGCCGCAAGATGCTGACACTCAGTGTTGATCTTGAAAAGGCCTACAACACTCAGGGCAAGGAGATCGCCAAGGCTCTCAGCCGCTCGATCATCCTCTACCAGATCGACGAGCACTGGAAGCAGCACCTGCGTGACATGGACGATCTTCGCCAGAGCGTCCAGAACGCCGCCTATGAGCAGAAGGATCCTCTCGTGGTTTACAAGCTGGAGAGCTACAACCTCTTCGCCACCATGCTTGAGGAACTCAACAAGGATGTGCTTTCATTCCTTCTCAGAGCTTTTGTCCCACTCCGTGAGGACAGCGAGGCTCGTCCGGCTCAGGCTCCGAGAAGTCAGGACATGAGCAACATGAGGACACAGCGCAACGATCTCACAACCAATGGTGAGCAGAAGGCGAGGACTCCGATTCATGTCGACAAGAAGATCGGGCGCAATGATCCATGCCCGTGTGGCTCCGGCAAGAAGTACAAGAACTGCCACGGAGCGGGGCTGGTTTAATGAATTATTAAGGGCTGCTTAAGGGAAAACCTTTGGCTGCCTGTGACTATATAAGAATATAAGGATACAAGAATATGAGCGCAAATTATGGTTCAACCGATTCTGCTGGCGTGAACGACATCAGCAGAATCTCAGCCGGTTCGGTAATCAAAGGGGAAATCACATCTCCCAATGACATAAGGATTGACGGTACTTTCGAAGGTCGCATTTTCTCTCAGGCCAAGGTGGTTGTAGGCGAGAAGGCTGTCATCAAGGGTGACATCATCTGCAACAACGCTGACTTTTGGGGAACGATCAACGGCAACTTCTTCGTGAAGGACACTCTTTCCCTGAAAGACACATGTATCGTGGAGGGCGATCTTCACATCAGGAGACTTCAGGTAGAGCTTGACGCCAAGTTCAACGGCAACTGCAAGATGATCACCGAGGAGGAGTTCAACCAGCTTACCTCTGGCTCCCGTCCCGGGATGTACGAGGTCCAGACTTCTGTTCCGAAAGAGGAGGATGATTTCACAGTAGGTTCCGGCAAATCCCCGTTCTCCATTCCGGCCAACGACGAGATTCCTGAGGCCTAGGCCTTAGGGGTGGAAAGAAATAATACAAAAAAAGAGAGTGACATAAAGCCACTCTCTTTTTTGGAGCGGAATGCGAGGCTCGAACTCGTGACCTTCGGCTTGGGAAGCCAACGCTCTACCAACTGAGCTAATTCCGCAAACAAAATGCGAGACTTATTGATTGGATTCAATAGCCTCGCATCTTTGTGATCCCCACAGGATTCAAACCTGTAACCTTTTGATCCGTAGTCAAATGCTCTATTCAGTTGAGCTAGGGGACCATTACCGGAATTGAATTCCGGATTATTCTCTACAAGGACTATGCTTCCTCTTCCTTTACGAAAGCAAGCTTCTTTTCCTTAATTCTTGCCTTCTTACCAGAGAGCTGACGCAGATAGAAGATTCTTGCTCTGCGAACCTTTCCGACCTTGTTCAGTTCAATGCTGTCAATGAATGGTGACTGGAAAGGGAAGATTCTCTCAACTCCGATGCCTCCGGAAATCTTGCGGACTGTGAATGTCCTTGTCTGTGGAGTGGCGCCTCTAAGCTGGATAACCACGCCTCTGAACTTTTGGAGCCTGTCCTTATCACCTTCCTTGATTCTGTAGGTGACGGTGATCGTGTCACCGGCCTTGAATCTTGGATACGTAGCGACTTTCTCGTTAGCGAAAGCCTGTTCTACAACTTTAATCAAATCCATTTCTCAAATTTTTTATCGCAACATTACGCACATCTGATAACGACCCGTAAGCGGTTGCTCTTGTTTTTCGGACTGCAAATGTACGAAGATTTTCTTTTAATCCAAAACTTTTTGAATTTATTTTTCTGGATTGTAGGCATAAATGTTATGGATCTCGCAATTGTACCCCGGATATAAACCTTTTCATTGAACTCTTTTCATCAGAAAATGTTCTTCATCTTGTCGAACAAGGCCTTGTCGTCGCGTGAGAGGTCGGGAGTGAAGGAACGGCTGGTTCTCATGTTCTCCAAAGCGTTCTTCTCATCGGACGAGAGCCTTTTAGGAATCCAGACCAGAATCTTGACGTAAAGGTCCCCGGTTCCGCTTCCGTACCCATTCACGGCAGGAAGTCCTTTTCCCCGGAGCTTCATCACCGTGCCGGACTGTGTGCCTGGATCCACCTTGACTTTGTAGGACCCGTCCAGGCAAGGAACGGTTATCTCTGTTCCCAGAATCGCGTCAGTCACGGAAATGACAGTGGAATAGAACAGGTTCTTGCCGTCGCGCTTAAGAGTTGAATGAGGAATCTCTTCGATGATCACCAGAAGGTCTCCGTTCACTCCTCCGTGCGGAGCGGCGTGACCCTCGCCTCTGATTGTCAGCTGCATGCCATCTTCGACCCCGGCTGGAATCTTCACCTTGACGGTCTCGCGCCTGCGTACCAAACCGGTGCCGCCGCAGGTACGGCATGGATTGGTGATGACCTTTCCTTCACCGCCGCACTGAGGACATGTTGAATATGTCACCGTCCTTCCGAACAACGAGTTGACCACCCGTTGGGTTTGGCCGGTGCCGTTACATGAAGGGCAAGTCTTGACATCGGAAGCGTTCTTTGTTCCGCGCCCGCCACAGTCAGGACAAGGTCTGTTACGTTCGAGTGTGATCTCTTTCTCGGCGCCCGAGGCGATCTCCTCAAGGGTAAGGCGGACTCTTGTACGGATGTCACGCCCTTTCACGACCCTTTGCTGGGCTCTGCCCTGACCTCCTCCGAAGCCTCCGAAACCAGAGAATCCACCGCCGGAGAATCCGCTGAACCCGCCTCCGAACAGATCGTTCAGGATGTCGTTAAGGTTTCCGAAACCTCCGCTGAAGTCCGGACCTGGCTGGCCGTCCACTCCGGCGAATCCGAACTGGTCGTACTTCGCCTTTTTGTCAGGATCGCTGAGCACCGAATACGCCTCCGAAGCCTCCTTGAATTTCTCCTCGGCGGTCTTCTTTTCGGCCTCTGTGCCGTCAACCCAACGGTCAGGATGCCACTTCATCGCAGCTGTCCTGTAAGCTTTCTTTATTTCGTCGGCGCTGGCGGTCTTGGCGACCCCCAACACCTCGTAGTAATCTCTCTTCTCTGCCATATTCACGAATCTCCTATATTCCCACAACTACCTTGGCGAAGCGTATCACCTTGCCGGAAAGCGTATAGCCCGTCTGAACCACATCGTAAACCAGACCTTTCTTGTCTTCCTCTTGTACCGGGAACTGGGCCACCGCCTCATGGAAGTCCGTGTCAAACTTTTCGCCCTTCGCCTTGATGACCTCAAGCCCTTTGGTCTTTAAATATGCCATCAATTTGTTGTAAATCAGGGCTGTCCCTTCTTTTGCAACCTCGTCGGACGAACTCTCTTCAAGCATCTTCATGGCTCTCTCGCAGTCATCCAGAACCGGAAGCAGACCTTTGATGGTGTCAGCTGACGCTGAAGAAACAAGCTCCAACTTGGCCTCCGCCGAGTGTCTGCGGAAATTCTCGAAATCAGCCATCAGGCGGATGTAGTCATCCTTCTCCTTGGCAACGCTTGCTTTCAACTCCTCGTTTTCTTTCAGAAGTTTGGCGAGTTTTTCCTCAATCTTTTTCGCTTCCTCGTCCACTTCCGGAGCCTCTTCCTTGCATTCTTCTTGTGCAGTACGCTCTTCCGTGCCAGGGGCTTGGGCGGCTTTTTTCTGCTCCTCCTGCTCTTTATTCTTGTTCTTCTTGCTCATATTTATTTCTCCTTATTTCTTACACATGCGCTTCCGGGCAGTCTCTGACCGTCCGAAGCGACTGCAAAGATATCAAATTATCTGCCAATAACAGAATCGCTGACATAATGTCAGACTTCAAACCTTGCGATTTCCGGTTCCTGTTGCTAACTTTGTCTTATTAATAGATCACACAATGAGCTCATTCATCCACGAAGACTTTATGCTGTCCAATGAGACGGCACGCCAACTTTTCCACTGCCATGCGGAGAACCTGCCGATAATCGACTACCATTGCCATCTTTCACCACGGGAGATCGCGGAGAACATCCAATTCCGCGACATCACCCAGCTTTGGCTGGTGGACGGCCACAGCGGTGACCACTACAAATGGCGGGCGTTGAGGGCGAACGGAGTGCCTGAGGAATATATCACCGGAGACAGGTCCCCTTGGGAAAAATTCGGGAAATGGGCGGAGACCATGCCTTACCTGATGCGTAATCCGCTCTATCATTGGTCTCATCTGGAACTCAGCAGGGTTTTCGGAATAGACAAGATCCTGAAGCCGGAGACCGCGCGTGAGATCTTCGAGGAATGCAACGCCAAGCTGGCCACTCCGGAGTTCCGTGGGCAGGCTCTCATTCGGAAGTTCAATGTCGAGGTGGTCTGCACTACCGACGATCCGGCTGATGACCTGCGCTGGCACAAACAGATCGCGGAGCATCCTTTCGGAACCAAGGTCCTTCCGACATGGAGGCCTGACAAGGTGATGGGAATCGAGGACGCGAAGTCTTTCAATGAATATCTCGCAAGGCTCTCCGAGGCCTCCGGAGTTGAGATCCGGTCATATTCAACCCTGATCGAGGCTCTCCGCAAGCGTCACGATTTCTTCGGGTCGATGGGCTGCCGCCTTTCCGACCACGGCCTTGACACTTTCTATGCGGAGGAATATGATGAAAAGGAGATTGAAAGAATATTCAAAACCGCCATTTCAGGGATGCCTGTCTGTGAATATGACGCCGTGAAGTACAAGAGCGCGGTTCTGCGTGATCTGGCAGTGATGGATGCCGAGTCCGGCTGGACGCAGCAGTTCCATGTCGGGCCGCTTCGCAACAACTGCACAAGAATATTCAAAAGCGTCGGTCCCGATGCTGGTTGCGACTCGATGAACGACAAACCGGTGGCGGCAGCGGGAAACAGGTTCTTCGATGCCCTTGACAAGACCGGCAACCTTGCGAAGACCATCCTTTATTGCTTGAATCCTAAGGACAACGAGGTGATGACGACAATGGCCTACAACTTCAACGACGGCTCGGTTCCCGGCAAGATGCAGTTCGGTTCCGGCTGGTGGTTCCTCGATCAGGAGAAC
Source organism: uncultured Bacteroidales bacterium (assembly GCA_934667175.1). Taxonomy (GTDB): domain Bacteria; phylum Bacteroidota; class Bacteroidia; order Bacteroidales; family UBA932; genus Cryptobacteroides. Next base: position 15,769 of record CAKULN010000013.1, on the reverse strand, counting down.
GGAATGCGCAGGCAGATGGACACTCTTTCATCGCTTGGCCTTCTGAGCCGCTTCGTCGGCATGCTGACAGACTCCCGCAGCTTCATCAGCTACCCTCGCCATGAATATTTCCGACGCATCCTCTGCGATGTGATTGGCACCGATGTCGAGGCCGGCAAGATCCCCGCCTCCGAAATCGACACTGTCGCCCGGATGGTCCGTGACATCTCCTACAACAACGCAAAAGAATATTTCGGATTCTAGATTATTTTAAAGCGTTTACATAATCAAACGGCAAATTGTTTTGCCTGATTTTTTTGAATATGCCAAGTTACCTTCAGATAGAGAACATCTCCAAATCTTACGGACCGAAAGTTCTGTTCGAGCACATCGGCTTCAACATCAACGAGGGCGACAAGATCGCCCTCATCGCCCCGAACGGCACCGGCAAGACCAGCCTTCTGCGCATCCTCGCCGGCAAGGACAGCTCCGATTCGGGCGGCAAGATCATATTCCTGAAGGACATACGCATCGCTTTCCTTGAGCAGGAGTATGAATATGACCCCGAATCCACCGTGTGGGATCAGATCATGCGGGACAGCGGACAATGGACGAAGAATCTTGATCCGGAGCATCTCGCTGAATATGAGCAGCGTGTCCGCCGCCTGCTGACCTCCTTCGGGATGTCTGAATATAACCGTAAGATGAAGGTGCTTTCCGGCGGAGAGGTAAAGCGTGCCGCCATCATCGTAATGCTCGCCAGCGAGGCGGACTTCTTCGTGATGGACGAGCCGACGAACCATCTGGACATCGACGGCATCGAATTTCTGGAGAACTATCTGTCCCACGCCCGCTGCACCCTCCTGATGGTGACCCATGACCGCTACTTCCTTGACTCCGTGGCGAACACGGTGATGGAGATGGATCACGGCGCCGTGTACATTTATAAAGGCAACTATCAGAACTATCTGGAGAAGAGACAGGAGCGCATCGAGAACTATAACGCCGAGACCGACAGGATCAAGAACCTTCTTCGCCGTGAGCTGGAGTGGATGCACGCGAGCCCGTGCGCCAGGACCGGCAAGGCAAAGTACCGTAAGAACGCCTTCTATGAGCTGAAGGACAGGGCTGAACAGGTTTACAAGACCAACAGCGTGAGCCTCGCCGAGATGGGGCCGGCCTCAAGGCTTGGAACCAAGATCATCAACTGCAAGGATGTCAGCTTTTACTATGGAGGAGAGTGCTACCTGAGCCATTTCACCTACAATTTCCAGCGCTACGAGAAGGTCGGCATAGTGGGAAAGAACGGTGTCGGCAAGACAACTTTCATCAATCTTCTCATCGGGAATATGGATACTTCGGATTCTGGTACTTCAGAGGTTGGTGAGCTTAGTCGAACCACGGTTGGTGAGCCTTGCCGAACCACGGTTGGTGAGCTTAGTCGAACCACGGTTGGTGAGCCTTGCCGAACCACCGGTGTCATCGAGAGGGGAGAGTCCTTGAAGATAGGCTATTACCGCCAGAGCGGAATGCAGTTTGATGAGAATCAGACCGTTCTTGAGACCGTGAACGACACCCATCTCCTGAGTCAGTTCCTTTTTCCGCACGACATGCTGAACAACCGCATCAGCAAGCTCTCAGGAGGAGAGAAACGTCGCCTGTACCTGCTGACCATCCTGATGAAGCAACCGAACCTGCTGATCATGGACGAGCCGACCAACGATCTGGACATCGTGACCATAAATATTCTAGAAGAGTATTTGAAGGAGTTCAAAGGCACGTTGATTCTTGTGTCCCACGACCGACATTTTCTGGACCGCCTGGTGGATCACCTGTTCGTGTTCTGCGGAGGCGGTGAGGTCAAGGACTTCATCGGCAGCTACAGCCAGTACCGTGAGTTCATCAAGGACTACGAGGCGGAGAAACGCAGCAAAGCCCGTGAGGAAGACCGTGCCGCCAAGGCCGTTGTGTCTGCCACCGGTTCGGAACAGTCTTCTGTCAAAACCTCCCGTCCCGATGCCCCACGCAAGCTGAGCTACAAGGAACAGCGTGAGCTTGAACAACTTGAGAAAGACATCGAGTCCCTGACCGCCGAGAAGTCAGACCTTGAGTCAAAGATGAACGGAGGCCTGACCGATCCCGCTGAACTCCAGAAAGTAACCACCCGTTTCGCAGAAGTCTCATCAGAACTCGACACCAAGGAAACCCGCTGGCTGGAACTTTCTGTCTAGTCATAGTTATCATTCTTGGCTATCCGTAGAGCATATCCCCTATAAAATAAAAATATTGGTTGCGGAAACCGGAGAATGTGCGTAGATAGGTTGTAGCGTTTGGCTCGGTTTAGTTTAATAATGATTTAATGACTTGCTTATGAAGATTATACACACAAGTGACTGGCATCTGGGACACGTTCTTTACGGGTACGACAGGAGCGGGGAGCAGAGATCGATGCTAAGTCAGATCGAGGAGATTGTCGGGGAAGAGAAACCTGACGCGTTGGTGGTCAGCGGTGATGTTTATCACACGGGACAGCCGTCCGCGGCTGTACAGAAGATGTTCACGGAGGCGGTGATGAGGATGCACGATGCCTGCCCGGAGATGGAGATTGTCATCACTGCGGGCAATCACGACAGTGCGTCGAGGCATGAGGTCTCACGAATATTATGGGAGACCCAGAAAGTGAACATGATAGGCTCCGTGGACAAAGATAATCCAGATAAATTGATTGTTGAGATTCCCAGGAAAGGATTCATTGTCGCCATCCCGTATGTGAACGAGAGGAGTGTCCCGGAAGGGTTCTGCCAGAGTCTGTTGGACAAGGTGGCGGAAAGGAACACGGACAATCTTCCGGTAGTCATCTCCGCCCACACGACCGTGGCTGGAAGCAACTTCACGGGACACGAGGATATTCGGGAATTATCTGTCGGAGGAATCGATTCTGTTGGGTTAGAAGAGTTCGGTGAAGGGTATGACTACATCGCGCTCGGACATATTCATAAACCGCAGACCATCGCGGGCTCCGGGGGAAGGGTCCGCTATTGCGGCACGCCGCTGCCGGTAAGTTTCGATGAGGTTTACGGGCATAGCGTTTCGGTCGTCGAGATTGCTTCGCACGGAGCGGCTCCGCAGATTCGGGAAGTGCAGGTGGCCAATCCATGTCCGCTGGTGAATATTCCATCCACCGGTTTCAGGAATTGGGAGGAGGTGAAAGAACTGCTGAAAGATTTTCCGAAGGACAATCCAGCCTACATAAGGCTGAATGTCGAGGTAGAGGACAGCCTTCCTCCAGACGCGGTGGTCGAGGCAAGGAACATTCTGAGTGGTGGTCGCGGACTATTCTGCACGATAAACGCGCATCGCTCCACCACTGGAAAGTCTGACCGTAGAACCCTTTCCGTGTCGGAGTTTCGGGCCATGGAACCGCTTGAGGTCGCGCGTCTGTATGCTGAGGACACGGGGGCAACGTTAACAGATGACCTTGTAGCCCTGTTCCGCGAGGCTGAGAAAGAAGTTAAAGATGACAGAAATAACTAATTTAGATTGACTTATGAAAATACGAAAACTTACGATTCACAACATCGCGTCCATCGAGGACGCTGTGATTGATTTTGACAGCAAACCATTGTCTGACTGCGATGTGTTCCTCATCACGGGCAAGACCGGGGCGGGGAAGAGCACCATTCTTGATTCTATCTGTCTGGCGCTTTACGGTACGACTCCAAGATTGGCCAACACGCAGATGGAAGGCAGTTCCGCTGATCAGGGGAATAATGTCAAGGTTGACAGTCCGACCAGACTTCTTAGGCAAGGGGCTGGCAGTGGTTATGTTAAACTTGAATTCAAAGGGACCAATGGGGTCGATTATGAAGCCGAATGGTCAATCGCTCGCGCAAGGGGAAAAGTGAACGGGAGGATCCAGAAGAAGGACTGGGTTCTCAGAAACTTGGATTCGGGAGCGATTTACAAGGGAGATAGAGAGATCAACCCGGAGATCTCCACTGCCGTTGGCCTCAGTTTCAATCAGTTCTGCCGCACCACGATGCTGGCTCAGGGGGAGTTTACCAGATTTCTCAACAGCAAGGACATTGAGAAGGCCGATATTCTGGAGAAGATCACCGGAGTGGACATCTACACAAAAATTGGGGCGAAGATCTTTGAGATAACTAGGCGTAAGGAAAAGGCTTATACTGACGCAAAGGAGAAAATCAATGATGTCAAGATTCTTTCCGATGAAGAAAAGGAGCTGAAACTTAAAGAGAAGGAATCGAAAAGAATAGAGGCGGAATCCGCCCGCGCAGCGAGGGACGAGTGCGGTAAGAAAAGGGATTGGCTGAGCCAGGACGCCAAATTGAAGGCTACGATTGAATCTGACTCCAAGACTGTCTCTGAAAGAGAGGCGGTGACAAGGACTGATGAATATCTCGCTGAGGAAAAGCTTGCGGTCTCTTTCAGGGCTACAGATGCGGTCCGAGGTAATTTGGGAACTCAGAAGCAGGAAGAGGCTGCGGCTCTGGAAGCTAGAACAAGGCTTTCGGAACTGTCAGAGAGATACCGGTCGGTAAAGGGCGGTTTGGCTTTTCTGAGTGACGAGGAGATGAGGTTGGCCGAGGAAAAAGCCTCCGTTGACGCAGAGTTGGAAAAGGACGCTCCTTTGCTGCCTGTCCTTGAGAAGGAGCAGACCATCGCTGGGCACATAGGAGTCATCGAGAGCGGACGTGAATATATTCGTGAATCAGAAGAGGGGCTTTCTCATCTGAGGGCGGATTTGATGGAGTTGCGGCTTCCTGCATTGGAAAAGGCCAAGTCGCTGGAGTCCGAGGCAGGGAAGGAGAGGATGCTTGCTGAGGACACTCTGAAGAAGGCGGAGGATGCTTTGACCGAGTCGAACGCTGCTGCTGTACGTAAAGAGATAGGCGATCTGAAAGAAAAGTCAGCGGATGTCAAACTGGCTCAGGACAGATTTTCGCTCTTAGAAAAGCTGATAGCGAGGCGCAAGACAGAAGCGCAAGACATCGCTGAGAAAGAGAAGAAGCTTGAAGGCAAGATCGCTGAACGAGACTCTCTTGCCAAGGCCGTTGATGCGTCCCGTATTAAATCAGAGTTGGCTGACGAAGTCTATAGAAAGCTAAGTATGACGGTTGAGGACACCGTCAAGGCCATCCGTAACAACCTTCAGGTCGGGGACATCTGTCCTGTCTGCATGAGGGAGATCGAGTCAGCGTTGCCGACAGATTTGGAGCTGCGGAAACGTCTGGCTCCTATGGAGAGTGCGTGTGAGGAGGCCCGGATTATATACCGTAATGACAAAGAGTGTTACGATCGTCTTGTGGCTGAGATTGGGGCGGAGTCGGAGCAGTTGCAGAAACAGAAATCCGCCTTCGAGAATGACCGCGAGGTGGACCGTATGACTGAATCCGTGAATATGGCTGTGGAGAAATGCGGTCTGAAGACTGTTGATGACGGCACCAAGCTGGCGCTTGAGACGATGAGTCAGGAAATATCTTTGCGTCTGTCTGAACTTGTTGAAAAAGAGAAGTTTTGCACCCGTCTTGAAAAGGAGGCCGCTGATGCCCGGAAGTCAAGTACAGCTGCAAGGGATGCTGTGGATAAGGCGGTTGCCGCGTGTGTCAAGGCGGAAAGCGATGTCCAGACCAAGAAATCCGAGATCGAAAGAGTCGAGGCGTTGGTGTCTGACAGGAACAAGGCTGTGTTGGTGGCTGAGCAGGCGGTCGGGGATATTCTTGCAGCCTCTCCTTGGAGTGAAAACTGGAGTAAAGACACTCGGATATTCATAAAAGATCTTGCTGAGACAGTCCGCGCGCACCGGAAGAGGGTTGATCTCACGGAGAGCATGAGCAAGAAGATTGATGAGCTGAGGACGCGGATTGGCTTCGTACAAGAAACTGTGGCCGTAATAGAGGAGATGATGCCATCGTGGAATGAACTTGAAGCCGGAGAGGTCGTGAATATTCCGGAACTGTTAAAGGAGGCGGAGTCTGTCAAGAGCGCATTGATTCTGGAAAGGCACAAACTTGCGCTTGCTGAGGAAAACGCCAAAGCTGAGTCAGCCAAGGTCGAGGCGTTTTTAGAGGAGCACCCTGAATATGACAGGGCAGCGCTGAAGACTCTTTCTGAATATTCATTGGCTGCGATTTCTGAGATAGAACTTAGGCATCGGAAAGCCGCGGACGAGTTGGCGGCAGCGAAGGTCACTTTGGCGACAGATTTGAGGAATGAGTCTGAGCATCAGTTGAATAAGCCATCACTTGCTGATGAGGACACGATTGAGCACTTGGATGCCTTGTACAAAATGAATGACAAGGCCATGTCTGACGCGGCCAGTGAGGTGGCTCTTCTGACCGAGGCACTAATGCAGGATGAGGAAAACCGTGGAAAGGTCGGCAGACTGAAAGAGATTGCCGACAATCTAAGGAATGAGTTCCTGATGTGGACCCGCCTGAACGATCTGATTGGTGACAGTAGCGGCAAGAATTTCAGGAAGATCGCCCAAAGTTACGTCCTTGACAGCCTAGTGAAGGCAGCGAACCGCTACATGAACGACCTGACTGACAGGTATGTCCTGAAAGTCGTGCCGGGTACGTTCGTCATCGAGGTCGAGGATGCCTACCAAGGCTACGTCTCCCGTCCGGCAAGCACGATTTCCGGTGGAGAGAGTTTTCTGGTGTCCCTTTCCCTGGCCTTGGCTCTGTCCGACATAGGTGACGGTCTGGCCGTTGGCACCTTGTTCATCGATGAAGGCTTCGGAACCCTTTCAGGTGAGCCTCTTCAGAATGCCGTGAACACGTTGAAGACCCTTCGCACCAAGTCCGGCAGACAGGTCGGCATAATCAGCCACATCGAGGAACTTCAGGAGAAGATCCCCGTCCGGATAGAAGTCAATCAGAACGAACGCACCGCCACTAGCACGGTAACAGTGGTTTCTTGATCTGGTTGTGTTTGACAAATATTCTACAGCAAGCAATTGTCTGCTTGCGAAGGTTGTGTTGCTTAATATTTTAAGAATATGCCGCTGAACAAAAATGCCATGGCAAGGTACCATCGTCTGGACGCTTGCTTTAGGAACCAGAGCAAGAGGTACTTCATTGAGGATTTGATCCGGGAATGCAGCGATGCGATCCGGACTTCGGATGCCCCTAAAGCGACAGTCAGCAGAAGTCAGGTGTTCGCTGACATAAAGAATCTGACGGATGAATATCCCGGATCGATAGTCAAGATGAGAGATGAGCGGGGGCGTGTCTATTATCGGTATGCGGATCCTGGCTTCTCGATAAACAACAGACCGTTGTCTGTAGATGAAGCCAAGATGATCCGTGACACGATCATGATGCTCGGACGTTTTAAGGGCCTGCCGTATTTCGATGAACTAGAGGACGCAGCCAAGCGCTTTGAGGAATTTGGCCTGACATCTGGGAATTTTGACTGCGTAGGATTTGAAAGCAACGAAGACCTCGTCGGGTTTGATAATTTTGATGGGCTCTTCAAGGCGATAGTGGGAAGGCTGGTGTTGAAGATAAGATATTCACCAGCCTTTGGCAAGGAGGAGGATCGAATATTCCATCCGTATTATCTGAAGCAATACAACTGTCGCTGGTTCCTGCTAGGCTTCGATGTGAAGGTGCAGGCCATCAGGAACTTCGCTTTAGACAGGATAAAGAGCTTTTCTGTCGTGGATGGCATTGAATATCTGCCTTATGATGGTAGTTTTGATGAATATTTCAAAGACGTGGTGGGTGTGACCATTATGGAGAATGAACCGGTTCAGGACATCGAGTTTCTGGTGTACGATGAGAAGACTTACAATTACTTGCTGACCAAACCGTTCCATAGCAGTCTCCGTCTTATGAAGGAGTACGTCTCTCCAGAGGATCCAGCCAGAATGAAAGTAACCGTCCGCCCGAACTTTGAGTTGGATGCCGTCCTGCTGAGGTACGCTGACACCATCCGCATCATCTCCCCCGACCCCTTCCGCCAACACTTCCTCTCCCGCATCCGAAAGATCCTTGAGCGGAATGAGTGATGAATTCCTTGATTTTCAAAAAGTAAGCATCTTGCATCTGTAGGTGTAGGATGCTTTGTAGGCTTTCTTCAATTCTTCGGACAAGAAAGACCTGTCGATCAGTTGGAGGGCTTTAGGAACGGGAGAAGAGAATGTCTCCAATTCTTTGGCTATCACCTTTCCCGGAAGTCCGATCCTCCTTCCGAACTCAGTGAAATCATCGTGGCCGATGTTATGCGTGTCCGACATATTCATACCCTCTTTGAAAAGGCCCCTGTCCAATGCGAATATGCGAGGTTCCCGGAGTTGCAGTGATGTGTTGACAAGGTCATAGGCAGGGGAAAGCCTATATTCCCCGTTCCTTTCGATAAGTGAGAAATTTTTAAGGTGGGCATCGTCATTAAGCGTCACGAAGTTGAAAAGGATTAGCCTGTAGTAGCGTCTTATGTCAACAAGTGATGCTTTTACGTGTTGGCGTATCACCCCGGCACATTCCTCATAGCTTGCTTTGGCGTATTTATAGTTAATTCCACCATTGTCTTTACTGTAGCCGAGAAGAGCGGCAAAATCTTCCTGTTTGTACTTCCCATGTGAATGGACATCAAATCTTTTTGTGAGATATGCAGGAGTTCCATCCTCGAAGAAGCAAAGCCCGTTTGCTGCTGTCTCTATTCCATAGGCTTGAGAAGCGATCTGCATCGTCACGTGTTCATTGGCATTGCAATAATCCTTGTTTATGATGTGATAACCGGTCGGACGCGGTTTCAGGATAAATGTTCCCTGCTCATTCTCATTGCTGTACCGTAGTCTGCCATCATCACCTGCCACTACAGAAAACTTTGACTGGACTCCGGAAAGTGAGATACGTCCAGCGTTTTTGATTGCGGTGTCTCCTTCTCCTGACTCGTCCTCAGGACTTGCGCCAGCGAATATGTGCGAAATCTTCCTGCCTTCGAAAAGAGACCTTATTGCCGATGGTGAATATGTGTCATATCCCTCTTCAAGCGTTGACGGGCAGATGTTTAATTTGTTCATGCTTCGATGGTTTTGACTGTGATAGCACCTATGGTGTCAAATGCGCAGGTCGCCAGCATTATCCCGAAGTCATCCTCCGGGTCTATTCTGAGAAGCTGTGACTGAAGTTGCCTGTTCTCTCCTTCAGAAAGCATATTCGCAAAAGCCGGAAAGAGATATTTTGAGTGATATGGCTCATTCCTGAGCGGTAAGGTAAGGCTCACCGGTTCGGCATTTTCTCCAAGGAGATACGCTTTGTCGTAAGTGAATGAATATTCCTTATTATCATCCTCCAGAAGTGTCCCGCACTTGATTCCGTGCAGGAATATCTCGCAAAGTCTCATGATTTCAGCCCTTTAGTTTAGTTGCCATTTCAAGTCCCAACACCTCGCAGATTGACAGGTAAGTGGAGATTTTAGGGTCTCCTTGCCCTCTCTCCACCGCCACGACAGTGTTTGTGCTGATCCCAGCGAGATCCGCAAGCTCCGTTTGTGTTATCTCAAGTGCCTTCCGCCGTTCTTTGATCTGAATGCCAATCCTCTTCATTATTTCGTAATGCGTTGGTATTATTGAGCAATATTAGTGTTTATTTGCTGGAAATGCAAATAAAATCGTAGCGTGTTGTGAATTTTAACAATTGATTGAGCGTTACAAAGTCTTAACGTATCAGTCTCATATTGTCATCCGTTCGTGGGGTTTATGTCAAACGGGAGCAATGGAGCGTCAGGTTCACTGGTGGCATTACAAGCATTATTATTGAACCTGTCAAAATCGGAGACAAAAGTACGGTCCTGAATGACCTTGAACTTGTTATATTCACTATAGGCCTTGTCTCTTGCCTCTTCTAGAGAAACGGTACCTGCTGACACAACAGCCTTGTAATCATTCATTGACAGGAAATGCTCCAGACGCTGTCTCCAATCATCCATTGTCGTGATGATGTGCCTTCGCGCACGAGATTCAGCAAGTCACTATTGACTCTATAGCCCACAGCGATTATGGCATCAAGATTATAGAACAAAGGCGTGCGCTCTACATCGCGGTCTCCTTCAGACTGAACTATCCCAATTTTTCGGATAGTTGCCACCTCTGACAATTCACCGCTGTCGAATATCTGTTTCAAATGGTAATTGACAGTTGCGATTATTTGCTGGAAATACAAATAGCCGTAATGTGTCGTGATTTTGTTTATTGTGTGGCATGCCAGTCGCCTATTCTTAGAACGTACAAGATTACAGGTTTGGCCTAGAATTATTTCGCAATTAGTGGCCGCTGGTCATCTATTGCCCCGCTTGCGGCAAGTTCTCGGTTGTCTATCGGTGAGGACAGAGAATCATTGCTCTGGCTTTAATTATTCCTGCTTACCATTCGGGAATAATACATAATCCGCAAATTTGCGGATTATGTATAAGTTGATTATATTTGCGATAATTAACTGAAGGTTAGGGAATATGATCGTGATTTTTGATAATGATTACCTTCGGGAATTGTATTTGACAGGCAGAAGTGATAAAAAGCACCGTTTCCAGCCGGAAATAATTTCGAGGTACAAGAGGAGGATAGACTATCTGAAGCAAGCAGCCGGAATTGAAGATCTATGCCGATTACCGTCATTGCATTATGAGGTTTTGCAAGGGGAGAAAAGCGGGATATCTTCAATTAGGGTCAATGATAAGTACCGCATAGAATTTACTTTGGGCCCAAAAGAGGATTCTGTCGTCACAATTTGAGATATCCTTGAATTGTCAAATTACTGTAAATAGTTTATTAACAATGATTTATAAATCACACCAAGAAGACCTTTCTACTTGTGACTAGACATTGAGCCGCTTCATCGACTTCCGGATAGGGAACAGACTAAAAGTTGAGAGGTAGAACGACAAATATGCCACCCATCGGAGTCATTATAGGGCGAAAACGCTGCCGTGACGAGTCGGTAGGCGGGTTACGGTGTCAAATAGAGACAATATCGTCACCGAAGAGAGTCGTTGAGAGACTTTCGGTGACAAAAATGGGCAAAAATCGCGGCATTGGAGTGAAGGGCTGATGTGCAGCTCCCTACCTGAACAGCCGGTCGATGTCCTTGACGGTGTGCGGGAGGGCGAAGACCACGACGCGGTCGTAGGGCTCGATACGGGTGGAGCCGATGGCTATGTAGGACTCGCTGCCCCGGATGAGACCGCCGATCACGGCGTCCTTGGGGAACGATATGTCCTTAAGGGTGCCCTTGGTGATGGCGCTGCCGGGGGCGACGGTATATTCAAGAACCTCGGCGTCGGTGCCGCTCATGTATTTGACCAGACGGGCCTTGCCGCTGAGGGTGAACTTGAAAAGGCGGCCGGCGGTGATTAGTTTCTTGTTGATGACTGAGTCCACACCCATTTCCTCGGCGAGATGGATGTACTCGATGTTCTCGACCTCGGCTATGGTTCGGTCAACCCCGAACTTTTTCGCCACGACGCATGCCAGAACATTGGCCTCGTCATTGCCGGTCAGGGCCAGGAAAGCGTCATAGTCCTTGATTCCTTCCTCAAGCAGAAGGTCGGAGTTCCTGCCGTCGCCGATCACGACGATAACGTTGTCCGGAAGCCTTTCTGACAGAATCATTCCCCGTTCCTTGTCCCGTTCCAGAATCTTCACCGAACTGATTTTCGGGCTTAGTTTGGCCGCGACCAGTTCGGCGATGTCCGAACCTCCGAGAATCATCACCTTGTCCACCTCTATGTTGCTCTTGCCGAGGAACTTCATCAGAAATGTCATCCCGTCCCGGGTGGCTATGATGAAGACCAGGTCATTGAACATGAACTTGGTGTCGTACTTCGGCATGATCGTCTTGCCGCCACGTGAAATGGCGATCACGCGGAACTGAAGCTCGTCGCTGGTGGCTATGGCGGCGAACTCGGCGATCTTCATGTCCAGAAGAGGGGAGTCCTCCTCCAGTTTGAACACCTCGACCTGAAGCTTTCCCCTTGCGAAATCCATCGATTCGGTCGAGGACGAATGCTTGAGCAGATCGAATATCTCATCCGCCGCAAGCCTTTCGGGATAGAACATCAACTCGATGCCCATCTGCTTGAACAACAGCTTGTTCTCCGCTGATAGAAAATCGTTGTCATCAATTCTGGCGGTCACCTTTTTTGCGCCGAGGTTCTTGGCGAGGAGGGCGCTCACGATGTTCACGTCCTGTGGCACGAAAGGCACTACGGAAATGAAAAGATCTGCGTCCTGTACCTGCGCCTCACGCATCACCTTAAGTGATGATGGAGATCCTTCGATGGCGATCACGTCGGCGATGGCGCTGATGTTGGCGAGCCTCTGCGGATTGTCATCAATGACGGTTATGTCATTGGCTTCCAGACTAAGCATCTTAGCCAGATGCGAACCTACCTCACCGGCTCCCTGAATGACGATTTTCATATAAACTTCCTTAAATATTCAAAAATTCCGTTGCCTTTGAGCATCGCGAGCGGGACGATCCACTCCGGAAAAAGAGGCGGGACATCAATCCCTCGGTGTGTGTCGGCATATTCCTGAACCGCCTTGACATCAGGCTTGACCTCGAGTCGGCGGAACTCCCTGTGTGCCTCCAAAACCGCCTTGAAGCAGTCCTTCTTCCCTGTCAGAAGATAGACAAGAGCTGAACACCCGTCCAGACATTTTCTGATGAATATGGTGCCTCTGGCGCGCCTGCAGGCCTTGACGGCCGCCTTCTCCGGCGTGAGTTCCCTTATTTCCTGCAATGAATATGTCTTCGCGAGGTTGTTCTGGAGCATCAGCAGATTGTTCCTGTAGTTCAGTTTCAGTTTCCATGGGGAGTCGTTCGGCAGCGTGCCGCCGCCAAGATGCCACACAACCGACTGGGGCACAACGAATATGCTCTTTCCATCCAACTGAAGCCGCCAGCAGAGATCGATCTCCTCCATGTGGGCGAAAAACCTGTCGTCAAGCCCGCACATCTTTGAATATTCCGTCTTGCGCACCATCAGACATGCTCCTGTGGCCCAGAAGACTTTGGCGGGGGAGTCGTACTGGCCTTTGTCCTGTTCCACTCTTTTGAGGACCCTTCCACGGCAGAACGGGTAGCCGAAACGGTCCAGAAGACCGCCGGCCGCACCGGCATATTCAAAGCTGTCCTTGTCGTACCATGAATGGAGTTTCGGAGCGCAGGCTGCGCAGTCGGGATGCCTGTCCATCCATTCAGTCAGAGGTTTCAGCCAGTCCTTTGGAACTTCGATGTCTGAGTTGATCAGGACAAAATATTCAAGATCAGCGGCTTCCGGCAGCGAGCAGACCGCCTTGAAGGCTCTGTTGTAGCCGCCGGTGAAGCCGTGGTTCTTGTCCAGGCGGATCTGCCTGACCGACGGGAACTTCTCGGACAGCATCTCCATCGATCCGTCCGTCGAGGCACTGTCAGCGACAATGATCTCCGCCCCGTCCGTGGCCGAATCCAGCAGACCGGGCAGGAAACGCTCAAGATATTCCTTTGTGTTCCAGTTCAGTATGACAACCGCCGTGCGCATATTCCTTGATTACTCTTTGCCGCAGTCGCCCTTGCCGTGGCAGCATCCACCGTCTTTCTTGCCTTCACCGTGACAGCACTCGCCGTCCTTGTGACCCTCGCCGTTGCAACCGCAGTCGTCTTTGTGGCAATGACACTCGTGCTCTTCCTGTGGCACATACTCTCCGTGAAGGCCTTCCTTGAGTTCCTTCTCAGTGGCCTCACGCACGCTGACGACCTTGCCGGTGAAATTGAGGGTCTTGCCGGCCATAGGATGGTTGAAGTCCATGACAACCGTGTCAGGCTTGACCTCGTGCACGGTACCCTGAACAACCTGCCCGGTGTTGCTGAGCATCGGAATCACCTGACCCACAACGAGAAGGTCCTCACGTACCTTTCCGTCGATCTCGAAAGCGGCCTTAGGCAGCTCGAAAAGTCTGCTCTCGTCGAATGTGCCGTAGCCTTCCTCCGGAGTGAGGGTGAAGGCGAACTCGTCGCCAGGCTCCTTGCCCTCCACCTCGCTCTCGAACTTAGGAAGAAGCATATGTGTTCCGTGGATGTAGTCAAGCGGACGCTCTTCTGTCGCCTTGTCGGCGAGTTTTCCGTCAACGATGAGTTCGTAGGTCAGCTTGACCACATGGTTTTTCTGTACTTTCATAATGATGATTTATTGTTAAATGTTTATTGTCTGTTTGTTATGGCTTTGTGTGGGCTTGGCGTCACGCGCTGAAGTCCACATTTCCGAACGCTAAGGTAGGAATAAGTTTTGACTTACAGAACCTCGCGTCGTTTCCGGCGGCCAGAAGATTGTTCCAAAGAGTGAGGAGATTGCCGGTTATGAGCATCTCTCTAACCGGATGCACGACCTTTCCGTCCTTGAAAAGGAAGCCTTCCACTCCAAAAGAAAAATCCCCGGTGGCTGAGTTGCTGTTGCCGCCGTTGAAGCCGGTCACGAGGATGCCGTCGCCTACAAGCCGCATAAGTTCTGTCTTGCCGCAGGTCGCTTCGATGGTTGGTGAGCCTTGTCGAACCACAGGCTCAGCGACCGACGTAAACGGCTCAGCGACCGAAGTAAACGGCTTGGCGACCGAAATGCAACTGGTCACTGGACTGTGCACGTCGGTCACTGAGCTTGTCGAAGTGACCTTGCAAGCGACCTCCGGCGCGATGCAAGCCAACAGCACCGGCCTTGTGGCGTCCTCAATAGTAGGCACGACCCCCATCTTCCGCGACATGTAAGTGTTCACGAAATACTCCTTGACCACACCTTTCTCAATAATAGGCGTCTCAGCTGTCGCAACTCCCTCTGAGTCAAACAGCCTCGATCCCGTCTCCCCGACGCTGACCGGCTTGTCCCAAATGCTGAGCCACTCCGGAAACACCTTCTTCCCCAGCGAATCCAGCATGAACGAGTTCTTCTGCTGCAATGAATATCCTCCCAGAGCGTTCAGAACAGGCGTGACCAGTCTCGAAGCCACCTCGCTGTCAATCACCATGTTGTATTTCCCGCTCTCGATCTTGACCGGCCCGATCTGCGACATCGCCCTCCTGAAAGCGGTCTCGCCGCAATCCTGGATATTCAAATCCTTGAGCATCGGTGTGGCGTCCCACCAGTAACTGCTGTACCGGTCGCCGTCCGCATCCTGCACTGTCACCTCGACCCCATATTCAAAGGAAGTCTCGGTGTGGCGGCAGCGCAGCCCGTTGGAATCAATCACCAGCGAGTCGAAGATGGAGTCTGAATATTCCCCCTCCTCCGAGATGAGCCCGTCGCCGCAATGCTTTTTGAATATGGCCGCGTCGAGCGCCATTTTTAACCTTTCGTCAGATGTCAAGTCAGGATAATTCTCGTCATACAGCCCGAGCTCCTTGCCTGTCACAGCGTTTTTCGCCGTTCTGGACGGATCCGGCAGGTCTCTGCACGGGTCTTTCGCCAGCATCCTGACGGTGGCTATCGCTTTCTTCAGGAAATCGTCCAGTTCGCTTTCCTGAAGTCTGTTTGTGGAGAAACTTCCGAACTTCCCGTCCACGAAAAGGCAGACGCTTATCGATCTGTCCAGGCAATGATTCACCTTGTCCAGTTCCCCGTTGAGAGTTCCGAACAGTTCCATCAGGCTTTTGTTCAGAGTGATGCGAACCTTGTCCGCTCCAAGGCTGAGTGCCTTTTGCAGGCAGACGTCCGCGACCCTGATCTCCTGCTCCGTAAGCATTCCGTTGATCTCTTCCATTCTATTCTCCTCCGACAGTCAGTTTGTTTATCA
>CAKULN010000012.1 GCA_934667175.1 uncultured Bacteroidales bacterium | reverse complement strand
AATTTTTCAATTTTATAACAAATGGATATTCAGACAGTTGCAGAGACAGGGTTTTTAGACTGTCAAAGTCAGGAAATAATTCTTTGCCATTATCCATGAATATTTTGACGCAAATATAACCCTATTTGCTGAAAAATAGTGGCAGTGGGGCATCGGGCTGTGATATTCAACAACATGGCTGTTTGTCTTCAGCGCAAACCAACTAAAGGTAAATGGTTAAGATGTTCATTAATAGCGACATGTCTGTCACGGCTGATTTCTGCAAGCCTTGCAGACGTTGCGATGATGCGAGGGAACGGGATTACCTTTGCGCTAGAGACAAGGTCGGACATAATTCACCTAATCAAATATATTATGGAAGAGAACAAGACAATGAAGATTTACAACCTCATCATTCTGGATGAGAGCGGTTCGATGAGCTCGATCTACAATCAGGCGCTCAGCGGGATCAACGAGACGATCAACGGCATCAGGCAGAGTCAGGAGAAATATCCTGAGCAGGAGCATTTTGTGTCGGTAGTGACATTCGAGGGAAACGGAATGGTAGGTGTGAAGACCCGCAGGGCCTGCGAGCCGATAGGAAAAGTGTCGGACTTGACCAAGAAGGATTACCAGCCGGGAGGATGCACTCCGCTCTACGATGCGATGGGCAAGGCCATCTCGGAACTTGACCGCAAGGTGGAGGCCGGCGACGCTGTGCTGGTGACCATCATCACTGACGGCATGGAGAATTCCTCTTGTGAGTATTCGGGTAGATCTGTCAAGGATCTTGTGGCGATGCAGAGGAAGAAGGGCTGGACGTTCGCCTACATAGGAGCCAACCAGGATGCCGTCGAGGTGGCAAGGGATCTGAATATTCAGAATGCCATGAACTACGACGCCACGCCGGAGGGAGTGGTCTGCATGTCCATGTCTTACAGCAAGGCTCAGGCTAAATTCGCAAGAAGAATGCATCTCGGTAAATCCATTCTTGCTGATGTCGCCGACTTCTTTTCCGGCTCGTCTGATGAGAAAGACAGTGACTCGGAAGAATCCGATGTATAGACTCGGAAGTGAGGCTTGTTTGGGATACGTCTGGTGCGCTTCGACCGCTTCGACCGCTTCGACAGGCTCAGCGACCTCAGCGACCTCAGCGACCTGCCGTTATATGGTCACTGAACTTACCGAAGCGACCTTCGTTTTGTGGTCACTGAGCCTGTCGAAGTGACCCTTCCGTCCAATCATCATCCCCGGATAACGTAGTCACGGTCAAGGGCAATCCTCTTGGCCGTTCCTTTCTCCCCGTCAATGTAATAGAACTTCGCGACCCTATCGTTCACCACATCACGGAACGCCTTCTTAACTTTGGAGACCTTCTCGTTGATGGAATTGTTCAGCGGGTCGCACAGATCCGCCACGCTCTTCCGGATGCTGCCGAGATCCTCCCTGCCGGTGATTGATGAATATATTTCCTCAAGTTCTTGCTGATAATCTGACAGTTCCTTGTAGCGTATCCCTTCTGGATGAAGAAGATAGAGAAAGAACACCGCCTTGGTCAGTGTGTCCATCTTAACCTCTTTCCTGTCAAAGTCCTCCAGCAGTATCTCATTCTTTCCTGTGATATGCAATCGGCTCAGCTTCACTTTATGTGCAAGTGCGATCTCTACCTCCTCTATCGTGACCCCGTATTTTCTTTGCAGAGCCTCTATCTCTGCCAGAATAGCCTTGGTCTTCTCGTCAGGCTCAAGGTCAGTGACCGTAGGCTCAGAACTTTCAGCCTTTTGCTTAGGGATTATGAGCGAGAACATCCAGCCACTCTCCAGCCTGGCTCTCCGTTTTCTGGAAGGAGCGGAGTCGTTGTCAAGGCAAGCCATACATGGTGATGGCTGTTTTGAGTGGTAAACGTCATATTCCGCCAAGAATGATTCTTCACCTATCACCGGCAACCTCTCCCGGCTTGTGCCCGGGAAATAATACGTCCTTGCCTCTTCGGACATCTCAGCGAGAAACGCCTCTATTCTCTGTGTGTTCAAAATGCTGTTGTGGTTAGTAATAGTTTGCGGATGAATGTGTTCGAAGCAACTGTCATCACAGAGTGGCTGCTACTGTGTCTGGTATTTTCAGGTGCGGCATGACTCGTTGATTCACGGTTTTTTATCTCCTTATCTTAGGCCTTGACTATCTAAAGGTTAAAGGATAAGTGTTCTTTTATGGATAGTTATAACCCACGCTATAATTCGATCATCGGGCTGGCGAGGGCCTTCCAAAGCTGCTCGTCGTAGCGGAGACGAACCTTGATGCCGGCTTCCTGGAAGTGGTAGCGGACAGCGATCTCCTCCTCGATGAACGGCACGATCTCGTCTTTCTTGAGTTTCAGAAAGGTCTCTTTATCCATATCGATGGCTTTCTGGAGGGCGTCAAGCTCCGCTGACATATTCTTTGACAGGCCGTCTTTCTCTAGTTCCTTCTTCATCCTGTCGAAGTAGGTCTTCGCGCTGGAACGGTAGTCGAAGTCCTTGGTCTTGGCGAACGCCACGAAATCCGCCCAATCCTTGTCGGCGAGATGGAAATCCTCATCCGCGCCGGCGTGTGAGCGAACGTAATCAAGGACATATTCCTGAATGATTCCTGAATATACGAGAGAGTAGGTGAGGCGGCTGTAGTCGTGTCCGTCGATCTTGACATCGGGGGTGATGCCGCCGCCGTCGCGCACCGTCCTGCCGTGCGCGGTCTTGAATTCATGTGTCAGAGAATCAGGAATATACCCGACGCTGCCGTCCTCGTTGCGGTGCGAGTAGTCGATCGCCTGGACGCAGCGGCCGGACGGGGTGTAGTACTTCGCCGTGGTGACTTTTAGCTGGCCGTTGTAAGGGAGCGGGCGGATGCTTTGTACAAGTCCCTTGCCGAAGGTTCTCGTGCCCATGACCGTCGCCCTATCAAGATCCTGAAGGGCTCCGGTCACGATCTCGGAGGATGACGCCGAGCCGGAATCCACCATCACGATGATCGGAATCTGGGTGTCAAGTGGTTCTGAGGTGGTCTTGTACTGCATTTCTGTCCCGGCTGCCTGGCCTTTTGAGGAGACAACCAGCGAGCCTTTCGGCACAAAGAGAGACACGATGTTGATTGCTTCGCTCATCAAGCCGCCCCCGTTGCCGCGCAGGTCGAGGACCAACTTCTTCATTCCCTGTTTCTTGAGCTTCAAGAAAGCATTGCGGAGCTCCCCGGAGACATTCTCCGTGAATCCGCTCTGGTAGATGTACCCGGTCGTGTCGTTGAGCATCCCGGCATATTCAATGTCAGGAAGATGGATCCTCTCGCGGGTCACCACGATCTCCATTACTTCCTTCGAACGCACCTTCTGTACCTTGAATTTTACCGTGGTGCCCGGTTTGCCCTTCATCCTGTCGGAGCATTCCTGGCTGGTCAGCCCGTGGGTGCTGACCCCGTCGATCTCCATGATCTCGTCTCCGCAGGTCAGTCCGTACTTTTGGGCCGGCGACCCCTTGTAAGGCTCGTTGATGATGACGTTCCCGTCCTTCTCCGGCTTGTAGATGATCGCCCCGATGCCTCCGTAGGACTTATTGATCATCATCATCAGATCCTCGTTCTCCTCCTCCGGAATGTAAACCGTGTAAGGATCCAAACTCTCCAGCATCGCGTCGATGCCCGCCCTCTCGATTCTGTCCACCGGCAGCGAATCCACGTAAGACCTGTTTAGCTCCTTGAGGATGGAATTCTGAATCTCGGTCCATTTGCCGAGCTTAAAACTCTGTGACTGCCCGTAGGCCGCGGCGCTGACCACTACCACCAGCGATGCCGCTATCAATGATTTAATCTTCATATTCCTTGAATATATTCTTGAATATTCCCGCGATTCCGGCGAGAAAGCCAACACACGGGCGCAACACCCGTGCCAACCCTGCAAATTTAAGTATTTTCCAGCATTTTGTCCACCAAAACCACCCTTTCCCCGGATATAATGTCGTAATGCATCGCTTTGTCCGGCCAGGATGCTTTTCCCCGGATAAAATCAAATTTAAATTTGGTAAAACAACGCATTCTGCGGATATTTGCAGAAGTGTACAAACAGATTTTAAGGCGACATGACAAAGATAGTTTTTGCTACGGGCAACCTGGGTAAGCTGAGAGAGGCTTCCGAGATTCTTGGAGAGGGTTTTGAGTTGGTGACTCCGGCGGATTTCGGGATCACGGAGGACATCCCGGAGACGGGGGAGACACTGGAAGAGAATTCGCTCCAGAAGGCGCGCTATATTTATGACAGGAAAGGGTGCGACTGCTTTGCGGACGACACTGGACTGGAAGTGGATGCGCTGGGTGGGGCCCCTGGAGTCTATACCGCCCGTTATGCAGGGCCATCCAAGGACTTCAATCTGAATATGGACAAGGTGCTCTCGGAACTCTCCAAACTGGAAGCATCAGGCCAGGATGTCAGCCGCAGGGCTCGCTTCCGTAGTGTTGTGACGCTGATCTTTGACGGCAAAGTGCACCAGTTCGAGGGCACGATGGAAGGCACGATCGCCAGGGAGAAATCCGGCAGGGGAGGCTTCGGCTACGACCCGATCTTCATTCCGGACGAATATCCCGGACTCACCGCCGCCGACATCACTGAGGAACAGAAAAACGAGATCTCGCACCGGGGCAAGGCGCTTCGGGCGATGGCACAGTGGCTCAATAAGCGGTAATCTTTCAATTGCTAAGTAAGCGGCAACTTATTATAATAGTCACCAAATGCGCGAAAAGGCCGAACTCATCGTCATCGGCCACACCAAGGTCGGTGAGAATTCCATAGTCCTGCACACCATCAGTCGGGAATATGGAAGGCGTGGATTCCTTGTGAAAGTGAGTCCCAAGACCGCGATGGCCCTTTTCCTGCCCTTGAATATTCTTGAGGCGGAAGTCACCGAGAATCCGAAGTCGGATCTATGGTTCGCCCGCAACTTCGTCAGTGTCACCCCTCTTCTGGGGATCCGCGGGAATATTCATAAAAACACGATGACCCTTTTCATGAGCGAGGTTCTCTTCCGTGTGATAAAGGATCAGACCAACGAGGAGGGACTTACCGACTGGCTGAAGAAGACCATCCTGACGTTGGACGCCCTCCAGAGCGACTTCGCCAATTTCCACCTCTGGTTCCTGCTGGAACTCTGCGCTGTCCTCGGCTTCAATCCCGACACGCTCGGCCTTGCCCCCTTTGCCGGCAAGCATCTTGACCACATCAAATCCCTGCTGACCGGCTCGTTCGGTGATGCGATGCTGCTCCCCTTAAGAGGTTCCGACCGCAACGAGATCGCCGAGTGCATCCTAAAGTACATCGAGCACCACACCGAATCCTCCGTCAACGTCCGCTCCCTGGCGGTGCTCCGGGAAATCTACGGGTAGGATATGGCTTGGTGGAGGATGTCCTGACTTTATCCAAACAGCCCGTGAATACAGACGTTTTGGATAAGATTAGGATTATGCAAAAAGATCATCCAGATTCAGAAATCGCTGACATACATCGGAATGTGGATTTTGCTCATAGCCGAGAGTCGTAATCAGGACTGTCTGGATGCCTTTCTTGGTTTTGGTCTCACTGATGAAACTTGAGACACGTCGCTCAATTCTTTCCCTTTCTTCTTTTGTCACTTCGTATTTTGTGCGGGAATACTTTATCTCAACGAGATCAATAAAGTCATCACTCCGGTCAATGATAAGGTCTATCTGAACTTTTGGAGAGGTTACCTTGCTGCGGAACGAGTAGTATTCGGTGTGTATGGTGTCAAGATGTAGCGCCTGCAGGATCTCTTTGATGTGTGCCAGGCATACTCGTTCGTAAGAAAGTCCATACCATGTGTTCTGGATAGGAGAATTCAACGTGTTCTTCCAGTAGTTCCGGTCCGTACTTGGGTTTGCGCAGAACTGGAGATAAAAGAGTGTGTAGAAATCCATCAGTTGATAGAACTCTCCGTTCTTTTTCAGACCATTGCGGTAGCTGCGAATGAAGTCGCAGGCTACAAGGTCACTCAGCATTTCCGATAAACCACTGCCGGAATCAATGTGAGTGGCATCTGAGATCTCGGTTCGTGTCATTCCTGATTTGTTGGTTGCCAGAGCTTTGATGATGTCAATGTATCTTTCCGGACTCTTGAACACCGATCGGTATAATCGGCGGTACTCGTTTCGCATAGGTGCATCTTCTGAGAAAAACAGGCGATCAATATTGGAAGGGAGACTTTCGTCCATGTCCAACATATTCAGGTAATAGGGGATGCCTCCCAGTGCCATGTAGGCTTGTAAGATTGACAGGCGACTCCACTTGGCTTTGCGCGATGCGAAATAACGCTCTGTTTTTGCGAGATTGAACGGATGGAGATGAATTTCGTGCGTCTTCCGGTTGTGGAGACCGCCCTTATTGTTAAGGACGTTCTTGGTGATCCATGAGGTAGCTGACCCACAGATGACCAGAAACACATTGTCTTGCCTTGAGGCGTACTGATTCCAGAAATGGCCCAAAGCTCTGATAAATCCGGAGTTGGGAGTGTCGAAACATGAAATCTCATCCAAAAAGATAACGCATCGTTTTTTACGTTTTGCTTTTGCGATCAGGCTTGCCAAAGCTGAGAACGCGTCCAGCCAGTTATTAGGGACATTCCCTTTGTATCCATATTCCTTCAATGAATCGCAGAAGCATTTTAACTCTTCCTCGTAGGTGCCTTCAAGAATGCCGGTTGCGAAGAAATCGAACTTATCCTTGAAATAACTGCGTACGATGAAGGTCTTGCCAACCCGGCGTCTGCCGTATAATGCGATGAATTCCGGACGGTTACTGTCATGGTACTTGGCGATTAGATCTAATTCTGCTTCTCTTCCGATAATTTTCTCCATTGTTTCTGCATTAATTATTGATGCAAATATACGAATAATCAACGTGTTGTGCAATATCGACTTTATCCAAAGTGCCTAAAATTTTGTCATGTTTGGATAGATCTGGCATTCTGAATACATTGAGCACCGCACCGAATCCTCTGTCAACGTCCGCTCCCTGACGGTGCTCCGGGAAATCTACGGGTAGCATTTCCGGTTGGGAGCCGCGTCAGGGAGCGTAAGGTGTTTTATGGCTGTGGCCTGGTCTGGCTATTTCATGACCACGCCGTCAGGAGTGATCCTTATGTCCAGATCGGAATCACCTTGTTCAAGTTCGATCTCATACCATGAACCGGTCGGGGTCTCGACATATTCGGTGCCATCAATCTTCCATGCCGGCCAGTCGGTCGCAACCTTGTTTGTGACAGCCGCCGGAAGTTCAGCCTTGCGGACATCCCATTCAGAGCGCACCCAAACGAAATCTTTGGTCAGATAGACATCCTTGCCACGGCCGTCGTGGACAATCTTGACTTCTATAAATCCGTCATCATATTCGGTATCAATAATGACAGCTCCAGGGTACTTGTCGGCTAATACGGCTTGAGCCTTTGGATTGAGAGGACTGGTGTCGGCTGAAACTTTATTGCAGCCTGCAAGTGTCATCAGGCAGATGCACATTGCTGTAATAAACAAGTTTTTCATCATACTATAACTTTTTTAGTGAATGTCTTCTAACGGTCTATGCCGATAAGGCTGTTTCTTTTGTCGAACTTCAGCTCAAGCCCGTTGGCGAGGTCCACTTCCATATTCCTGGAGCCGTTCTCAGCTTTGGTGATGAATGAATCCGGGTAAAGTTCGGTGATCTTCGCCTCGACTTCCTGCGGAATGATGCCGTCCGGGAGCCTGTCGTGGTGCCGGTCGATCTCTTTCCATTCTCCACTCCGTCTGAACTCCAGTTTCGTCCCGTCGGTCAGGATGACCTCGTACGACATCTTGAGAAAGTCCCTGTCTTTCTTGGAGAAAGCGATCTTATCTTCTGGGAAATGCTTGTTCATGAATGACTTGACACTCTCAGGGAGTGACTCTGGATCGATGGCTTTGTCGTGAACAAGATTGGACAGGCAGTAGCCTGCGATGCCTGCGACGGCAAGCGAAATGATGACAAGGGTGATCTTTTTCAGCATGGTTTTCTGTTTTACGTTGCAAAATTATAGTATGAATCTGTATGGAATCTGGAATATGCGTGCCTCAAGGAAAAATTATCTGAATTCCAACCTGAACCGATGCATTCCCTCAATGAACGAATATTCAAGGCACATCCCGTTCTTGTCGGCGATCGTCTTGGCGAGTGCCAGTCCGAGACCTGTGGAGCCCTCTTTCCTGGTGCCTTGGTAGAATCTGTCGAAGATGTGGGCTCCGTCCAAAGCTGAAAGTCCGCTGTTCATGACTGTAAGTTCTGACCTGGTCAGGCTGACCGTGAGCTGGCTGCCCTCCGCGCTGTGTGTGAACGCGTTCTTGATAAGGTTGGAGACCATAATCGTGGCGAGAGTCTCATTCATGCGGACCACGACAGGCTTTTCCGGAGCCTCAAGCCGACTGCTTATATTTTTGCCGGTGAATATCTCTTTGAAAATATTCATCTGTTCTTCTGTCAACGCCTTGAGATCCACATCGTCCGTTTCAGGGAACTGCCCGTTGTCGATCTTTGTGAGCAGGAGCAGGGTCTTGTTCAGCCGGGCAATGTGGCCGACATCCCTTTTCATCCGGACCAGCTCTCCCATGTTCTCCTCGTTCAGGGATTCATTGTCCAGCATCCAGTCTATCCGGCCTCCGAGGACAGCGAGCGGGGTTTGCAATTCGTGTGAGGCGTTGCCGATGAACTGCTTCTGTTTCTCGAAGGCTTCATCAGAGCGGTCGGCCATTCCGGTGGCGGCCTTTTCCAGTTGGGTGAACTCTGAGACATTCGTGTTTACATCCAACTTTTCATGAGAATGCCCTGGGGTGTAGTTCCCAAGCCAGTCCAAAATCCTGTAGAACGGATCCATGCTTTTCTGCAGCACGGCGAGGGTTATGAAAAGAACTGTCAGCAAAAGGATTGCGTACAATGCCAGAATCCACCACAGAATCGTCTCCTTCAGGTCTTCTTTCTCGAAGGTCGGCGTCGAGACTGTCAACTCGTAAAGTTGTCCGTCGTGATCTCTGAATATTGTCCTTAGGAACCTTGCCGGCTCACTCTCATCGGTCTCCGCCATCCAGAAGTCAGAGTCATAGAACTCCATCCAAGAGTGCGATTCGGCGTAGGACCTGGTGACATTGTGGATGCTGTAATGCTTGTCTGTCATCAAGTCGGCGACAGGAAGCTCATTCCCTGACAACTTCTTGGACATGAGCGATTCAGCGTAACTCTCCAACAGATCATCGGCCTCATCGTTGATTTCTTCCACCATCACGAAGTAGAAAATCATCGCCCACAGTGCGATGACCGGGAGAAGAGCCATCGCAAGGCGCGCCGCTATGTTGTGGATCAGTCTCATTTTTCTTCCTTGGCGACAAGTTTGTAACCGAACCGGTAGACCGATTTGATTTCGATGTCGGCACCGTACTCCTCCAGTTTCTTTCTGAGATTCTTGACCTGCGAATAGATGAAGTCAAAGTTGTCTGCCTGATAGATCGAGTCTCCCCACACGGCCTCCGCAAGGACTGACTTGTCGATCATGTGTCCGGGTCTCATGATGAAGTAAGTCAAGATGTCATATTCCTTTCTCAAAAGAGGCAGAGCCTTGCCACCGACTTCAGCGGTGTGGCTTTCCGGGTTCACGTTGACATTCCCGAAGGTCATTCCGCCTCTGCCGCCTCCGCCGCTCCTTCTGATGACGCTTTTCACCCTTGCCAGAAGTTCCGCCATGTGGAAAGGTTTGGGCAGGTAGTCGTCAGCACCTTCCTCCAGCCCGAGAACTTTGTCCTCAAGGGAGTCGCGCGCTGAGATGATGATCACGTTCAAGGCTTTGCCCTCCGCCTTGAATGTCTTCAGGAGGTCAAGCCCGCTTCCGTCCGGCAGCATGATGTCCAGCAGCACACAGTCGTAGGAGAACAGACTCAGTTTCTCCCACGACTCATCGTATGTCGCGGCTTCCTCCACAACGTATTGTTCTTTCCTGAGCGCCCTGCCGATCAGCCCGCGCAATGACTCCTCATCCTCAATCAGAAGTATCTTCATAACGCCACGAAATTACAAAGTAATTCTGGAATAAATCTGAAAATATGATTGTTTCCGAAGAAGTTCAGCCCGTTTCCTTAATATTTTTTGGTGTATGGTTGCGGAAATGCCGTGTTTGCACCCGGTATTCGGTTTTTTTGATGTCCGGCGTGCGGAAATGTGGAATATGCCCCCGACTCTGTGATTACAGGACAGGCTTGGCATGCTGGACCTTGGCATGCAGGACGCATTTTCTTTTGTGTCAAGGCGAATATTTCGCTATATTTGTACTTTGGCAAGTGTT
Organism: uncultured Bacteroidales bacterium; assembly: GCA_934667175.1. Lineage (GTDB taxonomy): Bacteria > Bacteroidota > Bacteroidia > Bacteroidales > UBA932 > Cryptobacteroides. The sequence goes on along the minus strand of CAKULN010000012.1, from coordinate 63,836 downwards.
AAGGGGATGTCCCTTTAATGGCTGCCTAGTCCGCGAAAGGAAATATGTTTTCAAAGGAACTTAAAGAAGAATGCGGGGTGTTCGGTGTCTGGGGGGTCCCTCACGCCGCCGAGGTGACCTACTACGGTCTCCACTCGCTTCAGCATCGCGGCCAGGAGGGCTGCGGAATCGTCTCGGTCAACGATAATGGAGAACTTCACCGGGTCAAAGGACTCGGGCTCGTGACCGAAGTCTTCAACAGTGAGAACCTCGGTTCTCTGCACGGTGACATGGCGATCGGCCATGTGCGTTATTCTACACATGGAGGTGGCGGCATAGAGAATGTCCAGCCGTTCCTGTTCAAGCACAACACCGGGGATTTTGCCCTTGTCCACAACGGCAACGTGGTCAATTCCGCCCAGTTGAGGAAGTACTTGGAGGATCGCGGCAGCCTTTTCCAGTCCACTTCCGACAGCGAGATTCTGGCCCATTTGATCAAGAAGGAGCCTGTCGAAAGGAACAGTCCGAGAATATACCCGATAATGGAGGCCCTGAACATGATCGAAGGGGCTTTCGCGTTTCTGGTGATGACCAACCACAGGATTTACGCCATGCGTGACAAGTACGGCCTGAGGCCTCTGTCCATCGGGCGGATCGGTGACGGTTATGTCCTCAGCAGCGAGACCTGCGCGTTCAGTGTTGTCGGAGCGGAGTTTGTCCGCGATGTGGAGCCGGGAGAGGTCATCACAATCGACCATCACGGAATCAGGAGCCGGAAATATTCAGACTACCAGCGTCACGCCATGTGCGCCATGGAATATATCTACTTCTCCCGTCCTGACAGCGACATCGAAGGCCGCAACGTCCACTCTTTCAGAAAGGAAAGCGGCAAGATTCTCTACCGGGAGTCGCATGTGGACGCGGACATTGTGGTCGGTGTTCCGGATTCCAGCCTAAGTGCCGCTTCCGGTTACGCTGAGGCGAGCGGCCTTCCGAGCGAAATGGGCCTCATCAAGAACCGCTACATCGGCAGGACTTTCATCCAGCCGTCGCAGGAGATGAGGGACAAGGGCGTGAAGATGAAACTGTCTCCGGTTCGCACCATCGTGAAAGACAAGAGAATAATCTTGGTGGATGACTCGATCGTGCGTGGAACCACATCCCTTAGGATTGTCCGCATGCTCCGCGAGGCCGGGGCGAAGGAGGTACACATGAGGATCGCCAGTCCGATGATCAAGAATCCGTGCTTCTACGGAGTCGATATGTCCACGCACAAAGAACTTCTCTGCTATTCAAGGAACTTGGAGCAGGCCCGTCAGGCGATTGAGGCCGACTCTCTGGCGTTCCTTTCGGAGGAGGGGCTTTTCGAGGCCGGTCACCGCAGCGACCTTTGTCTGGCCTGTTTCAACGGCAACTATCCGACCGCCCTCTATTCCAGCATCGAGGAGGTCAACGAGGAGCACAAATTTTAATGAATATTTTGTCTTGGAGTTTTAGGAATATATTGGCAGATAATAAATTATAATAAGAGATAAACTATTATGGCAGTTGATTACGAGAAGGCCGGCGTGAGCCTAGAAGCGGGCTACGACGTTGTCCGCAGGATCAAGAAACACGTGGCGTCAACCGACAGGCTTGGCGTGATGGGGAACATCGGATCGTTCGGAGGTATGTTCGATCTTTCAAAGTTGAACATCAAAGAACCGGTCCTGGTCAGCGGAACGGACGGAGTCGGCACGAAACTCAAGCTGGCGTTTGCGATGGACAAGCACGACACCATCGGCATCGATGCCGTGGCGATGTGCGTGAACGATGTTCTGGCCCAAGGAGCGGAACCGCTTGTGTTCCTTGACTATGTTGCTCAGGGAAAGACCCGTCCGGAGGTGGTTGAGGCAATCGTGGCCGGAGTAGCGGAAGGCTGCCGTCAGGCCGGTTGCGCCCTCGTGGGTGGCGAGACAGCCGAAATGCCTGGAATGTATGAGGATGGGGAATATGACATCGCTGGCTACACCACAGGTGTCGTTGAGAAATCCAAACTCATCGACGGTACGAAGGTCAAGGCCGGAGATGTGCTGGTTGGAATAGCCTCCACCGGAGTTCACAGCAACGGATTCAGCCTCGTGCGCAAGATATTCTCTGACAACAATCTGGATCTGTTCAAGACCTATCCTGAACTGGAGTCCGACCAGCCGCTCGGCCTTGTCGCCCTGACTCCGACCAGAATCTACGTGAAGCAGGTTCTGGATGTCATCCGCAACTGCGATGTGCACGGAGTCGCCCACATCACCGGCGGCGGCTTCGATGAGAACATACCGAGAATCCTCCGAGAAGGCCAGGGTATCGAGGTTCATGAAGGTTCATGGACAATCCTCCCGATTTTCCGCTTCCTTGAGAAGTACGGCAACATCCCTCACAGAGAGATGTTCAACATATTCAACATGGGCATCGGAATGGTTCTGGCTTTGGATGAGTCCGAGGCTCAGAAGGCCATCGACATCCTTGCCGGCCACGGGGACAAGGCGACCGTCATCGGCCGCGTGACCGACAAGCCGGGTGTGGATATTCATCTTATTTAGTCGAGACTGAGGTTTGGTTATCCTAACATATTTATTCAAAGTATATTATGCGAGCTTTAATCAGTGTAAGTGACAAGACGGGGGTTGTGGAATTCGCCCGGGAACTTGTGTCGCTCGGATGGGAAATCCTTTCCACCAGCGGCACCATGAAGATGTTGAGGGAGGCAGGTCTGCCTGTGACCAGTGTGAGTGATGTCACGGGATTCCCCGAGATCTGCGATGGTCGTGTAAAGACCCTTCATCCAAAGATTCACGGTGCCCTTCTCGCGCGTCGGGATATTCCTGATCACATGAAGCAGTTGAGTGACAACGGAATAGAAAAGATAGATCTCGTATGTGTCAACCTCTATCCTTTCCGTGAGACCATCGCCAAACCGGATGTCACGATGGAGGATGCTGTCGAGCACATTGACATCGGTGGCCCGTCTATGCTTCGCAGCGCTGCCAAGAACTGGGCCTCGGTCACGGTGGTTGTCAACCCTGAGGACTACGCGACTGTCATCTCCGAGATCAAGGCGACCGGTGACACGACCCCGCAGACCCGTCTCCAACTGTCTGCCAAGGCCTACACCCACACCGCTGAATATGACAGCGCCATCGCCACGTACATGCGCGCCCAGGCCGGCCTTCCAGAGAAGCTGTTCCTTGAATATGACATCTGCCAGAATCTCCGCTACGGTGAGAACCCTCACCAGCAGGCCAAGTTCTACAAGACCCTGAAGCCGGTTCCATATTCATTGGCCACTGCCGAGCAGTTGAATGGCAAGGAACTGTCTTACAATAATATTCAGGATGCAAATGCCGCCCTGAACATCGTCCGTGAGTTCAGCGAGCCTTTCGCTGTGGGACTCAAGCACATGAACCCGTGCGGTGCGGGTCTTGGAACAGATGTGGTTGATGCTTGGAAGAAGGTTTACGAAGGGGACAAGACCTCGATCTTCGGTGGCATCGTGGCGTTCAACCGTGAGGTCAACCTTGAGGTGGCGCAGTTGCTGAAGCCAATTTTCCTTGAGATCGTGATGGCTCCGTCATTCGCTCCGGACGCCCTTGAACTTCTCCGCACCAAGAAAAACCTGCGTGTTCTGAAAGTGAATATGGAAGGCTCAGTCAAGGAGCAGATGCAGTGTGTCAGCGTCAACGGAGGCCTTTTGGTTCAGAATCAGGATCTTTCAATCGTTCCGGTGACCGCATTGCAGACCGTTACCGAGACCAAGCCGACAGAAGAGCAGATCATTGATCTTAACTTCACTTGGAGAATTGTCAAGCACGTCAAGTCCAATGCCATCACTGTCGGCAAGGCCGGAATGATCTACGGTGTCGGTGCCGGTCAGATGAACCGTGTGGGCTCCGCTGAGTTGGCTCTCAAGCAGGCCGCCGCCACATTGGCCGAGGAGGAGACCGCAAAGACAGGTGTGCCTGTTGACCCTAAGGAGGCTGCCCGTAAGGCCGGTCTCGTGTTGGCTTCCGACGCCTTCTTCCCGTTCGATGATTGCGTGACCCTTGCTGCCGAGTATGGCGTGAAGGCCATCGTGCAGCCTGGCGGATCCGTCCGCGACGAGGATTCCATCAAGAAGTGCAACGAGCTTGGCATCGCCATGGTCTTCACCGGAGAACGTCATTTCAAACATTAGTCTTCGGTGGAGAGTAATCGCCTGATTGACAGTTCTTTGTGTGTTTGTCTTTAGTAGATTACTACTAAAGACAATTACCTTACTTGTTGATTATTAATTAGTTATATTTTACAACTGCATCTTTATATGCGAGTATTTCATTTCGAGTCAACGAACAAGAGTGACGGCAAGACCATCATGCTGGACACTCTGCTGTCCAAGAATGTGCTGGTTGTCGGGGGAGGCGGACGTGAGCATGCCATTGTGGATGCTCTCAGCCGTTCCAGAAGTGTCGGCAAGATATATTGCGCTCCGGGCAACGCCGGGATTGCCGCTCAGGCTGAATGCGTTCCGCTGAAGGAGACACAGATTCCAGAACTCGTGGAGTTCGCCAAGGAGCATGGCGTTGACCTGACCGTGGTCGGCCCGGAGGTCCCTCTCTCCGCAGGAATCGCTGATGCTTTCACAAAGGCTGGCCTAAGGATATTCGGCCCTTCCGCCGCTGCCGCCCGCATCGAGTCCAGCAAGGACTTCGCCAAGCAGCTGATGGAGAAGTACGACATCCCCACCGCTGCCTTCAAGACCTTCGACAACTACGATGATGCCATTGAATATGTCAGCAGACATTCCTTCCCGGTTGTCCTGAAATATGACGGTCTGGCCGCCGGCAAGGGCGTGGTCATTCCGGAGACCTTTTCCGATGCCCAGGCGGCTCTTAAGGACATGCTTCTGGACGACAAGTTCGGCAAGGGCAAGGTCGTGGTCGAGGAATATCTCACCGGTCCGGAGTTCTCGTTCATGTGCTTTGTGAACGGTGAGGAGGTTTTCCCGCTGGCCGTCGCTCAGGACCACAAAAGAGCGTTCGAGGGAGACAAAGGCCCTAACACGGGAGGCATGGGAGCATATTCACCGGTCCCGATCATTACCGCTGAGGATGAGGAATATGCCCTTGAGCACATTATGAAGAAGACTGCCGCCGCAATGGTCGCGGAGGGTTGCCCGTTCAAGGGTTTGCTTTACGGAGGCCTGATGAAGACTCCGTCAGGGATCAAGGTGATCGAGTTCAATTGCCGTTTCGGAGACCCTGAGACTGAAGTGGTTCTGCCTCGTCTGGAGTCCGACATATTCGAAATTTTCTGTGCCATCACCGATGGCGGCAGACTCGTGAACGCTCCGGAGGGAACGGATGTGGCGGAAGGGGTGAAGATTCCTTCGTCACAGCTGATGCCTGAGATCAAGTGGTCAGCCGAGCCGACCCTTGGTTTCGTGATGGCCTCGAAAGGCTATCCGAGCTCCTACGAGAAAGGCTTCAGGATCACTGGTTTGGAGGATGCTTTGGCTGAACCGTCAGTCAAGGTTTACCAGATGGGAACCAAGGAAGTTGTTGATCCTCAGTCCGGAGAGAAGTCCCTTGTGACTTCCGGTGGCCGTGTTCTGATGGTTGTCGCCTCTGGTGAGACCCTTCGCCAGGCCCGCGACAAAGCCCTCTCTGCCGTGCGCAAGATCCACTGCGACAATCTCTTCTACCGTTCCGACATCGGACATCTTGTACTTTAGACAGATGCTTCGACAAGCTCAGCATCCACAAGTGACCATGTTTGAAATGCATCGAAAGGCTATCCTGCGGTCACTGAGCCTGTCGAAGTGACCATCAACACCGGTCGCTGAGCCTAAATCATCCCGGTCACTGAGCGTAAATCACCTCGGTCGCTGAGCGTAAATCACCCCGGTCACTGAGCGTAAATCACCCCGGTCGCTGAGCCTGTCGAAGCGCCGGCAAAACAATAATAAACCCTATAACAATGATCATAAGTGGAAAAGACCTTGCGGCCCGTCTAAAGGCCCGAATGGCCGAGCAGGTGGCCACATTCCCTGCAAAATATGGCCGAGTGCCTCACTTGGTCGTGATTCTTGTCGGAGACGATCCCGGCAGCCAGACCTACGTAAGAAACAAGGCCAAGGCCTGTGAAGTGGTAGGAATCAAGAACACCACCGTCAGGATGCCCGCTGACACACCGGAGCAGGAACTTCTTGACAAGATAGCCGAACTCAACGCTGACGACACCGTTGACGGTATCCTTGTCCAGCTTCCTCTTCCGAAGCAGATCAGTGAGCCGAAAGTGATCGAGGCCATCGCCCAGTCCAAGGATGTGGACGGTTTCCATCCGCTCAACACGGCCGCCCTCTGGCAGAAGAGGCCGAACTCCTCCTGCGTTGTCCCTTGCACCCCGATGGGCATCATCAGGCTCCTTGAGGACGCCAATTACGAAATCGCCGGCAAGAACGCCGTTGTGATCGGCCGCAGCCAGATCGTCGGTCTTCCGATCACCAAACTTCTGCTTGACAGAAACGCTACGGTGACTATCTGCCATTCAAAGACAAAGAATCTCCCTGAGATCACAAGACAGGCCGACATCCTTGTCGTGGCCATAGGCCGCGCAAAATTTGTGACCGGTGACATGGTCAAGGAAGGTGCCGCAGTGATCGACGTGGGAATGGATCTTGACGAAAACGGAAAACTCTGTGGTGACGTTGACTTCGCATCAGTGGAGCCGAAAGCCTCTGTCATCACTCCCGTTCCCGGCGGCGTCGGCCCGATGACCATCTGCTGCCTCATGGAGAACACCATCCAGTGCTTCCTCAACAAGGTCGCTGTCCGATAGGAAGTTTTTCTCCGGCCACATGACTAATTGCGGCTAAGAAGCTATCTCCTTTTGTCGAAGTAACGGTAGTTTTTGCTTATGGACGTTTTGTAGATGTGGTACGTCCATTCCGCATGCCTGCCGTTTTCCGGCGTAACCTGAGGAGCCTCTTTGCTGACTGTGAAATAGACGGTAGGAGTGTCCCACTCCTTGATGTGACCGAAATTATCACGCATCACCCCGGCGTTGTGGTTTCTTGGGAAATCACTCAGAGACTGGTCAATTCTCCCGAGCATGGTCCATTTGCCTATTCCGTCGAGAAGACTGTCCAAATCAATGGTGTCAATCTCCAGTACTGAAGCGATGTAGTTAGGATAGCTGCTGGAAAAAGGATGCACAGGCCTGCTCATCACCACTTTGTTTTCTTCCAGATTGATGGCAAAGTCACAGTTGGCCATCGTATCCTCCGTCTTTCCGTCAAGCATGTACAATCCGGTCTTGTTCATGTCAGTACCTGTAACAGGAATGAACTTGGACATGTCAGACATATCCAATACCGAAAACGCCACCCTTGTGCCGGCCGCGTCTCCTACCGTGTAGGTGAGCAGCACCTTGCCTTTCTTGTCAAGCGACACAGCTGAAGGCTGGCCTACTCCCCATGATCTGGCACTTCCGCCAAGGGACTGGTCCCCGTCCTGACTCCATGTCTTGGTGACAATTTGAGTCGGATACTTCACCCATGACTTGGCGTTGAGGTCATTGCTGAAAGCGACTCCGATCTCGTTGTAGTAATATTCAAGAGGATTGCTCAGAAAAAACATGGCGTATTTATAGTTCACGCCGTCATAACCGAACTCTCCCTGAATCACACTAGGGTCGCATGTGTGCCTGCTGTCCCAACTCAAACTGGGCTGGAGGACACTCACGGCCTGAGTCCTTGTTCCGTCTGGATTCTCTACAATGTGGTAGATGTTGTCAACCATGATGTTCTGGTTCGGATTCCCGCAGAAATAAATGTGCTTGGAGCCATCATCCTGCTGCAGGACGGAAGGACAGTAGGAGTATCTGTTCTGGTTCACGAATCCAAAGACATATTCAGGCTTGGAGAATGAATATACCAGCACGGAATCCTTGTCCTTCTTGGAATCACCCGCCCCGTTGTCGCTTTTAGAGCAATTGCATAGCGACAACAGAACGGTACAGATGGACATCAATGTGAATATGTACACTTTTCTCATTTCCTGTGGTCTGGCTTGGAAGTAATCATCTTGATGAAATGAGCTTTGACGGAATCGGCCTGATCCTGATCGACGGAAAGGTACCTTCTTGTCCCGTTCTCATCCGGAGTGAAAATGGTTGAACCTTCTTCCGTCACAGTGATATTGCCGGTAGGGGAGACTGTGAACCAATCACTTCCCTCGACAGCGTACAGTATCGCCGTCGGATCCCACGTAGGACGGTCGTAAGGCATGGTCTGGTAAGCCTTGTAGGCCTCGACAACCGGGTGAAGCCCTGCCCAACCGAAATCGTTCTCTATGCTTGATCCTGGGTATTGGATCTTGATTCCGACTTCAAATGGGGATGTCACGACTGGAGTCGGCCATTCCTCGAAAATTATCTTGGCGGCAGGGATGTCCTTGACGACATTATATTCATGAAGATTCGGGTCCTCAATGTCTCCCGCCATGGTGACCAACAGTCTCACTTTCTTGGCTACGAGGTCCTTTCCGCTCAATTCGGAATATTCATCCGCTTGAGTGTCAAGGAGTCTGATGAGATTTGTGGAGAATCCGACAGATGCGATGACGACAGATTCATCCTCGGCTCCGGCCAGAAGTTTTCTGTAGAGAATATGCGCGTCCGGGAGGGAGTCATATTCCTTGAGCGAGCGCGCGAAGGCCGGGGCTCCTGTGGAGTCTTTCATATCCACCACAGCTTTGGCGTAATTCGTAGCGTCATTCTCGCAGTCCGCGCCATCGCGGATCACGCCGATGGGGATGTCAGAGTAGCCGTACCAGGTGTTGAGAATGTCGACATATTCAGCGGGAGCGGTCCCTTCCTTGTTGATGTTCACCGCCATCAGGATGATTTTTCCGGCGTCGAGGTATTTGTAGAGAAGGTCCATCGCCAGGGCATCGTCGATGTCATTCCCGATGTCGGTCTCCATGATGAGGTTCACGACTTCATTGTCCTTGGCCGCTTCCTTTGTTTTGCTGGCGCAGCCTGCCAATGTCAATGCTGCGAACACGATAATAGGTGCGATTCTTTTCATGATGGGTTCAAGATTGAAAACAGTGGCTGAATATAAACAAAAAGTTGGATATCCAGCCACATGATGTTAGTCTTCGATGCTGATTTTCTTGACGCAGCGGACCATCGTGGCTCTGTTTTTCTGGCCGTCGCCCCAACCCCAGGCGTCAACGTAGCCGGTGTTGCCGAGCCACATTCCGCCCATTGTGTCGTTCAGTGAAGTGGATGTCCTAAGTGTGACAAGCCAGTCTCTGTCCAGAGCTCCGCCTTCCGTGAGCCATCCGCTTCTTGGAAGGAACACGCCTCCGAGAGATTTGATGTTGTCCTTGGTCACGGATCCAAGAGCCGCTTTGTCCACGCCGGCTATAAGCCCGGATCTGCTGAAACCGTTCTTCGTGCTTGGCTCCACCCAATTGACATCGGCTGCGGTGCTTCCGATCAGATCCACAACCTCCTGTCCGGTAGGCACTCTCCATCCTTCCGGGCAAGGATCGTTGGCCTCGCTCCAGGCGGATGTCACCCAGCCACTTTCGGATGGTGAGTATGATGAATATACGGAAGCGAATTCCGGCACAGAGGATTTGAACTCATAGCCGGTCTTCCTATTGAACTGGTAAAGCATGCCGACCTCATCAATCTCGCCCACGAATGTGCCTGGAGCGCCGACATTCTTTGTGGACCAGATCAGCCCGTTGATCATGACTTCGTCATCTCCGAGTGAAAGCGTAGCCTGCATTACCTTGTGGCGAAGCGTCTTTTCCCCATTCGTGAACTCCAGGATCACGGTTCTGTTTTTCACAAAGGATGTGGATTGTGTGATCGTGACGGTCACGGAGTCCGCTCCGGAGCCGGAATCCCTGTCCAATGTGCACCAACCAGCCGCGGAACTGTTCGAGTCCACGAGTTTTACCGACCAGTCCTCGGAACCGGTCACCGCAACTTTGTAGGTCTCCCCATTTGCAGGGACGGCCTTTGCTATGGGGTAGACAGCGAAAAGACTCGCGTCATTCTCGATGACAAAATCCTTATCCTCAATGTAATTCGCATAATCCTCACATGAGGCAAGTGTCATCAGCGCCATGACTGTCGGCGCAAGATATTTCATTATTTTCATGATCTGCTAATAATTAGGGTTCTGGTTGAGATTCGGGTTGTTGTCGACATCCTTCTGAGGAAGCGGCAGCCTTTCGTGCTTGTCAATCTCGAAGTTGTTGAAATCAACGTCTCGTTTCTGAATTTCTTTCAATGTGGTCTCGTCGAATCCCCATCTTTTCAGGTCTATCCATCTCACACACTCGAAAGCAAGCTCCAGGGCACGTTCTATTTTCAGATGCTCCTTGAATGCCGTATAGTCTGATGCGATTCTGGCTCCGTCGTAGTAGGAACTCTTCTCAATGTCGGAAAGCCCGACACGGTTGCGCACATCGTTCATGCATTTGATGGCCATGGCGTTAGGACCATGATTGATCTCGTTCAGGCATTCCGCGTAAAGAAGCATCATGTCGGCAAGTCTTATGGATCGGAAATTATTGTCGTTCCAATAGTAAAGAGGATAGACATCTGTGGAATATTTCTTTATGAAGACTCTCACATTATCCGCGTCAGAATACTTGTATTCTTTCCATGTCTTGTTGTAGATAAGCTGGTTAGGATGCTCCGGGAAGTCGGATTCCGCCTCGTTGTACCAGCATGTGTAGAACAGGCGTGGGTCGTTTGCCCCGTTAACTGTCCTCTCTCTCTTGAAGTAGTCCACAATCCATCTGTTCGCCTCGACGTTGTTCCATCCTTCTCCCTTCGGGGATTGATTGACTTCTATCTGGGTCCCCAACTGAGCGTTCGCGTCCAGATAATTGTCTGTCTGGTCGAATCCCACTCGGTTGCAAAGGGAGAACTGGATCTCATAAAGGGACTCGACGTTGTTCTCTGTCTTGTAGCTGAAGTTGTCCTCCCATCTTGGCTCCAGGCTGTAGATGCTCTTGCCCTCGCCTTCTATTATCCATTTGAGACACTCGGCAGCCTTCTCCCAGTTGTGGTGCTGTGCATAAACCTTGGCCAGAAGCCCATAGGCGGCACCCTTTGTCGGACGTGCCTTGTCAACAGGACGGGTGAGAGGAAGATATTCAATGGCTTCCGTCAAATCATTCTCAAGTTGAGTGAATATCTTGTCAGGAGTGGAGTTAGCCGGCTTGTCAGAAGCGGACGATGTCTTGAGGAGCAAAGGAATATTGTCCCAAAGGGCCACCATGTAGTAATAGTAGAACGAACGCAGCCACAACGCCTGTCCCTTGATGTCCAGGCGGTCTTTCTCGTCAGTGAATATGATGGATTCATCATCCACATGGTCCAGTACTTGGTTTGCCCTGTTGATGGCTGTCCAATGTTCTTTCCAGATTTTCACCTGGCCTTCAGCGAAGTTGTAGTCTGTGTATTTGAACTTCGTCCATTCGTTGAGTTCGGTCCATCCGGCGTAGCTTACGCCATCATCGGCCATTCCGTTGAGTTGTGTATAGATGTTTCTGGTCCATGTCCCCTGTCTGTAGAACATGCCATAGACTGCGTTGACTCCGGCTGTGAGATCGTCCTCTGTCTTCCAGAACACGCCGGTGCTGAGGGAATTCTCATTCTGGATGTCCAGATAATCCTCGCCGCAGGAGCCCAGGCTCATCATGACGGCGGTGGCGGAGACTAAATATGTAATGAATCTTTTCATGTCTTTCAATGATTAAAAAGTGAGTGAAACAGAGAACTGTACAGACTTAGGATTAGGGAATGAGCATCCGTCGTAGCCGATGGTGTAGATTCCTCCGTCGGCGAACTCCGGATCCAGTCCGGTGTACTTGGTGAAGGTGACAAGGTTCTTCCCGATCAATGAAAGACGCAGCTGCTCCAGTCCGATCTTACTGATGAGTCTCTTAGGCAGGGAATAGCCTACGGAAATGTCGCTGATCCTGTAGAATGAGCCGTCCTCCAGCCACCTGTCCTGATCTCCGCGTGAGTTGCGGGTGTCACCGTAAAGGACTCTTGGATTCTTTGTGGAAGGATCTTCCTGAGTCCAAGGACGGTAGCCTTTGAAATTGTTCTGGTTTGTCGAGAAGTCGGCCGCAGTGGCCTTCGCCCCGTTATAGACTGTCTGGCCGAAACGTCCGTAGGAGGAAAGGTTGAGGTCCCAGTTTCTGTAGCCAAGGCTGATGTTCAGACCCATGTAGAGTTTGGCCCAAGGATTTCCAACCAATTGCCGGTCTTCGGACGTGATCTGTCCGTCGTCGTTGTAGTCATCATACTTGATATCTCCAGGCTGTGCGTTCGGCTGGATGATCTTTCCCTCGGAGTTGCAATAGGATTCTATTTCCTCCTGTGACTGGAAGATTCCCAGTTTCTTGTACATGAACCATTGTCCCAGAGGATGACCTACCTCAGACTTGGATGTGGAAGTGTAATAAACCGTTTGGCCGTAGCCGAGATTGAGCACCTTGTTCTTGACTGTGGAGAAGTTGGCGTTGACTGAATATGTAAAGTCCTGTCCGATCTGGTCGTTCCATCCGAACTCAACCTCGAAGCCGGTGTTCCTGAGGGATCCGGCGTTGACGGTTGGAGATCCGCCCTCGTTTCCTGTTGTCCAAAGTATTGGAAGGGAAAGGAGGAGGTCCGAGCTCTTCGCGTTGAAATATTCAGCGGACATTGTGAAGCGGTTTCTGAACGCGGTCATGTCAAAGCCGACGTTTGCCGTGGTCTTCTTTTCCCAGATCAGGTCATTGTTGGTCAGTCTTGACTGGGTCTTTCCTATGACTTTGATGTTGCCGTCCATAATGGCTCTCGGAGCAGTGTTGATGGTTGATTGGTAGTCCCACGCTCCGATGTTTGTGTTGCCCAGGGTTCCATAGTTGGCCCTTATCTTAAGGTCGTTGATCCAATCCACATTAAAGAAGGATTCGTTGCTGAGTCTCCATCCTAATGATGCGGACGCGAAGTTGGCCCATCTGTGGCCTGCGGGAAGGCGGGATGTACCGTCGCGGCGGGCTGTAAGCTGGATGAGGTATCTGTCGCCGTAGTTGTAGTTGATGCGTCCGAAATAGGAGATGAGGGCGTATTCAATGTAACTGCCTGTGCAGGTCTGTGTCCCGGTCGCGGCGTCAATCGAGGTTATGTACTTGTCTCCGATAACGAGCGGATCGAGCTTGGTCTCACTGCGGTACTCCTCGTGGAATTTGTCGTATGAGAAGCCGGCGACGGCATTGAATACATTTTTGCCTATGGTGTAGTCGAAATTGTAAGTGTTCTCGACCAGAATTTTGTCATGCTGTGCGGTTGAATAGCCGATGTAGGCGGCGTCATCACCCTGACCCATTGTCCAGTTCCCTTTCTTGCGGAGATTGTCGGTGCTTCCGAAATAGTTCTTGTAGGACATGCTGAGTTTGGCGCTCAAATGATCTTTCCAGATGTGTGCGAGAGCGTAGATGTCTCCGTAGAGGTATTGCTGTTTATTCCGGCTGTGCTGTATCTCCTCTCTTGCGACAGGGTTGAGCGCATACGTGTTGGCTCTGTCAGGGTCACCGTAACCGTAGCCTCCCGGATGGCTTTCGTCATAGACAGGAACGGTCGGCGGCATTGAGATGAAGTTCGACCATGGATTGCCGGAAAGATTGTCCGTAGTTGACTTGGTGAAGAAAAAGTTCTCTCCATATTCAAAGATACCTTTCTTGCCGGACGTGTTGATTCGGAATCCTGTCTGCTCGTAACCTGTCTTGTAGAGTGCTCCGTCATCTTTTTTGTAATTGACAGATGTGTAGTAGCTGAGTTTCTCGGAGCCGCCGGACATGGACACGTTGTAGTTCTGCAGCAGTCCTGTACTGAGCATCTCGTCTTGCCAGTCTGTGTTCGCGTCGTAGTGATTCTGTGTTTTCGTAACCCCGCTCACACCAGACATCATCGCCTCTTCGTACGCTCTGTCATCGTAGATCTTGTAGGTCTCGGCATCCATCAGGTCGTAGCGTGGAAGCCAGTATAGTTGGGTGTTTGCGTCTACCTTCACCTTCAGGTCTCCGTTCTTGCCTTTCTTTGTCGTGATGATGACGACCCCACTGGCGGCTCTTGAACCGTAGATTGCCGCTGATGAGGCGTCCTTCAGAATCTGCACTGATTCGATGTCCTCGACATTCAGGCCGACCTCGCTGCCACCATAGGATCCGTCGATTATGAACAAAGGTGAGTTGCCTGTGAACGAGCCGATGCCTCTGATCTGGATGGATGCGTTAGATCCAGGGGCTCCGCTGGAGGTGATCTTGACACCTGAGGTGAGACCTCTCATGGATTCGATGACATTACCGGTCTTCCTGTCTGCCAATGAGGATTCACGTATCGTCGAGACTGAACCAAGGATGTCCTTTTTCTTGACGGTTCCGTAGCCTATGACCACAGACTCTTGGAGAATGTCAGGGATAAGGTTTACATTGATGACATCGGAGGCCCCTACGTTGACTTTTTTGTTCTGGAAGCCGACAAAGCTGAATTCCAAGATCTCGCCTTCAATGGCTTCGATGGTGTAGTTACCATCCACGTCCGTGGAAGTTCCTGTAAGTTTTCCGTTCAGGTTTGTGGTTACGGCCACACCGGCGAGGACCTCCCCAGTGTTGTCCGTCACTTGTCCATGGATTCTTCTTTGTTGTGCGAAAACGTTTGCGTTACCACACAAAAATAAGAAGAACATGAACAATGGCACAATAATTGTACCCCCCCCATTTTACTTACATGGGAATGTCTGTAATTGTCCATACTCATTTCTTTTTATTGGTTAACATTATCTCTTTCTGAATCCCGGCTTTGAAGTCCGTATTAATATGTGGATGTGTTATTTATATACCTTTAAGCACAAACGTTTGTGCCAACGGTTTGTGCAAAGTTATAAAAGAAATCATAAAAACCAACTAATTCAAGGATAATTTTACGTTTTCATAAGACTACATGCGTTCCCTTGAGCCCTCTTGCGCTCTTTGGGTTAATGCGTTGGTCTTGCAAAAGTTCTTTGTGTTATAAAAATTGCCTATCTTTGCCGCCACAGAAGTTAATTATGCGCAAAAACACTATTCAATCCATATCCGAACAGACCGGTTACTCTGTCTCGACTGTCTCCAGAGTGCTTTCAGGCAAGGCTCAGCGATCAAGAATCAGCCAGAAGGCGATTGACATAATCCAGGCCGAGGCCAAGAGAGTGAACTACACTCCGAATCTGCTTGCCCAAGGGCTCAGGACCAGCAGGACTTACACTATCGGCCTGACAGTGCCAGGGATCGACAATCCGTTCTTCGCCACTCTGGCCGGCACTGTGATCGAGAATCTTAAGCTTGCCGGCTATCACACTTTGCTGGCCGACTCTTTGGAGAACCAAAAGGATTTTGAGAGTTCGCTTCAGATGTTCCGTTCCAGAAGCGTGGACGGCATCATAGCAGTACCTGTCGGAAATCCATCGGAGATGACTGACGCAATCATGGGCGTCATTCCAACGGTCTTGATTGACCGTTACTATGAGGACACTAACCTGCCTTACATCTGCACGGACAACTACATGGGCGGCTACATGGCCACTGAATATCTCATTGGCCGTGGCTACCGCAACATCCTTTCAATCCAGGGCGTGGAGGACTCGACCCCTTCAATGGAACGAGTCAGAGGATTTAAGGATGCCATCAAGGCCCACAGCGAGAAGTGTGTTGAATATGCTATCGTAGGTGACGCGTTCTCTGTCGAAAACGGTTACGATCAGGTCAAAAGAATATTCAGCGAGGGGGTGAAGTTCGACTCTGTGTTCGCATATTCATCAACCATCCTGCTCGGCGCAATCCGCGCTTTCCGTGAGATTGGAATCAAAATCCCTGAACAGGTCGGCATCATCTCTTTTGACAATAACGGCTTCCTCGACTTCCTTGACCCTGCCATTACACGCATCGAGCAGCCGCTCTCCGAAATCGGCCGTCTGGCGTCTCAGACCCTTATCGACATCATTGAGAACAGGCATCAGGATCTTCCCCCAGTCCAACGTCTCACCACCCCGACCCTGATCGTCCGCGACAGTTGTTAGCGTTCCTCCGGTCGTTGAGCCTGTCGAAACGACGGATTGTGAAATAAAGGGACTGTAACCAAACCGCAAATAAATTTCTCCCAGGCGAATTTTGCACGTTACCAAAATTCGCCTGGGAGAAATTTTTTGCGGTCACTTCGGCAAGCTCAGTGACCACTTGTGGATTGTAGGTAGCGACAACAAAAACCGGCTGAGGAATTGATCCGCAGCCGGTCTTTCATATATTCATTGAATAAACTCTGTTAGAGTTCGTTCATTTCCTGCTCGTACTCATCCTTGCGCCCGACGATGATGTCCTGGAACTCCTTCTGGCCTGTACCGGCCGGAATGAGGTGACCGCAGATGACATTCTCCTTAAGGCCTTCGAGATGGTCGACGCGAGCCCTGATGGCAGCCTCGCTGAGCACCTTTGTGGTCTCCTGGAAGGACGCGGCGGAGATGAAGCTGTTTGTCCTGAGGGCCGCTCTGGTGATACCCTGAAGCACAAGCTTGGCGGTTGCCGGATTGGCCTCACGGACAGCCATCATCTTCCTGTTCTGCCTTTCGAGCGATGAATTCTCATTCCTCATGTCACGGGCGTCAATGATGTCACCCTGCATGTACTTCTGGGAATCACCGGCGTCAAGTACATAGAACTTTCCGAATATGTTGTCGTTGGCATCCATGAAATCCCACTTGTCCACCAGTTCCTCCTGCAGGAACTCAGTGTCGCCAGGATTGGTGATCTGAACCTTGCGCATCATCTGACGCACAATGATCTCGAAGTGCTTGTCGTTGATCTTCACACCCTGAAGACGGTAAACAGCCTGAACCTCATTGACAATGTAGTCCTGAGCCTTGACAGGTCCAAGGATGTTGAGGATGTCGGTAGGGGAGATTCCACCGTCGGAAAGCCTTGTGCCGGCCTTGACGTAGTCGTTCTCCTGTACCAGAATCTGCTTTGTCAGAGGCACGAGATAGTGCTTCTCGATTCCGGACTTGTTCTTGACGATGATCTCACGGTTACCTCTCTTGACCTTGCCCATGAGCACCTCGCCGTTGATTTCGGCAAGGATGGCAGGGGCTGATGGCGTTCTGGCCTCGAAGAGTTCTGTGACTCTTGGAAGACCACCGGTGATGTCGCTTGACTTACCGATGGCGCGAGGAATCTTGATGATCACGTCGCCGACATTGACCTTGTCTCCATTGTTGGCGATGAGGTGTGCGCCCACAGGCAGGTTGTATTGCCTGATCTGGTTGCCCTCCTCGTCGAGGATGAGGATTGAAGGGTTCTTGGTCTTGTCCCTGGCCTCGATGATGACCTTGTCCTTGTTGACCGCGAACTCATCGGCTGCCTCCTCACGGAATGTGACACCTTCAATGAGGTTGTCGAACTGAACCTTACCTGCGGTCTCGACAATCGTGATGGCATTGTAAGGATCCCATTCGCAAAGCAGATCGCCGTTCTTGATCGTGTCTCCGTCCTTGAAGTACAGTTTGGAGCCGTAAGGAACGTCGTAGTGAGAGTAGGTGATTCCAGTGTTCTCGTCTATGATGCTCACCTCGGTCATACGGCTTACGACGATGTCCTGAGCCACTCCGTCCTCTCCGATTTTCTGGATTGTCCTGAGTTCCTCGAAGACAAGCTTTCCATCGTACTTGGCGACGATCGATGAGTCAGCAGCAGTGCTTGAAGCCGTACCACCGACGTGGAAGGTACGCAGGGTCAGCTGTGTACCAGGCTCACCGATGGACTGTGCGGCGATGACACCGACAACCTCTCCCTTCTCAACCATTCTGCTGGTGGCAAGGTTACGTCCGTAGCACTTCGCGCAGACGCCCTTGCGGGACTCGCACGTGAGCACTGAACGGATCTCGACCTGCTCGATAGGCAGATGGTCGATCAGATTGGCTGTCGCCTCACGAATCTCCTCTCCGGCCTTGATGATCAGTTCGCCTGTGAGCGGGTTGAATATGTCATGGACAGAAGTACGTCCCAGAATCCTCTCGCCGAGAGACTCGACGATCTCGTCCTTGTTCTTGATCGCTGTGGCGATAAGGCCTCTGAGTGTTCCGCAATCTTCCTCCGTGATGATCACATCGTGTGACACATCGACAAGACGGCGAGTGAGGTAACCGGCGTCAGCGGTCTTGAGGGCGGTATCGGCCAGACCTTTACGGGCACCGTGGGTAGAGATGAAGTACTCAAGCACCGTCATTCCTTCCTTAAGGTTGGAGATGATAGGGTTCTCGATGATCTCAGCTCCGGCGGCACCGGACTTCTGAGGCTTGGCCATAAGTCCACGCATTCCGCAGAGCTGTTTGATCTGCTGGGTAGAACCACGGGCTCCGGAGTCAAGCATCATGTAGACAGGGTTGAATCCCTGTTGGTCAGCCGAAATCTGTTTCTCGACGATCTTTGTAAGTTTGTTGTCGATCGCACCCCAAAGGTCAATGACCTTGTTGTAACGCTCGTTGTTGGTGATGAAGCCCATCGCATAGTTGTTCTTGACCTCTTCCACCTGCTTGTAGCCCTCTTCGATGAGGCTTGCCTTCTCGGCCGGGATGATGACATCTCCAAGATTGAAGGAGATGCCGGCCCTGAACGCCTGATCGTAACCAAGGTTCTTGATGTCGTCAAGGAACTGTGCGGTTCTGGTCACACCGGTGCTCTTGATGACCTCGGTGATGATCTTACGAAGGGATTTCTTACCGAGGACCTCGTTCACGTAAGGCACCTCTTCTGGTACGTACTGGTTGACGATGATCCTTCCCGCCGAGGTCTTCTTGATCTCGTAGCCTTTGCTCAGGTCCTGCTTGTCCACCGGAAGCCTTACTCCGATCTCGGCGTGCATGTCGATTGCCTTTTCGTTGTAGGCGACAATCACTTCCTCCGGACCATAGAAATTCATATTCTCTCCTTTCGCTCCCTTTCTGGTCTTGGTGATGTAGTAAAGACCAAGTACCATGTCCTGCGAAGGGACGGTGATAGGGGTGCCGTTGGCAGGGTTGAGAATATTCTGGGAGCCAAGCATGAGGAGCTGCGCCTCCATGACGGCGGCGTTGCCAAGCGGGAGGTGAACGGCCATCTGGTCTCCGTCGAAGTCGGCGTTGAAGGCCGTACAGGCGAGAGGGTGGAGCTGGATGGCCTTACCCTCGATCATTCGGGGCTGGAATGCCTGGATACCAAGCCTGTGGAGGGTAGGGGCACGGTTGAGGAGAACCGGATGACCTTTCATCACATTCTCCAGAATGTCCCAGATCACTGGATCTTTCCTGTCCACAATCTTCTTCGCGGACTTGACCGTCTTGACGATTCCTCTTTCGATGAGCTTGCGGATGATGAACGGCTTGTAGAGCTCGGCTGCCATGAACTTAGGCAGACCGCACTCGTGCATGTTCAGCTCCGGGCCGACGACGATAACGGAACGCGCCGAATAGTCCACACGTTTTCCGAGGAGGTTCTGACGGAAGCGTCCCTGCTTTCCCTTGAGGGAATCGGAAAGGGATTTAAGTGCCCTGTTGGATTCGCTCTTGACTGCGCTTGACTTCTTGGAGTTGTCGAACAGTGAGTCTACAGCCTCCTGCAGCATGCGCTTCTCGTTTCTCAGGATGACTTCCGGAGCCTTTATCTCGATGAGCTTCTTGAGTCGGTTGTTTCTGATGATGACCCTTCTGTAGAGGTCGTTCAGATCCGTGGTGGCGAAGCGGCCACCATCCAGTGGAACCAGAGGACGGAGATCCGGTGGAATGACAGGGATCACTTTCATGATCATCCACTCCGGACGGTTGATGTTTTTGGACTCCATGAACCACTTGACGACGCTCAACCTCTTAAGGTGTTCAGCCTTTCTCTGTTGCGAGGTCTCATTGAGCATCTTAAGGCGGAGTTCCTTGGACAGGCTCTCCACGTCTGTCTCCCTGAGGAGTTCGTAGATGCCCTCGGCGCCCATCTTGGCGACGAACTTCCTTGGATCGTCGAACGCAAGCTCGTCGTTTTCAGGAAGCCTTGCGAGAACATCGAGGTACTCGTCCTCGGAGAGAAGATCCATCTTCTCAAGTCCGCTGTCTCCAGGGTTGACTACTATGTATTTCTCGTAGTAGATGACAGATTCGAGCTTCTTCGCCGGAAGTCCGAGCAAAGCTGAGATCTTGTTAGGAGCCGACTTGAAGTACCAGATGTGAGCCACAGGCACTGTAAGGGCGATGTGCCCCATCCTTTCCCTGCGGACTTTCTTTTCGGTCACCTCGACGCCGCATCTGTCGCAGACAATTCCGCGGTAACGGATCCTCTTGTACTTTCCGCAATAGCATTCGTAGTCCTTGGTAGGTCCGAAGATCTTTTCGCAGAAGAGTCCGTCCCTTTCCGGCTTGTAGGTTCTGTAGTTGACAGTTTCCGGTTTCAGAACCTCTCCGCATGACCTCGCCGAGATGTCCTCCGGTGAGGCCAGAGAGATGCTGATTTTCGAGAAGTTGCTCTTTACCTTGTTTTCCTTATTATTGAAAGTAGGCATATTCTTGAATGTCAATATTCATGAAAATTAATCCAAAGTAACCTTGAGACCAAGTCCCCTGAGCTCGTGCAGCAGAACGTTGAGGGATTCCGGAATGCCTGGGTTAGGCATTGGATCTCCCTTGACGATCGCCTCGTAAGTCTTGGAACGTCCGGTCACGTCATCGGATTTGACGGTGAGAATCTCCTGGAGGGCATTGGCTGCTCCGAACGCCTCGAGCGCCCAAACCTCCATCTCTCCGAACCTCTGGCCTCCGAACTGTGCCTTACCGCCAAGAGGCTGCTGGGTGATGAGTGAATATGGTCCGATGGAGCGCGCGTGCATCTTGTCGTCAACCATGTGGCCCAGCTTGATCATGTAGATCACGCCGACTGTCGCAGGTTGGTCGAACCAGTCGCCGGTGCCTCCGTCCCTAAGGTGTGTCTTACCGTATCTTGGAACTCCCGCCTTGTCGGTGTAGTCGCAGATCTCCTCAATCGTGGCACCGTCAAAGATCGGGGTGCTGAACTTAAGTCCGAGTCTTGCGCCGGCCCATCCGAGCACGGTCTCGTAGATCTGACCGAGGTTCATACGTGAAGGCACTCCAAGAGGGTTCAGCACGATGTCCACCGGTGTTCCGTCCTCAAGGAACGGCATGTCCTCCTGACGGACGATCTTGGCCACGATACCTTTGTTTCCGTGGCGTCCGGCCATCTTGTCACCGACGGTGATCTTTCTCTTCTTTGCGATGTAGACCTTTGCAAGCTGCATCACTCCGTTAGGAAGCTCGTCACCAACCTTGATCTTGTCCATCTGCCTCTTGCACTCGGCTTCAGCCACCTTGTAGGTCAGACAGTAGTTGTTGATCAATTCCTGGATGAGGTGGTTCGTGTTCTCGTCCGCTGTCCAGTTGCTTGAGTTTATGTTCTGGAAGTCGATGCTCTTGAGCTTCTCGACGGTGATTTCCTTACCTTTGGCGATTACCTCGACATCGTAGAGGTCGTTGATGCCGGCGCTCTTCTTGCCCTTTGTCAGGACGGAGAGTCTCTTGAAGAAATCCGCGTACAGTTTGGCGGCTTTCTTGTCGAACTCTTCCTGGATCAAGTCGAGACGTGCTTTCTGGTCAGTCTTGGCCGCCCTTCTGTTGCCCTCTTTTGCGGCTTTGGCGTAGAGAGCCGTCTTTATGACGGTACCGCTGAGGGAAGGATTGGCCTTGAGTGACGCATCCTTGACGTCTCCGGCCTTGTCTCCGAAGATGGCCTTGAGGAGTTTTTCCTCCGGCGACGGGTCGCTCTCACCCTTAGGGGTGATCTTACCGATCATGATGTCTCCCGGTTCGATGTGCGCTCCGATTCTGATGATACCTTGCTTGTCGAGATCCTTGGTGGCGTCCTCGCTTACGTTAGGAATATCAGAGGTGAGTTCCTCCATTCCTCGCTTTGTCTCGCGGACCTCGGTGAGATATTCATCGACATGGACTGAAGTGAGTATGTCCCACTTTACCATCTCCTCTGAAAGCACGATGGCATCCTCGTAGTTGTAACCCTTCCACGGCATGAAGGCCACTTTGAGGTTGCGTCCTAGGGCAAGCTCGCCGTTCTGAGTGGCGTAGCCTTCGGTAAGGACCTGTCCTCCGACAACTTTCTCTCCTTTGCGGACAATAGGCTTGAGGGTGACTGTCGTGCTTTGGTTGGTCCTTCTATATATAGGAAGAGTGTAGACCGTCTCTTCCGGCGCGAAGGAAACGAACTTCTCGTCGTCTGTCCTGTCGTACTTGATTCTGATCTCTTTGGCGTCCACATAGGTGACTTCGCCCTCACGCTCGGCGACGAACTGTGTCCTGGAGTCAAGGCAGACCCTTTCCTCAAGTCCGGTTCCCACGATAGGGGCCTCAGGGCGGAGAAGCGGAACGGCCTGACGCATCATGTTCGCTCCCATCAACGCGCGGTGCGCGTCATCGTGCTCAAGGAACGGAATCAGTGACGCGGCCACGGAAGCCATCTGGTTAGGAGCCACGTCCATGTAGTCAACCTGCTCCTTTGAGACCACAGGGAAGTCGGCCTCGAGGCGGCACTGGATTCTGTCTTCCTCGATTGTGCCGTCGTCCTCCATTTTTACCTTCGCAAGTGATACGAGTTTGTTCTCTTCCTCCTCGGCCGTCATGTAGTGCCATCCCTTGTCGGTCAGGTCGACCTTTCCTTCGTGAACCTCACGGTAAGGTGTCTCGATGAATCCGAGCTGGTTGATTCTCGCATAGACGCAAAGAGAGGAGATAAGTCCGATGTTAGGTCCTTCCGGTGACTCGATAGGGCAGAGACGTCCGTAGTGCGTGTAGTGCACGTCCCGGACTTCGAATCCGGCCCTGTCTCTGGAAAGACCTCCAGGACCGAGCGCCGAGAGACGGCGCTTGTGTGTGATCTCAGCCAGAGGGTTTGTCTGGTCCATGAATTGTGACAGCTGGCTCGTTCCGAAGAATGAGTTGATCACAGATGACAATGTCTTGGCGTTGATCAAGTCGATCGGGTTGAACTGCTCGCTGTCGCGTACATTCATCCTTTCACGGATCGTTCTTGCCATTCTTGAGAGTCCGACGCTGAACTGGTTGGCGAGCTGCTCTCCGACGGTGCGCACACGTCTGTTGCTCAAGTGGTCGATGTCATCGACGGTCGCCTTTGAGTTTATCAGCTGGATGAGATACTTGATGATCTCGATGATGTCCGTGTTGGTGAGTACCCTGACCTCAGGGTCGGTGGAGAGCCCGAGTTTCTTATTCAGGCGGAACCTTCCTACTATGCCGAGATCGTATCTCTTCTCGGAGAAGAAGAGCTTGTCGATGACATCCCTCGCCGTAGCCTCATCAGGCGGTTCGGAATTTCGAAGCTGTTTGTAGATGTAGTTGACAGCCTCGATCTCGGTGTTGGTAGGGTCCTTCTGGAGGGTATTGAATATGATGGCATATTCATTTGAGTTTGCCTCGTCTTTCTGGAGGAGGATGGACTTGACCTCGGTGTCGGAAATTTTGGTTATGGTGTCATCGTCCAGGATCTCGCCTCTCTCTACGATAGGGATGGTCCTTTCGATAGGTATAACCTCACCTGTGTCCTCATCCTCGAAATCCTCTGTCCATGTCTTGAGGACTTTGGCGGCGAGTTTGCGGCCCTTGTTCCGCTCAAGGTTTTCTTTCGTGACCTCTACTTCGTCGGCGAGACCGAATATGTCTATGATGTCCTTGTCGGAGTTGAATCCGATCGCACGCAGCAATGTAGTGACAGGCAATTTTTTCTTACGGTCGATGTAGGCGTACATCACGTTGTTGATGTCTGTCGCGAATTCAATCCATGATCCCTTGAACGGGATGATTCTGGCTGAATATAGCTTCGTGCCGTTCGCGTGCATGCTCTGGTCAAAGAACACACCTGGCGAGCGGTGCAGCTGGGACACTATGATTCTTTCTGATCCATTGATTACGAATGTGCCGGCAGGCGTCATGTACGGAATGTTGCCGAGGTACACATCCTGGACTCTTGTGTCGAAGTCCTCGTGCTCGGGATCTGTGCACGAAAGGCGGAGTTTTGCCTTCAGAGGAACATTGTAGGTAAGCCCTCTCTCAAGACACTCGTCGATCGAATACTGCGGAGGATCGATGAAATAGTCGATGAATTCCAACTTGTAGTTGTTCCTCGTGTCTTCGATCGGGAATATTTCCTGAAACACCTGGAAGAGACCTTCGTTCTTCCTGTTTTCCGGTGTGGTCTCCAACTGGAAGAAATCCTTGAACGATTTCAGCTGAACTTCCAGAAGGTCAGGATATTCCAGAATCTTTGATGTAGCGAACATTATTCGCTTGTTATTAGTCTTTTTTGACATGTTCTGCCTTTAGGAAATGGAGAAAAACTTAATACGACAAAAAGGTTTAGAGCCTTCTAAGGCTCTAAACCTGATGATTTTCCCGCCAGGGGAAGCTGGGTTATTTAACCTCAACTTCGGCGCCTGCCTCTTCAAGGGCAGCCTTCAGTTGCTCAGCTTCTGCCTTGGAGGCTTTCTCCTTAACTGTCTTAGGAGCGCCGTCTACAAGATCCTTAGCTTCCTTCAGACCGAGACCAAGAGCCTCTTTAACGGCCTTGATAACCTGAAGCTTAGCTGCACCGGCTGACTTGAGGACTACGTCAAACTCAGTCTGCTCTGCAGGAGCGGCCTCAGCGGCTGCGGCTGGACCAGCTACCGCTACAGCGGCTGCTGCAGGCTCGATACCATATTCTTCCTTGAGAACCTTTGCAAGTTCCTGAACGTCTTTTACAGAAAGGTTAACCAACTCTTCTGCAAGTGCTTTTACATCTGCCATAATTGATAATTATTAAATTGTTTGTTATTATTTCTCTTCTTTTTCTGAAAGTGTCTTGACGAGTCCGGCGATTGTGCTGCCACCGCCGTTCTGGAGAGCGGAGATGACATTGCGTATAGGAGCCTGGAGGAGAGAGATGATGTCTCCGATGAGTTCTTCCTTGGACTTGATTGCGCAGAGTTCGTCGAGTTTCTCGGCACCGACAAACGCACACTCCTGTACGTATGCACCTTTAAGCTGAGGCTTGCCCATCTCCTTCTGAAGTTTCTTGATGAGCTTTGCCGGTCCGTTCGGTGTCTCTGAGTACATGATTGCTGTGTTGCCCTTGAGAACAGGAAGGAGAAGATTCATCTCTTCGTTGTTCAATGCCTTGAGTACATGGGCGAACAAGGTGTTCTTCACAACAGTCAGCTTGATGCCCTGGTCGAAGCAGGCGCGACGGAGCTTCACGGTGTTCTCAGCATTCAGACCCTCAATGTCAGCGACATAGAAATTAGGGTACTGGTTCAGTTGTGCTGAGATGCTTTCAATAATCTGATCTTTTAGTTCTTTCTTCATAATGAAATCCTTTTTTACTCAGCGCTGCCGCTTGTGAATGCTTTGACATCTATCTTGATACCTGGGCTCATGGTGGTGCAGATGGCCGCACTCTTGAGGTATGTGCCCTTGAGAGCCTGAGGCTTAAGCTTCAATACCTCGTTCAGGAGAGCTGTAGCGTTCTCGCAGATTTGAGCCGGGGTAAAGGAAGCCTTGCCGATGGCTGCATGTATAATTCCGGTCTTGTCAACCTTGAAATCAATCTTACCGCCTTTTACGTCCTTGACAGCATTGCCGACTTCCATTGTTACGGTGCCTGTCTTAGGGTTAGGCATGAGGCCTCGCGGACCGAGGATTCGTCCGAGAACACCGACTTTGGCCATCACTGACGGGGTGCAGATGATGACATCGACATCCGTCCAGCCAGCCTTGATCTTCTCAACATATTCATCAAGTCCTACATAGTCAGCTCCCGCTTCCTTGGCCTCGTTCTCCTTGTCTGGAGTACAAAGTACAAGTACTCTGACCACCTTACCTGTTCCGTGTGGAAGGCTGACCACGCCACGGATCATCTGATTCGCCTTGCGTGGGTCTACACCCAGATTGGCAGACAGCTCGACAGAAGCGTCAAACTTCGTGTAAGTGATGTCCTTCAGCATTTCACAAGCCTGGGCAAGAGTGTACTGCTTGGAAGCGTCGTACTTAGCGACGACCGCTTTCTGATTTTTTGTAATTCTACTCATTTCGCATGTGAAAATTAAAGGTTCTCAGGAAATTTTCCGGTGACTTTGATACCCATGCTCCTCGCTGTTCCCGCGACCATCTTCATGGCTGACGCGAGTGTGAAAGCGTTGAGGTCCGGCATCTTGCCTTCAGCGATCGCTTTCACCTGATCCCATGTGATTGACGCGACCTTCCTTCTGTTAGGCTCTCCTGAGCCTTTCTGGATTTTGGCTGCTTCTTTCAGGGAAATGGCTACTGGCGGCTGTTTTACCTCGAACGTGAAGGACTTGTCTGAATAGACAGTGATGACTACAGGCACGATCTTTCCGGCGTTCTGTTGGGTCGCCGCATTGAACTGCTTGCAGAAGTCCATAATGTTCAAGCCTTTGGAACCGAGAGCCGGTCCTACCGGAGGAGCTGGATTAGCGGCTCCTGCTTTGATTTGGAGCTTGATAAATCCGGTAACTTCTTTTGCCATAATTGTTTGTTATTCTTTTGTTACTTGAGTAAAGCTGAGTTCCAGCAGGGTTTTTCTGCCGAAAATCACAACTATCACTTTGAGTTTGCTTCTGTCTTCCTCGATCGCGTCAACCGTGCCGCTGAAACCGCTGAACGGTCCGTCCGTGATCTTGACAGACTCTCCGACTTCGAAATTGACTTCTGTCTCGACAGGATTGTCGACATTCTGGTCTTGATTACCAAGAATCCACTGCGCCTCCTCATCTCTGATCGGCACAGGAATTCTTTCGGTCATGGCGCCGGTTGTTCTCTTCTCTGTCAGGAAACCGGACATGCCAGGAATGTCGTTGCGGATTATATACTCCAATTCCGGGCAAAGTTGAGCCTGAATCAAGACATAACCAGGATAAAGCAGCCTTTCGACCACCTTTCTCTTGCCATTCTTGGTTACAATCTCACGCTTTACCGGGACAAGTACCTGTGCGACTTGATCCTGCAGGCCAAACCTTTCAATCTCTTTCTCAAGATAATCCTTGGCCTTCTTTTCCTTGCTTCCAGCTGTCCGAAGGACATACCATTTCATGTCACCCATGGTAATCAAAAAAATTACAATGTGTAAATCGCTGTCATCAGATGCTCGAAAGCGAAGTCAACCACGAAGAGGGCCAAAGCAAGAATCACTGTGGCGACCATAACCAATAGGGCAGAGCTTTGAAGCTTCTCCCAGGTTGGCCACGTGACCTTCTTGGTGAGTTCCACGTAGGACTCTTTGCAATAGTTAATGAACTTTCTCATCTTTGCATTTAATGGACCTCGTAATTTGGAAGCGTCTACGATGTCTGTTAAACAATTACCAAATCGTAACCTTTGATATTTTGCAGGGGAAGCAGGATTCGAACCCACATCGACGGTTTTGGAGACCGCTGAACTACCCTTGTTCTATTCCCCTGTGATCAGGACGGATACCTTTGGGACATCCGTCCTGTATGTTGAAGAATTATTCTTCGATCTTGATTACCTGTCCGGCACCAACGGTACGGCCACCTTCGCGGATAGCGAACTGAAGACCTTCGTTGAGGGCTACAGGAGTGATGAGCTGAACGTCGATCTCAACGTTATCGCCTGGCATAACCATCTCGACTCCCTCTGGAAGGGTGATCTCACCGGTAACATCCAGGGTACGGATGAAGAACTGAGGACGATAGTGGTTGTGGAATGGAGTGTGACGTCCACCCTCTTCTTTCTTGAGGACGTAGATCTGAGCCTTGAAGTGCTTGTGAGGAGTGATGGAGCCTGGCTTGGCGACAACCTCACCTCTCTTGACCTCTTTCTTGTCGATACCACGGAGGAGAAGACCTACATTGTCTCCGGCCTCACCCTGATCGAGGAGCTTACGGAACATCTCGACGCCAGTAACAACTGTGCTTCTTGGAGCGTCACCGAAACCAACGAGCTCAACAGGATCGTTGACGTGGATTGTACCGGTCTCGATACGACCTGTAACAACGGTACCACGACCGGTGATGGAGAAGATGTCCTCGATAGGCATAAGGAATGGCTTCTCGTTCTGACGAACAGGCTGTGGGATGTACTCGTCAACAGCGTTCATGAGCTCCATAACCTTGTCTTCCCAAACTTTCTCTCCGTTGAGGGCACCAAGAGCGGAGCCACGGATGATAGGGCAGTTCTCATCGAACTTGTAGAAGCCGAGGAGGTCACGGATTTCCATCTCAACGAGGTCGAGCATCTCAGCGTCGTCAACAAGGTCAACCTTGTTCATGAAGACGAGGATCTTAGGTACGTTCACCTGACGGGCGAGAAGGATGTGCTCGCGGGTCTGAGGCATAGGACCGTCAGTTGCGGCTACAACGAGGATAGCACCGTCCATCTGAGCGGCACCAGTTACCATGTTCTTAACGTAGTCAGCGTGGCCTGGGCAGTCTACGTGAGCATAGTGGCGCTTCTCTGTCTCGTACTCTACGTGAGCGGAGTTGATGGTGATACCACGCTCCTTCTCTTCAGGAGCATTGTCGATCTGATCGAAAGACTTTACCTTGTCGGCGTTACCGGAGACTCTCTCGGCGAGAACCTTGGTGATTGCGGCAGTCAAAGTCGTCTTACCGTGGTCAACATGGCCGATAGTACCGATGTTAACGTGCGGCTTCGTTCTTTGGAAAGTTTCTTTTGCCATAATATTATGATTTAAATGAGTAAACTAAATAATGCAGTTTGAGCCGGTGATGGGATTTGAACTCATGACCTCATCCTTACCAAGGATGCGCTCTACCCCTGAGCTACACCGGCTTTTATTGGAGCGGAAGACGAGGTTCGAACTCGCGACCCTCAGCTTGGAAGGCTGATGCTCTACCAACTGAGCTACTTCCGCGAATGTTGTGGGAGGAGGTGGACTCGAACCACCGAACCCGAAGGAGCGGATTTACAGTCCGCCGCAATTGCCGCTATGCGATCCTCCCGATATGTCTTTGATACAGCCTTTGGCCGTTTCGAGCCGATAGAGGGATTCGAACCCACGACCCCGAGATTACAAATCACGTGCTCTGGCCAACTGAGCTATATCGGCGATATTTCAATGAATGTCTCCCTTTCACAAAGGGATTGCAAAGATAGGCATTAAAATGGATTATCCAAAACTTTTTCGATTATTTTTGAAAAGACCGGCTATTTCTGAATATATTCGTTCGGCGTCAAGCCCGCAGACCTCTCTCTGTCGTGCCACCGTTGCCTGCGTGATGAATCTGTCCGGGATGCCAAGTCCTTTCACCTTGATGTCGAGTCCATGGCCGGCGACATATTCACTGACCTCGCTGAACAGGCCTCCTTTTAGGCATCCGTCCTCCAGGGTGAGGATATTCCTGAACCGCGCCGCTTCCTCCAGTATGCCGGCGTCGAAGGGTTTGAGGAATCTGACATTGAATATGGCAGGGCCCCTTCCAGTCTCCTTCCTGAGCCTTTCCGCCGCCTCGGCCGCCCTGTTGGCCACAGGTCCCAAGGCCAGAATGGCGATTTCCTCCCCTTCCGCGATCTTCTCGCCCTTGCCGATCTCGAAAGGGTCAGGCGCCGCGTTCATCCAGTCCTTCCCCTCGCCGAGCCCCCTCGGATAACGGATGACGAAAGGTCCGTTCTTGATCCCGGCTCCGGTGTAAAGGAGGCGCTTCAGTTCGATCTCGTCTTTCGGGGCGGCTATGATTGTGCCTGGGATGCAGCGCAGGGAGGCCAAGTCGAAAGCGCCCTGGTGTGTCGCTCCGTCCTCACCCACAAGCCCGGCCCTGTCCAGACACAGGACGACGTTCAGGTGCTGGAGGGCGATGTCATGGATGATCTCGTCGTAGGCTCGCTGGGCGAACGAGGAGTAGATCACGCAATAGGGCTTCATGCCGCCGGCCGCCAGCCCGGCCGCGAAAGTCGCCGCATGCTCCTCCGCGATCCCCACGTCGAAGAACCGGTCGGGGAACTTCGCCGCGAATCCGCTCATTCCGCTTCCTGTCGCCATGGCGGGGGTAATTCCGACCACTTTCTGATCTTTCCCGGCAAGCTCGCAAAGAACTTGGCCGAACACATCCTGATAGCGCGCGGCCGGATATTCCTTGACAGGTCTTATCCCCGTTTCCGGGTTGAACTTGCCTGGAGCGTGCCATGTAGTCGGGTCTGATTCGGCGGGAGCGTAGCCTTTGCCCTTGACGGTGCAGGTGTGCAGGATCTTGGGACCCTTTATGTCTTTCAGCCGCCGGAGGGTCCGCACGACCTCTTCGATGTCGTTCCCGTCAATCGGGCCGAAGTATCTGAAGCCGAAAGCCTCGAAGAGATCGCCTCCCGAGGTCGTCACCAGTCCGGATTTGGTGTTCCTGACCAATCTCTGGATTCCGTTCCTGAATTTTCCGGCCCCCAGCTTGTCCCAGATGTGAGTCTTGAGCCGGTTGTAGGCCGGATCCGTTGTCATCTTCAGCAGGTAGGAATGAAGTGCGCCTCTATTTCCGTCGATAGCCATGTCATTGTCATTCAGAACTACAAGAAGATCGGTCCCTCCTTCTCCGGCATTGTTCAGCCCCTCCAGCGCCAACCCTCCGGTCATCGCTCCGTCTCCGATCATCGCCACGACTTTCTCCCCTGATCCGGTCAGCTTGGCGGCCTCGGCCATTCCAAGCGCCGCGGAGATCGATGTGGATGCGTGTCCCGCCCCGAAGGCGTCGTATTCGCTCTCGTCCCTGTTCGGGAATCCGCTGATGCCGTCCGGCATCCTATTCTTTCTGAAAGCCTCCTTGCGCCCTGTCAGAATCTTGTGCGCGTATGCTTGATGTCCCACGTCGAAGATTAGCTTGTCTTTAGGCGTGTCGAACACATAATGCAGTCCCACAATCAGTTCCACTGCACCAAGACTGGAGGCAAGATGCCCCGGATTCTCGGAACAGCATCTGACAATATAGTCTCTCAGTTCGGCGCAGAGCGTCCGAAGTCCGTCTATGTCGAGTTTCCTGACATCGTCAGGAGAATTGATCTTGTCTAGAATCATAATTACGAAGGTACGACTTTATTCCGACATTTTTCTTATATTCGCAACTTGTTTGAATATTTTTACATTCGCAGCGAATATATTTTAAAAGGAATAATCAAATGTCAGAAAAGATCCAAAAACTGATGAATGACTCGCCGGCCGCAAGATGGACCGCCCTCATTCTCATCGCGCTGATGATGTTCTTCGGCTACATGTTCGTGGATGTCATGTCGCCGTTGCAGGCACTGATAGAGCAGCAGAGGGGCTGGAGCCCGGATGTGTTCGGAACCTACGCCAGCGCGGAGTACATCCTCAATGTCTGCGGCTTCTTGATCCTGGCCGGTATCATCCTGGATAAGATGGGTGTCCGTTTCACGGGAATCCTTTCCGCCTCGATGATGTTCATCGGAGCCTCCATTAAATATATAGGTATAACGGACTGGTTCCAGACAACGGCTTTCTGCGAGTGGCTCGGAACATGGTGGGTCTCCATGCCGGGCAGCGCCAAGATGGCCGCTCTCGGATTCATGATCTTCGGATGCGGTTGCGAGATGGCCGGTACGACTGTCTCCAAGGCGATCGCCAAATGGTTCAAAGGCAAGGAGATGGCCATGGCTATGGGCGTCGAGATGGCAATCGCCCGCGTTGGTGTCTTCTGTGTGTTCTCCATCAGCCCGATCCTCGCCTCCAAACTCGGTGGCGTGCAGGGGCCTGTCGGATTCTGCACGGTGCTTCTTCTTATCGGTCTGATCAACTTCCTAGTGTTCAGCGTCATGGACAAGAAGTTCGACGGACAGCTTGTGGAGGCGGGAGCCAAATCTGATGAGTCGTCATCAGAGGATGAGTTCAAACTCAGCGACCTCGGTAAGATATTCTCTTCCCAGAGTTTTTGGGTGGTGGCCCTTCTTTGCGTGCTGTATTATTCCGCGATCTTCCCGTTCCAGAGATATGGCGCGAACATGCTTCAGTGCAACCTTGACGGAATCTCCGCCAAGACCGCCTCTGACATATTCAGATGGTTCCCTATCGGAGCCGCTGTCATCACTCCGTTCCTCGGCAGGTTCCTTGACACAAAAGGTAAGGGCGCCACGATGCTCATCTGGGGAGCTTTGCTTCTGATTGTCTGCCATCTGGTCTTCGCGTTCGCGCTGCCGGCGACCCACAGCAAGTTTATCGCCCTTGCGACAATCGTGGTCCTTGGCATAAGTTTCGCGCTCGTCCCGGCCGCCCTTTGGCCTTCTGTCCCTAAGATCATCGATGAGAAGATCCTCGGTTCGGCATATTGCCTTATCTTCTGGGTTCAGAACATCGGTCTCTGCTTTGTCCCTAAGCTGATAGGCAGCGTTCTGGCAAACGTCAACGCGGACAATCCTGCCGTCATCGCGGCCAAGGCCGCCGGAGCCGAATTCATCCCCTACAATTACACGGTTCCGCTCGTCATCTTCGCAGGATTCGGTGTGGCCGCCCTTCTTATCGCCCTCTACCTCAAGGTTCTGGACGGCAAGCGCCATCTCGGTCTCGAACAGCCGAACATCCAGAAATAGGCGTCAGTGGAGCCTTCCTGCGGTGACTGACTTGGCCGACGTAGGAAGGTTGCCAGCCATTTTCTGCTACTTAACGATAAACTGAACGATTGTGGCAAAAAATTTAAGGAAATATTCATGTTGGATAGCTCTGGCCTGTCTCGTTGTGCCGATGTTCGCGTCGTACTACTTCGATGACATGTTCTCGACGCTGTCTCACCTTTTCGAAAATCCGTCCGCGCTTCAGCTGGGGTGGAATTCTGCTGATTACGGGCTTTATACGAGCGGTTACTCGGTTCTGTGCGTGTTCGGTGGACTGGTGGTCTGCGGCATGCTTCTGGACAAGTGGGGAGTGAGGGTGACCGGCTCCATTTTTGTCACGATGATGGCCGGAGGAGCCGCCTTGGTAACTTATGCCTTGACTTCCGGACTTCCTCCGAGGACTTCCTTGACAATCGCCTACATAGGCTGCATGTTTTTTGGTCTCGGAAGCGAGATCGCCGGCGTGGCGGTCACCAGATCGATCGCCAAGTGGTTCAGGGAAGGGAATATGGCCTTTGCCATGGGAGTGCAATTGGCCATAGCCAGGCTCGGGACCGCATTCGCCCTCGTCATCTCTCCAAAACTAGTGATGGCGAAGGCGGCAGGGGAGACATATTCGTTGACAGAGACAGCCTCGCCTGCTTTTCTTGGGCTCGTCCTGATGATTGTCGGCATGGTGCTTTGGGGGGTGTTCGTGGCCATGGACGCCCGTTTTGACCGTCGGGAGGGGCTTGATGACAAAGTCGACACCGCCGAGGAGGACAAGTTTCGCTTCTCTGATGTTATAAAACTCTTGAAAAACAAGCAGTTCATCGCCATCGCTCTGCTCTGTGTCTTTTTCTATAGCAGCGTGGTCTCTTTCAAGAAGTTCGCCTCCGCGATCCTTATTCCTCGTTTTGACGTTCCCGTGGAAGCGGCAAGTTGGATGATATCCATGCTTCCGTTCGCCACTGTTGTCTTCGCTCCGATTTTCGGAATATTGGTGGACAAGATCGGTTATGGTACCCGTTGGATGCTGACCGGTGCGGTGCTTGCCCTCGTGGCGCATCTGCTGCTGGCTTTCGCCCCGTCAGGTGTGCCGTTTTACGGCTACCTCAGCATGGTGTTCCTTGGCTTCGGCTATTCCTTGGTGCCTGCCGCCATGTGGCCGTCAGTTCCGAAGATAGTGCCGGATAAGGTGCTTGGAACGGCATATTCATTAATTTACTGGGTCCAGAATCTTGGACTGATGTCGTTCAAGATGCTAGCCGGCAAGATACTCGCGGCCACCAACCTTGAGAAGGGCGTGAGCGAGACCGGCGCTGTCTGGGTGGAGGTGATGTTCGTGGCTGTCTGCATTGTGGCGTTGTTTCTCGCGTTCGCCTTGAGGATGTCATCCCGCCGTAACCCTCAGCTCAGGCTCGATTTGCCAGACAGGTCCAACTGATTTGGCCAGCGGTATAAAACAAATCAAAACAGCTTCTAAGTTGCCTCACGGTGGGGCAACTTATTTTTTTATCGATTACTTAGTTGTTACTCTTGAAATTATGTTGTAAATTTGGCGGATTAACGATAAAATTAATTTTTTTATGAAAAACTCAATCAAAGTCCTCGCTCTGGCAGTCGTTTCGGCTGCGATTATTTCCTGCGAGAGCAAACCGTCGACAATGAGCTACACATTGGCGGGCACTTTCGGCTACATCGTGGAGAACTCGACCTCTTTTCCGGTTGTGGACAGCATTTACTACAACAAATACATCATGCTGGACAATTATTCCGCATTGCGTACCACGTGCGATGATGTCAATTCCGGTTTCAACGGTGGTTGGCGTGTCTCTTTGAAGAAAGGAAGCCTGGAAGAGCCGGCGGATCTTCAGACGCTCTCGTCCGCAGGCCTTGGCGCCGGTCTCTCCGACTCAAAGAGCGGTCTTGCCAACAAGGCCTACGCCGTTTACTCCCCGTCTTTGGAATCCGGTTACGACATCCTGTTCAATTACAAGAACTATTTCTCTAAATCTACCTGCTATGTGTCTGGTTTCTACATCAACAACACAAAATATGTTGAGAAACTTGCCGCGGACGGCCAGGTCGCCGATGGAGACTTCCTTAAGGTGACAGCCAAGTTCTTCAAGAACGACATAGAGGTATGTACTGAAGAGTTCTATCTTGTGGACTACAGGGGAGCCGAGAAAAAGATTGTTAAGGATTGGACGGCATGGGAGATGAAGGACGCCTCTAAATTTGATGTTGATGCTGTCAAATTTGATGTGTCTTCCTCCAACGAAATGCTGTACCCTCAGTCATTCTGTCTTGATGTCTTGGTGGCCGCCATCGCTGTTGAATATTAAGACGCTGTTCTGATTTGTTTGAAATGTTCTCTGAGGTGAATAAATTCTTCAGGCAGGCAAATCAAAACAATTTCAAGTTGGCCATCAATATTAATTTTAACTTTATACTGCCATGAGAGAGAATCAGGATTACAAAAACGAGGCTTTGGCCGCCCTCAAGGGGAAATGGGCGCCGGCGGTGTTGGCTGTTCTGGCCTATTTCGTCCTGTCAACCGTGTTCCTTGCCCCTTATCAGGTCAAGGCCGCCGAACTTCAGAATGATCCCACAAATCTGGAACTTGCCATGGATCTGATGAAGGTGTACCCGTTGCTTTTGCTTGGGATGCTCTTGGTGATCTCTCCATTGCTGGTCGGCCTTGCCAACTGCTTCAAGGAACTTCTTGTCAAGAGTGATGAAAGGATGCTTCAGAACGAATTCAAGATCGGTTTCGGCAACTACTTCCATCATGTCTGGGGGTATTTTCTCAACAGGTTCTTCGTTTTGCTGTGGTCTATGCTTTTCCTGATTCCTGGTTTTATAAAGATGCTTTCGTATGCGATGACGAACTACATCCTGGTGGACAGGCCGGAGCTTTCGGCAAACGAGGCGATCAACCTCAGCAAAGACATGATGTACGGCCACAAATTCGACCTCTTCTACCTTTATCTCAGTTTCGCCGGATGGTTCATCCTCAGCGTTTTCACTTTGGGAATAGGATTGCTGTGGCTTATCCCTTACGCCCAGACTGCGCAGGCTTCTTTCTACCTTGATGTGAAGGACGACTATGAAAGAAGGAAAGGAGTAAGTTTTTAGGATTTAGATCAGCCCCTCGGGGACATCAACCGAGATGGTCTTTGAATCTTCGTCGACGGACAGGATGAGGTCTTCATGCAGAGGAATCATCACCTGTCCGTCTTTCGTCTCCACATATAGGCAGGTATTGCCGGGAATGTCCTCGTAGTCGGTGATCTTGCCGACTTTCTCATTATCGGCATCACGCAGAGTCCAACCGATCAGGTCATCAACCGTCAGGCCGTCGTCTGAGTTCTCATATTCATTGACTCCGTCCGGCTTTGCGAATATATCCTTTCCGACCAGTTCCTCGGCGTCTTCGAGGTTCTTTACGCCAGTCAGGCGGACAAGGGCTCTGCTTGTGCCCTTTCTGGAGAATGATTCAATAAAAAACGGAACCGGCAGCCCATCGAACGTGATGAACACCGGTTCCTTTTGGTTCAGGTCCTCGGGACTTATCTCGCGGAATCCAATAAGGACTTCGCCTTCGGTACCGTTGGACTTCAGTACCCGGGCAACACGCAGAAAATCTGTTTTTGCCCTGGACATCGGATTAAGCCTCAGCCGGAGCTTCCGTAGCGGACTCAGCAGCAGCGGCTGCTTCCTCGGCTGCCTTTGCGGCAGCTGCCTCTTCGGCGGCCTTGCGCTGAGCCTCAGCGAGTTCCTCTGCTTTCTTTGCGAGAGCCTCGGCCCTTTCCGCGTTAACCTTCTTCTCAGCCTCGAGAGCGACTTTGGCCTTGTCGGCGGCGTCCTTTACAAGACCTGCCTTCTTAGCCGCTATCTTTGCGTCTCTTTCCGCCTTCCAAGCGTTCCATTTCTGGTCGGCCTGCTCCTGTGTGAGAGCGCCCTTGGCAATTCCGCCGTCGAGGTGCTTTCTCAGAAGAACACCCTCGTAAGAGAGGATTCTGCGGGCTACGAGTGTAGGCTGGGCGCCGACATTGAGCCATTTGAGAGCTTTCTCGCCATCAAGGATGATGGTGGCAGGATTGGTGTTAGGGTTGTAAGAGCCGAGTTGCTCGATGAAACGTCCGTCGCGAGGAGCGCGTGAGTCTGCCACAACAATGTGGAAGAATGCGAAATTCTTCTTACCGTGGCGCTGAAGTCTGATTTTAACAGCCATTGTGAATCTGTTTTAATAAATTAATAATGTTTAACCTAAGATCTCCAACTCGTGGAGACGGACAAAGTTACGAAATATAAATTTATTCACGAAATTTTTTGGTATTTCGGGAATATTCTTTATCTTTGCAATCCCAAAACAAAGGGAGATATACTTGCGGTAGTGGTGAAATGGTATACACGCTACTTTGAGGGGGTAGTGGGCGCAAGCCCGTGTGAGTTCGACTCTCACCTACCGCACAAGATTGCCCGACGGATTTCTCCGCCGGGTTTTTTTGTATGTCTCAACTTGTCTCTCCGGGGGCATAAAATCCGGATTTGCACCCGATATCATAGAATAGAGGCTATTCGGGGGCAAATACCGGATCAAGTCCAAAATATGTGTTTAGCCGGACGCTTCGACAGGCTCAGCGACCAAGAGATACCGGGATTTTGCACCCGGAGATGGTTTTGGCTCTGTCAGGAATTTTCATTAAGTTTGTGAATATGATCAAAAAGATAATCCTATTCGGAGCGCTGCTGGGAGCGGCACTCTTTGCTTCCGCTCAGGAGGCTGGTATTCAGGAAAACGCTAAAGTCAGGCGGATGGACGCAGAGTTTGTCAGCGAGTACATCACCCCGGTCCGTGTCATGCTTTCGGACGGTGGGGTGACTGGAACGGAGAACCTTCTGCGGCCGTACTGCGGGCAAGTCTCTACCAATGAGCCTAATGTCTGTGTGTTCAGAAACAGCAAGGACGGCAGGAGTTCAGTCCTGTTGGATTTCGGAAAAGAGATCCATGGTGGCATCCAGTTAGTAAGGGCCATGTCGGCCGACAAGAGGGCGGCACGTTTCCGCATCTGCTTCGGTGAATCGGTCAGCGAGGCTCTCAGCAATGTGGAAGATGCCGGTACCACAGCCACCAACGAGCACTCGGTCAGAGACTTCGAGATCTCTGTTCCATGGCTTGGATCCGCTGAATATGGCAACACCGGTTTCCGCTTCGTGCGTCTGGAACTGCTTGGGGAGGACACAGAGGCTTTGTTGGTGACGGTCAGAGCCATCTCGCGCTATCGTGACATCCCTTACATTGGACAATTCAGATGCAGCGACGAAAGACTGAACCAAATCTGGCAGACCGGAGCCTACACGGTTCATCTGAACATGCAGGAATATCTCTGGGACGGCATCAAGAGGGACAGGCTCGTGTGGATAGGAGACATGCACCCGGAGGTGATGGCCGTTAACACGGTCTTCGGTAACCACAAGGTTGTCCAGAGAAGTCTGGATTATGTGCGGAACAGCACTCCACCGACAGTGTGGATGAATGGAATATGCTCATATTCATTATGGTGGATCATCATTCATCACCATCTTTATGAATATTACGGTGACCTTGCGTACTTGAGGGAGCAGCATGCCTATCTGGCTGATCTCCTGCACGCGGTGATGGCTAACTTCGACGGTTCGAAAGAGAACTTCAAGGACGGACGTTTCATAGATTGGCCGACCTCCGAAAAACCTGACGCCATCCACGCCGGTCTTCAGGCACTATCTGTGAGGGCTATGGAGGCCGGTGCGGACATGGCAGGATGGCTTGGTGACGGCAAATTGAAGGATGAATGCGCGGCTGCGGCTTCCAAGTTACGGGAGTATAAGCCTTCCGTTACCTCCAGCAAACAGGCGGCCGCTCTGCTTTATCTTGAGGATATGGCTGACACTGACAAAGTCCGTGACGTGATTCTGGCCGGAGGAGCCAACGGATTCTCCTCGTTCATGGGCTATTACATGCTTGAGGCTTTGGCCAAAAGCGGAGACTACGACGAGGCCATGAGGATGATCTCGGATTATTGGGGGGCGATGCTTGATCTCGGAGCGACAACATTCTGGGAGGATTTCGACTACTCCAAAGCGGAGGGAGCCGGCAGGATTGACGAGATCGTTCCGGAGGGTAAATACGACATCCATGCCGATGGCGGGGCCTATTGCTATGTCGGATTACGTCATAGTTTCTGCCATGGTTGGGCGTCAGGCCCGACTGTGTGGCTGAGTTCGCATGTGCTTGGCATCGAACCTGCCGAGCCGGGGTTCAAGAAAGTCAGGATAAACCCTCATCTCGGTTCTTTGGAATGGGCGGAAGGCTCGTACCCTACACCTTACGGACCGATCACCGTGTCGCATCGCAAGGCGGCGGACGGAACGATTAAATCCAAGATCAATCTCCCGAAGGGCGTGAAGCTGGTGAAGTAATATTCCCGTCGCGGGGGATCCCTTTCTCCAAGCCCATTAGGGCTGTCACGAAGTCAGCGTGGTATATAAAAGAAGAGGATGGCCAATTGGCCATCCTCTTTATTGCTGTTTTGTTTTGAGTCAGTATTACTTGTAATACTCTGCGAACTCAATGTCCTTGGTAGCCTGCTCGGCAAGAGCCTTGTCTTTCTTGGCGACAGAATCGAGCCAGGTCTTGACCTGATCGAAGTTGCCCTGACGGGCGGCGATGATGGCTCTGAGGTAGTCAACCTTGGCGTCCTTGCAGTGAGCTGCCTTGGATGCCTTGTCAAGCTGGTCGGTGAGGATGTAGGCGAGAACTGTGTTGTGGCAGCAGCCCTTGACGTCCTTGAGATCCTGAACAGCCTTGTCGTAGTCGCCTGTAAGGATGTCTACAACGCCCAGATTGGCCTTGGCGGCGTCTGTGCCGGCCTTCTTGAAGTTCTTGGCGGCTGTCTGGTAGTCACCCTTGCGAAGTGCGATCACACCAAGAGCGTTGGTGAGGTCGGCATCCTTAGTCTGGACGCTCGCGAAAGCTTTCTCTGCCTTCTTGACGTCACCTGCGTTGAGGTAAGCCACGGCGAGATTGAACCTTGCCTTGTCGCTGTCGTACTTGTTGATGGCCTTGTTGTAGAGCTTAACCTTGCCGTCGAGGTTCTTGTTGAGGGCGGCGGCGTGGAGAAGAGCCGGTTCATCAAGGATGTCGATGTTGTTGTCAACCAGCTCGGCAAGCTCTTCGGCCGTGTAGTTCTTGAACTCAACGTTGGCGATGAATCTCGCGCGGCGAAGTTCAGGGAGGATACCGCTCTTAAGCTCGGTGTAGACAGAAGACATATTCTTGATCTCGCTCTCACGTACGGCCGGGTCGCTGTACATGGAAAGGACTCGGAGGATAAGATCCTTGTCCTCGATGTCAGAGTTCTGAACGAGCTCCTGGAAGCCTTCCCAGTCCTGGCCGATGCTCTTGACCTCAGGGTCGGCGACATCCTTGCCCTTCATCACCTTGTCCCAAGCCTTGTCGGCTGACTTCGAACGCTTCTCGGAAAGGGTGTTGTTAAGCTTTTCGCCACCGTCAGGTGAAGCGTAGGCGACAACCTCTGTGCCCACGAGGGTCTTCCTCTCGTTGGCCTTGATCTCCTCAAGAGCGCTCTGGAAATCCTTGATGGACTGGCCTTTGAGCTGCTTTGACTGAACGTCGGCAGAGTTGATGTTGTAGAGGATCTGTCCCTCTGCGGTCTGCTGGAGGACGGCCTGATAACCGTCAGCCTTGAAAGGAACCTGTCCGGCACCTTTCACGAGCATATAAGTCGTGTTGACACCGTCAGCGACCTTCTTTACAGGAAGCTTATAAGCC
Source organism: uncultured Bacteroidales bacterium (assembly GCA_934667175.1). GTDB lineage: Bacteria > Bacteroidota > Bacteroidia > Bacteroidales > UBA932 > Cryptobacteroides. Next base: position 23,280 of record CAKULN010000012.1, on the reverse strand, counting down.
TTGTTCTTGTACTTGGCGATGCCACGGAGCTCAAGATGAGACTGCTCCATGCCTTTCACATAGTCGAAGTGAACCTTTTCAGTCACGGTGCCGCCGGCCTTGGCCACAACCTTGTAGTTGTCCTTGACCTTCTCGCCTTGGTACATGAATGGAGTCATCTTGACCTCGCCTCCGTCATACACGAGTACAGGAGTGACCTCAAGAATGGCCTTCGGATGGAAGTACTTCTCCGGATAGGTCACGGTGACAGTGGCGTCAATGTTGCCGGCCACACACTCCAGAACCGCAGGGTCGCACTTTACGGTCACATTGTCAGCAAGTTCAGCCATTTTCTCGGCTGAAGAGCAGGCGACTGCGGCCATCCCGATGAGGGCCGCAGCAAAAAGTTTGAGTGTCTTTTTCATATTACTAATGATTAAAGATTGCATTCCAATGCCATTAACAAATGTACAAAGATAATTATTATTTTGTTAACTTTGCCAAACTCTGAGCAAATACTATGGACTCACAAGAACTGCAAAGACTTAAAAACAAGTACGACATCGTCGGTAACGACGCCGCCCTAAACAGGGCTCTGGAGACGGCCGTCGCCGTCGCCCCGACAGACCTTACTGTCCTTGTCACCGGTGAAAGCGGTGTCGGCAAGGAGAATATTCCAAAGATCATACATCAGAACAGCCTTCGCAAGACCAGCAAATACTTTGCCGTAAACTGCGGCGCCATTCCGGAAGGGACAATTGATTCCGAGTTGTTCGGTCACGAGAAGGGCTCTTTCACCGGGGCGATAGAAACAAGGAAAGGCTATTTCGAGGAGGCTGACGGGGGGACACTTTTTCTGGACGAGATCGGTGAGTTGCCTATGGCCTCGCAGGCGAAGCTGCTGAGGGTCCTGCAAAGCGGAGAGTTCATCAAGGTCGGTTCATCAAAGGTCCAGAAGACGGATGTCAGGGTCATAGCGGCCACTAATGTCAACCTGCTCTATGCGGTCGGAAAGGGAAAGTTCAGGGAGGACCTGTATTATAGGCTCAACGCCATCCAGATACTCATGCCGGCGCTGCGGGAGCGGAAAGAGGACATCTACCTGTTGTTCAGAAAGTTCACGTCCGATTTCTCGGAGAAGTACGGCATGGGGAAAGTTTCCTTGACCAACGATGCGATCGACATGCTGATAAACTATCGTTGGCCGGGCAACATCCGCCAGCTCAAGAATATAGCCGAGACCGTCACGGCGTTGGAGTCAGAAAAACTTTCCAGGATGTCGGAGAAGTGCGTGGTCGATTCGAAGACGTTGGCTCTCTACATGCCCAAGGAAGAGACCACACTTCTTCCTGTCATGGCGTCAGAGCCGGCCGGTGGCCAGAATATGCCTGATTCCGACAAACAGATGATCATCAAGGCGCTCTTTGACCTTAAGCAGGAGGTCGACCGCTTGAAGGCGAGGTTGGATTCCATGCCTGACCACGTTCCGGCCCTTCAGCCTGCGCTGCACCCGTCTCAGGAGCAGGAGGAGGCGGAATGGCAGGGGCTAGGAGCCCCTGTCACAAGCGGAGAGATCGGCAAGGTTGTAGACATTCGTGCGGAAGAGCCTAAGCATCAGGATCTTTCATTGAAGAAATCTAATCTGGAGATGATCGTGAAGGCCTTGGAGAAGCACGGTGGCAATCGTAAACTCGCCGCCCAGGAGGTGGGCATCTCCGAGCGGACCCTATATCGTTGGATAGAAAAGTATCACCTTGACTCAAAGCCGGAATGAGAATGAATATTAAAAAGTGCATCGCCGCCTTGGTTTTGCTGGCGGCCGCGGTTCTTGGCGGCTGCTCCATTGTCAATTACTCGTTTTCCGGGACTTCCATCCAGGCGGATGTCAAGACGGTGACGATCAATTATTTTGAATATAAGGCCCTCAAGGTCAATCCTAATCTCAGCAATGACCTGACGGAAGCCATGAGGGACAAGTTCCGCAAGCTTACCAAACTGGAACAGGTCGACATGGACGGGGATCTGGAACTTCAGGGCGAGGTCACCGGCTATGAGGTCAGGGCCGCGGCGGTGACGGCCAACGAGGTGGCCGCGCAGAACCGTCTCACGGTCACTGTGAAACTTAAGTTCACCAACCGGAAGTATCCAGAGGATGATTTCGAGAAGAATTTCTCGGCATATTCGGACTACGATTCCACCAATTCCTTGGATGCTGTCGAATCTACCCTTTGCCAGGAGATAATCGACAAATTGGTCGAGGATATGTTCAACGCAAGTGTGGCTCAGTGGTAGGGTATGGAGGAAGTCAAAAAGAATCTCCAGTCTTTGACTATGGACGAGTTGACCGGGGTCATCAACGTTTATCCCTGGTTTGGCGGTGCCCGTAAAGAGTTGTGTGCCAGGATGGCCAAGGTGGGAGGAAGCGAGTGGGGGGAGGCGCAGTATTCGGACGCGGCCATGTACGTCGCTTCCCGTACGTTGATCTGGGACATAATGCGCGCCACTCGCAAGGGGGACTATTCCGACAAGGATGTGGAGCGTCTTATCAAGGAATATATAAGGCCTGAAAAGTCGCTTCGGCAGGCGGAGGCCCTTCGACAAGCTCAGGGACCTTCCACTTCGGTCGCTGGACCTTCCACTTCAGCCGCTGGATCTTCCTCTTCGATCTCAGAGCTTTCTTCTTCAGCCGCTGGGCTTTCCACTTCGGTCTCAGAGCTTTCTTCTTCGGTCGCTGGGCTTTCTTCTTCGGTCGCTGGGCTTTCTTCTTCGGTCGCTGAGCCTGTCGAAGCGCCCGAAGCGCCACAATCAAACTCACAGCCCAACCCAGTGCCTTATCACCGCACAGTGCGTGTCGCGGGAGGGGATTTCTTTTCCCCCGAGCAGTATGCCGCCGTGAAAAAGGATGAGGACAACGTTTTCTCACGCTTCAGGTCCGAACGCTACGATGACCCAGAGGGACATCGTTGGGAAGACCCGGAGTTCGGATTCTGCACAGAGACATTGGCCGCGATCTACGCCGATCAAGGCTATTTTGCTGAGGCAAAGAAGATTTATTCCCGACTTATCTTGCGATATCCGGAAAAAAGTGCTTACTTTGCATCCCTTATTGAGAAATTGCAACAGGAAAATTAAAATTAAAGAATATGTTTACATTCCTAACAGTTTTTATTGTCATCGCGGCGATCCTTCTTATCCTCGTCGTGCTGCTTCAGAACGGCAAGGGACAGGGAATGGCCAGTAACTTTACTTCAGCCAACCAGACTCTTGGCGTAAGACAGACCGCCGACATCCTCGAGAAGGTTTCCTGGGGTCTTGTCACTTTCATCCTTGTCGTCTCCATCATCACTTCGTTCACCACAAGGACGGCGGTGTCAGTTGTTGACGTGACAGAGAAGATCGAGAACACCGCGTCACAGCCAGAGTTCCCGTCAGCTCCTGTACAGCAGGCTAACCCGGCTCAGGAAGCTCCTGCGGATTCCAATGCGGAGTAACTGACATTTTGTCAGCCTTCGGGCTGTGGAACATAATTTGACTTCAAACTGTCTGGTCTTCGGACCGGACGGTTTTTTGTTTGCCGTCACGTGAACCGGCGCGGGCCGCGAGCGGAAGTGTCCTAAGACTTAAAAGGAGAAATCTAAATATATGGAAAACAACAATAGCAACAACAAACTTGAGTTTCTGTCCAAGTTCGCTGTCGATCTCAACGAACAAGCCGCCAAAGGCAAACTCGATCCTGTCATCGGCAGGGATGAGGAGATCCGAAGGGTCCTGCAGATTCTGAGCAGGAGAACAAAGAACAACCCTATTCTTGTAGGTGAGCCGGGTGTCGGTAAGACAGCCATCTCGGAGGGCATAGCCCAGAAGATTGTGGATGGCGACGTTCCGGAGAACCTTAAGAGCAAGAAGGTATATTCATTGGACATGGGTGCCTTGATCGCCGGCGCCAAGTACCAGGGCGAGTTCGAGGAGCGTCTTAAGGGGGTTGTCAAGGAAGTCGTTGACAGCGCCGGAGAGATTATCCTGTTCATTGATGAGATCCACACCCTTGTGGGGGCCGGGCGTTCTTCCGGTGCGATGGATGCCTCGAACATTCTTAAACCTGCGTTGGCCAGAGGTGAGCTGAGGACCATCGGTTCCACTACCCTTGACGAGTATCAGAAGTACTTCGAGGCTGACAAGGCTCTTGAGAGACGTTTCCAGATGGTTCTGGTCGATGAGCCTACACCGGCAGAGTCTATCGCCATACTGAGAGGTCTTAAGGAGAAATATGAAAACCATCACCGTGTCAAGATTGAGGATGACGCGTTGATCGCCGCGGTCAATCTTTCCCATAGGTACATCACGAACAGATTCCTTCCGGACAAGGCCATCGACCTTGTGGACGAGGCCGCCTCAAAGCTTCGTCTGGAGATGAACTCCGTCCCTGAGCCGATCGCCGAGCTGAACAGCGACATCCGTCAGCTGGAGATCGAGAAGGAGGCCATCAAGCGTGAGGGAACATCTTTGAAGTCCGAGAAGATCCAGAAGGAACTTTCCGACAAGATGGCCGAGAGGGAGACCTTGATGAAGCGTTGGAATGATGAGAAAAGCATCCTTTCGGGACTTCAGGAGGCGCGTCAGAAGATTGAGGACTACAGGATAGAGTCTCAGGCCGCCGAAAGGGCCGGTGACTATGGAAAGGTCGCGGAACTTCGCTACGGCAAGATCGCCGAGGCTCAGAAGAAGATTGACGAGCTGACCCGGAAGCAGGCGGAGATCAAGGATCCTATTGTCACTGAGGCAGTGACGCCGCAGGACATCGCCGAGGTTGTCGCCAAGTGGACCGGAATCCCTGTGCAGAAGATGCTTGAGAGCGAGAAGGAGAAACTTCTCCGCATCGAAAGTGAATTGCACAAGAGGGTTGTCGGTCAGGATCAGGCCATTCAGGCTGTGGCTGACGCGGTTCGTCGCAGCAGGGCCGGACTTTCGAACGAGAAAAGGCCTATCGGCTCGTTCCTCTTCATGGGAACGACTGGTGTCGGTAAGACCGAGCTTGCCAAGGCTCTCGCCGAGTTCCTGTTCAACGACGAGAACATGATCACGAGGATTGACATGAGTGAGTATCAGGAACGTCATACCGTCAGCCGTCTTGTCGGAGCGCCTCCGGGATACGTCGGTTATGATGAAGGTGGTCAGCTTACCGAGGCTGTAAGGCGTAAACCTTATTCCGTCATCTTGCTGGATGAGATAGAAAAGGCGCATCCGGATGTGTTCAATGTCCTGCTTCAGGTTCTTGACGACGGTCGTCTGACTGACAACAAGGGACGTACGGTGGACTTCAAGAACACTATCCTGATCATGACCTCAAACGTAGGCTCGGACATCATCCAAGGCTACATGGACAGACTTCCTGCCGTGGGACAGCCGGGTGCTGATCCAACTCAGGAGATGAGGGCGATAGCCACAAGGCGTGAGCTTTTGGATGAGTGCAAGGAGAAGGTGATGGACGTGCTCAAGACCACGGTCAGACCTGAATTCCTGAACCGTATCGATGAGATCATCATGTTTGATCCGTTGACCCAGAACGACATCCGTGAGATTCTTCACATTCAGATGAAGCAGCTTCGCGACAGACTTGCTGAAGAGGGTGTCACGATTGAGTTCACCAAGGCTTTTGAGGATCACATGGTCACGACTGGCTACGATCCTGCATACGGTGCCCGTCCGATCAAGAGATTGATGCAGCGAGAGCTTGTCAATCAGCTTGCGAAGGCGATTCTGGCCGGAACAGTCCACAAGGACTCCGTCATCGAGGTCGATGTGGCCGGTGGTCAGATTATCCTGAACAACAAGAAGAAATAAAAGGCTTGATAAGAAAACAGGGTGGCAAAATCACTTTTGCCACCCTGTTTTCAGTTATGGACGTTCCTATCTACAGAACTCCAGCTCTTTGATGATGCGCTTCATCCCGGCGTACTTGTCAAGGACCCACATCACATAACGGATGTCTGTGTTGATGCATTTATTGTAGCCCTCGGTGTACGAGGCGTCACTGGCGAGTGATTCGAGATTGCCGTCGAAGGCCAATCCGATGAGCTCGCCTTTCGCGTTCAGCACCGGACTGCCCGAGTTTCCTCCAGTGATGTCATTGTCGGTCATGAAGTCCACGATCATCGAATTCCTCTTTCCGTCAAGGGTGAAGCCCCACCGGCCCCACTTTCCTTTCTCAAGCAGGGTTTTCTGTCTGAGGGTGAGATCGTAATCGTGGTCGGACGGGTCGTATTTCTCCAGAATGCCGGCTGGTGTCGTGTACCAGTTGTACACGATTCCGTCATTCGGTTGCAATCCACCTACGGTCCCATATGAAAGGCGCATCGTCGAGTTCGCGTCCGGGTACTGCTCCACGTCCTTGTGCAGTCTCATCCAATAGAGGGCTTTCTTGTACTCTTTCTCCAACTGGTTGGCTTTCTGTCTCTTGGCTGCCTCTCCATGTCTCTCGTTGAAGACTGTTATCGGTGTGTCGGCCAGAAATCTCCGCAGCGGATCGTTCTTGATCTCGTCAACCGAATTGATCCCGTCAACCCTTTCCTGTGACGAAATCACGCTTCTGCTCCAAAGATATTCAGCCATCGCCTTGTAGTCGCTTCCGAAACGGTCCAGCATCTTGTTCTGGAACTTGCCGAAATAGTAGGACTCGAGGTTGTCGAAATACTCTTTGCAGGCATATTCCAAAAGCTCCTTTTCCACTCTGGCGTCGGTCTGGGCGAGTCCTTGCCTCAAGGTTTCCTTGGCTTTCTCCAGACTTGATGAATTCCCGGCGCGCATGAGGTAGCGGTTGATGTAGGTCCCGCGGAACATGGTCTCGCGGTAGAAGACCTTGTCCCTCTCGATGCTTTCCGTTTCTGAATATGCCTTCTCAAGATCCGGGATCATAGTCTCCCACATCGCCTTCCGGTTCGGAGCCGCGTCGATCCATTTCTGCATTTCCCTCTCCTGGGCGATCTTCTCATCCTTTACCCAGAATCTCCTGTAGCATTTGACCATGCCGTCGTTGTTTTCCTGCACGTTGCTCAGCGCGAAGAACCAATCCGAGTATTTCATCCTGACTTGGGGGTCGGCGTCCATCCATTTGCGGATGATGTCCATCTGGCCACCTCTTATGGAGTTTGACACTGGAAGGCTGACTTTCTCCTGAAAGTTGATCTCGGCGGAGGAAGCGTAACGGTCAGTTTTTCCAGGGTAACCGATGACCATGGTGAACGAGCCTGGGTTGTAGCCCTTCAGAGAAATCTTCAGATTCTTCTCCCTCGTCACCGGTTTTCCGTCCTCGTAGATCCTGTAGATGGTGAAGTCGCAGTTGTGACGAGGCCACCTCCAGTTGTCCTGATTCCCTCCGAAGTAGCCGATGCTCTGCGGCGGTGCGGCGACGAGCCTAAGGTCGGTGTAGGTCTTGTAGACGGACATATAATACTTCTCACCAGCCCACATGCCGCTTAGTATGCATTCCAGTCCTGTGGCCTTGTTGTAGCGCTCCTCCATCATCGCACTGATCTTCCTGCCGCCGAACGGCTTGCCTGCGGCCCGGAGTTCCTTGGTGAGTCCTTTCACCTCTTCGGTGACATCGAAGACTCTTTTTAGAAAGAATACTTTCTCTCCCTCGATGGGAATCTCCTCCTCGCTTGTCATGGCCCAGAACCCTTCTTCCAGATAGTTGTGCTCGGGAGTGCTGAGTTTTGCGATGTTTGAATAGGCGCAGTGATGGTTCGTGATGATGAGTCCCTGGTCGGAGATCACACTTCCGGTGCAATAGAATCCGATGGACACCACGGCGTCAGCCACGGCGGTCCCCGGAGCCTCGTCATTGTAGATCTCGTTGGCGGCCAGCTTCAGACCGCGCGCCCTCATGTTCTTCTCCAACGCCTCATTGATGTCCTGGATCATCCACATCCCTTCATCGGCGAAAGCTGTGACACTGAATGTCAGCGCCACAGCCGTCATGATAATTCTTAATGTTCTCATCAAAAGTCTATTCTTCGGTGTAAATGACAGTCAGTGAGTTTCCGCCGGTAAGCTTTCCGGACGCCTTGCGCACATCCTCGGCGGAGACTTTCCTGTAGGCGGCTTCCCAGTCAGCGTTCGGATCGATGCCGTTCCTGATGAGGTTCATCACCTGGGAGTTTCTGTGCGACATTGATTCGGAACGCTTGGCTTTCGACTCCAAATTGTTCTTTATCAGCCATGTCCGTGCCTCTTCAAGCTCTTTCTCGGTAGGGCCTTCGGCATTGAATCCAGAGATGACGTCATCAAGATCTCCTACAAGCACCTTGTACAGATCTGGTCTGGTCTTGAAAGTGATCTCTGACTCGCTGCGCCCCTTTTCACGCACACTTACCGTTGAACTGAATCTGATCGTGTAGGTACCGCCACGTTTCTCTCTGATCTGGTTGAGGAGACGCTGTGAAAGGATGTAGTCCACAAAGTCGACAGCCGCTATGCTCTCTGTCGTAGGCTTGACCTTGGAAGAGAAAATCCTTGACACGAGAGTATAAGGATTGATCTCTTTCTTGCCTGTCATTGAGAACTCGCTCACTCCCTTGAAAGCAGGGACGCGCTCTTTGACATTGCTCTTCTTTACACTCTTGTCTCCGTCCGGAATCGATGCGATGTACTTGCAGACATATTCCTTGACTTTAGATTCGTCGAGATTGCCGGCGATGAAGACTGTCATTCCGAGCGAAGGATTGAACTCCCTGCGATAGATCTCCCCGACGAGCGTCATGTCGACCCCCTCGACCGCCGAAGAGTCTATGTCCACGGACCAAGGATGGTCGCCGTAGATGAGCGAATCGCAGGCCTCGTTGAAACGGACGGCGTCTTTCTTTGGCTCGCCGAGGGCTTCCAGCTTCTTGTCCTTCATCTGCTTCAACACCTTGTCATTGCCCATGCAAGGGTCTGTGGTTGTGAGAGATGCTATGCGGAAGGCGTTCTCGGCCTTCTTTGCGGGAGCGGACATGAATATTCCGGCGAACCGTTCGCTGATTCTGATAGACCTTGTGATTTCATTGCATTCCGGGACCTTGGCGATCTCATCGCTTGACGCTCCTCTGAACCCGGCGTTGGTCTTGATGAACTCTCCGGCGAACAGGGCTGAGGCGAATCTGTCCTGCGGCAGGGCGTTGTAGCCTGAGTTGAAATAGACAAGGAGCGAAAGGTCTGGAGTAACTTTCGGGTCGTTGACCGGAGTCCAATAGACTTTGGCTCCGTTACTCAGTGTCCATTCCTTGCTGCCATTCAACCCTTTGACTGCCTTTTCTTTGACGATCTTGCCTTCGGCTGCGTTCACGTTCAGGTCAACCTTTCTGAATGTGACGAAGTTCGGTTTCGCATCCTGTGCGAAAGCCTTGGCAAGCCTTGCCTTGGTCTCTTCCGTAGAGGGGATTCTGTCCTTGTCTTTCGGGTTGGCGAACCAGGAGTAGATCTTGTCACTCTGTGAGAACACCTTGCCGATGTAAGGCTTTACATCGTCCAATGTTATCCCGGAGATGATCCTGTTCTGGATCACCCGAAGCTCAGCAGGATTTGTCAGGGACGTTCCGCTGATAAAGTTGTTGTGGCAGACAGCCACGAGATCGGCGTTGCTGACAGACGCGGGGTTGAGCGGTTTGTCAAGGTGATAACGCTTTCTGACGGTCATCTTCATCGTCTCAAGCTCGGCCTCCGAGATTCCATATTCAATCATCGCCTTCTCGTTTCTGGCGTAGAAGTCGATCAGAGGCAGCAATTCGCTGTCTTTCCGGCATAGGATGGTGTAGAGGTCAACGTAGTAGTCGCTGGACTCGGCGTAGTTCACCATCACCGCTGACTTAGGCTCCGCCTTGCCGGAGCGGATCTGTTCTTTCATCCTCTCGGACATCACGTTGGCGAGAATGTCACGTATGTAGAGATCCTTGTAGAACTCTTCCGTGTTCCGGATCTCACGTTCGGGATAAGGCATCCTGTAGAAGACCTTGAGGGCCGTGAAACTGAGAGAGGAATCGATCAGATTCTCGAAGACCGGTCCGTCGGCCTCAGGTGCGAGATAAACCTCTTTAGGAGTCGGATTCACGGTTTTGGAAATGTCTGAGAACTGGCTGTGGATCTTTTTCTCCATTTGTGCCGCATCGATGTCTCCGACCACGATTATCGCCTGAAGATCAGGCCTGTACCACTTGTGGTAGAAGTCGAGGATCTCGTCCCGCCTGAAGTTGTTGATCACATCAAGGGATCCCAGAACAGTCCTCTTGGTCTGCTTGGAACCTTGGTAGACAAGATTAGTCTGCGCGGTGAAAAGTGTGCGTCGTGAGTCGAAGCCCCTTCGCCATTCCTCACGGATCACTCCTCTTTCGTCATCAAGCTCATCCTGCTCGCAAAGAATGTCGCCTGACCAGTCGTGGAGGATCAACAGCAGCGAGTCCACAAAACTCTCTCTGGCAACCGGCGCTCCGTCGATGTGGTAGCATGTCTCGTTTCTGGAAGTGAATGCGTTCACGTTCGCTCCGAAGCGGACACCGTTCCTTCCCAGAAACTCAAGCATCTCTTTTCCGGGATAATGCTTGATTCCGTTGAACGCCATGTGCTCAAGGAAATGAGCGAGACCGTTCTGGTTGTCATCCTCCTGGAGTGCTCCTACATTGTGCACTATGTAAAAGTCGGCTGTCCCGGCAGGGTTGGCGTTGTGTCTGACGTAATAAGTCAGGCCATTGTCAAGCTTCCCTGTCCTGATCTGCCCGTCGGAAGGCAGGACCTGCGCGGCCAGACTGAAAGCGCTCAACGCCAACGTGGCCGACGCTGCGAAAAGAGATTTTAAAAATTGCATCCTATTGTGAATATGATTGTGTTTCTATAGTTCCCGATGAGATATTCGGGATTCGAGGTCAGACGGCGGTAACTGTCTCTCAGATCGGCAAACACCGAATAATGCCGCTTTTTCGTCGCTCTGACCAAAGTGTACCGTACCGAGACATCGCCACCGACTGAGGAGGCGTGGAAATATTCAAAGTTCCTGTTCAGGTAAGTGTCAATGGTGCGAGGGTTGCCGGTGGCGGAGGAATATTGCCCGTCCTCGTTTTTCAGATCATCTCCGGCAAAGGAGCAGCTTGCTCCCAATGAGAGTGACAGAAAATTGCTTCGCATCAGGAAGTTCTTGACAGCCATCGCGCTGATGGTGTTCTGCGCCAGCCTCTGCTTTCTGTAGAATGGGTATGATGTGGCGGTCTGGCTCAAGCCGAACCTTTCGAAGCCGAGTGACGCGGCCCAAGGCGACGGTCTGAATATGTCCGCTGGTCCATCGGCCATCCTTTCAATTGTGTACCTCGCCTTGACGCGTCCGACGGTCTTGTCTCCAACCTCTTGACTTCCGAAATATTGTATCTCAGGATTCTGGCCGGGCTGTGTGGAAACCCTGTACGAGTTTTCCTTGTTGAGGGATGTCATAATATTCCAGCTTCCTTCAATCTTGTTGAGCAACTTCCCGGTTTTGAACGAGACCCTGGTGCCAAGGCTGTATCTCATTCCGTCGAAGTCGCAGAACCGCACGGAACCGCTGGCCTTCTTTCCGAAATAGCCTTTGCGGTAGGCTGCGCCCAGATCCACGAAGGCGCTCACACTTCCGACCTTGAACCCGGCCTGCGCGCTTCCTCCGAAGAACTGGTTGAACATCGGGCGCTCATTGGAGACAGAAAGGTAGCCGTTGTCCCCGTCGATGATCTCAACCTTGCCGAAACTTCCGCCGTAGTCCACCAGACAGTAGTACTGCCTGTCGAGTGTGCCGAAGAGTTTCTCTGCGACGGTCTCGATCGTCTTGGTGTAGTTGAGACTGATTCCGAAAGTCCCTTTTCCGCTCGCCAATGAATATCTCGCGCCCACCGAGGCGTCCAGGCCCATCCATTGGTTGTACGATCTGGGATCCTTGCGCTTGGCATAGTCAGCGCTCTGGAAATTTATCTTCCCGGCAAGCGTGAGCCTGTCACTCAATGAATATGCCATCGCGCCCTCAAGGGTGTATTCCTCCAAGGTCTTCGTCCCGGTCGTGGTGTCCACGCTTTCGAGGAAATTGACAGGGTTGTAGTAAGGGTCCATAAGGATCTGTCCTCCCATGTCCTTACCTTTGAAATAGCTGTAGTCCATCCGGCCGTAGAAGGTGATCCGGTCGGAGACTCTAATGTAGGACGCCGCCTCCAGGTTGGGCTTGAAGCAGTCGCGGCTTTCGTGCAGGTCCGTCAACCCTCCGTCTTTCTTTTCAAGTCCAGCCCTGACGGTTGAGATCTTGCCCACCGGCAAGGTCGCTATCCCGGCAGGATTGGAAGACCGCACCCAAGGGCTGAGGTCTGTGAAACGGGAATATTCATCCTTCCACTCCTCGGTCTGCGACCAGGCCGGAAGAGCGGAGAGGATGAACAATCCTATGAACGAAAGGATTCTTGAACCCATGATTTATTTCTTGATGGAAGCGACCTTCCTCTGGTGGAAGTCGTTCCTGGAGTTGTTGGTGTCCTTGTAGATGATGTGCGCCCCATTGGCGATGGATGCCTCGGCGTCGATGCCGGAAGGATCGGTCGAGCCACCCTCGATGTCAGAGGTGCCGCCGGCGTAGTTGTAGACCAGCTTGCCTTCGTTCTCGGCGAGGGCCTCGGTGGCCTCCTTGTCTACGTTGCGGTAGATGGTGTAGCCGTTCTTGTTGCTGAATCCTACGTAGCCGGCGTCAATGCTGTCAAGAAGCCTCTTGTTGGATTTCTGTATGTTGGCGTTGTCGAAGATCTCGACGCCGTCCTTGACCCAGCTTACCGGGATCTTGGCGCAGTTGAAGGCCGGTTTCCCTGTCGGAGACTCTATGTTGTCTTGGTTAGTTACAAATGCTTTCGCTGTCATCTCCCCTTCAGGTGAGAAGATGAAGAATGACGGAGATGTCTTGGAGATTGCCCATGCGGTTCCCAAGCCATAGCAGTAAGTCTTTAGATAATTGTCAGCAGGAATGGATGCTGAAGGAGCGGGATAGTTGCTGGCCAGACTGAAGACTTCCGGATCATAGAAGACATAGTCGGCTTTGCTAAGATCCACCGATTTGCTGTAAGTCTCAGTGTGGTTGATCGCTCCGGTGATAGAGATGACAATCTGTGAGTATGGAGCGATTTTCACATCCTTCTGGAACCACCAGACAGCATTCCACGCCGGAATGTAATCAGAGTAAGTAAGCTTGCCGTCTTTAAGGTAGTAGTTGATGCCGTTAGAGTTGGCCGGACTTCCTATTGCGAAAGCCATTTTGCTTGCATCGGCTTCGAGAGGGGAATTGTTGTACAGTATGACATATTTGTCAAGAGCGTAGTCCTTGGCCCCTTCGTTGTCCATGCAGCCGCCGACGTACAGTTCCTTGATGATCACCTGACTGGTAGTAGAGGCCGCAAGGTTGAGAGTGAATGCGTTGGCTCCACCGTCAACTACTGTGACAGCGGAATTGGTGCCATTGTAGATGCTTGACTCCTTGTAAAGAGTCGCGGAAGCCTCGTAGATTCCGGCCACAAGCTGGAATGTCGCCGTGCCGTTCACTGTAGTGGCTTTGTATGCCGTTGATGAAGACTTGTCTGTCACGGTCACCTCGACAGCGTCCGTCACAGGCTCATTGTCGATCAGAACCTGTACGGTGACATCGTTGATTTTCGCGCTCTCGTCTTTCTTGCAGGCCGTGAATGCCGCGGCCGCCGCGAGAAGAATGTAAATGAACTTTTTCATTGTACTTTGTTTTTAGTTGTTTGTGATCTGTCTTGTAAATACTAAAATTTCAACCTTAATGTAAGGCCATAGTAGAATTTGGGAACGTAGCCGTTCCCTGTCACGGAGTAATACTGCTGAGTCTTGGTGGAATAGACCTGTCCCAGATTCCTGAAGAAATTGTTGGCGTAGAAAGAGATGGACGCGATGTCCCCGATCTCTTTCGTCACGCTGAAGTTCGCGGAGAAATAAGGAGTGATGTAATCCTTCTGGTAATTGTACGTGAATGAGGTTCTTGACACGAGACTGCACAGATTGTTGTAAAGCTCCCTGTCGTTCTCCCTCGCCCACAGGAAATCCTGAAGGAAAGGCTTCGGGGTCGGATCCCAATAGCTGGAGTAATACTCAGGATAGGTGACGGCGATCACCCTTCTGTCCATAAACGACGGATCGGAACCCGGCACGTAAGAAGAGTTGTCGTCAACCGCATAAGTCCTTGTGCCTCCCTCGGTTTCGCTGAGGTTCCTTGAATATCTCAGCAGCGTCCCTTCAATCTTCGCCGAGACGATCATCCTGACCCGAGGAATATGAGTGGTGATGTTCAGGTTCATCCTCAGCATTCTGGACTCGCTGCCGTTGCTCGTCCCGTTTCCGCCGACGTACCACCCGATGTACTTGTAAGGAGTGTTGTCAACCATCCTCTGAGAGGTTGGTGAATATGCCAGAAGATCCTGATTGACAGTCTTGTATGAGTAGTAATTTCCGTCGAGTCGGATCTCCGTGTTGATCGGGTTTATCCTTTTGAAATCGATCACCCATTCAAGGCCGTAACGGTTGACAGGAGTTCCGCTGTTGGCGGCGTAAGTCCTACTGACAAGGGATTCCCTCGTCACCCCGTTTATTGTCTGTGCCGGGATTACCCCGGTCTTGTCAGTGACCGTCACGACTCCAGTCTTGCGGTCAACGCTATAGATCCTGTCGTCCACAGGAATCGTGCAGGACTCAAGCGCTTTCTGGTCCGTGTAGTTGTACGAGAACGGATCGTAGGCGTTGTTGGTCGTGAACGCCTTGACGGTCCTGTTCCAGAATCCTGCCAGGGATATTCTTGTGCCCGCAAGGTTGATTTCCATTCCGATCTCTCCCTGATGGTTCCTTTGCCAGACAAGGCCGGGATTATATTCAATGGTGGTCGGCATCACATAGTAGGCGTAGTAGGCCTTCCCGTCGCTTGCCGTCGGAGGGTTGAACACCACGAGATCCCTGTAGCTCGGCTGCGGGTAGAGAATCGAGAACGACGGCTGCTTCACAGCCACGCCCCAACTTGCCCTGAAAGCGAGACTTCTGACCAGCTTGTCCCTGCGCCCCTTGGCTGAGAACACTGAATATTTCGCGTTGAACCTTGGTGAGAGGCTGGTTGTGGTACCATATTCAGAACCCTTTATGAAAGTGCTTTCGGCTCTCAGCCCGGCGATCAGGTTCAGGTGTGATTCCCTGCCGATCGGGATGGAGATGTTGTCCTCGGCGAACAGGGCGAGATTGTTCATGAACGGAATCTCGCTGTAGTCGTAGGTTCTGTAAGATGGTGCGTTGCTCAAGTCTTCCGAATATTGCCCCTTCCCGAAGTTGGCGTCGGCGCTCCAGTCCGCACCCAGCTTGAGTTTGTTGTTGACGGAACCGAATTTTCTGGCCCAATTGCTCTTTAGCGTCAGCTTGTAGGCGAACGGCTTGTCGTCCAGAAACATCGTGTTGTACCAGTAGCCCGGAGCTATCATAATCGCCGCCGCATCCGGATTGGAGGAATAGTCCTCGGCCACATAGTAGCCTTCCTCCTTGCCGTGCAGCGAGACCGTTCCGGCCGCGCTGGAGTATCTGGACTTCGTCTCGCTGAGCCTGTCCGACCTTACCACAGAGCCTTTGAACTCCAGATTGGTGATCCACGGCTTGCTCAACAGCCAGTTCATCTCGACATTGGCCCTGAGGGTGTTGTCCTTCTGCTTTTCGTACGTGCCGGTCAGAAGATCAGGATCCGCCTCTGAGTTGGTTCCTCCGATGTTGCCTGAGAACCCGGCGGAGAACCTCAGCGGAGTGTCGCTGAATATTCCCGAATTGAAAAGGTTGGAATAAATCAGCGAGATCTGCTTCCTGTCATAGGATGTGTAAGGGGAGCGGCTGTCCTCCACTGAATATGTGTATTCGGCGCTGGCGTTCAGCACTCCGGCGGAGTTCCCGCGCCTTGTCTGCCCAAGGCCGTAGCCTTTGCTGACGGAGAATTGCTTTGTCTTCGGGTTTGTCGTCATCGTCACCGTGTAGGGGGCGATACCTCTCTTGGTGTTGACCTTGACTATTCCCGCTCCGACATCGCCATATTCAACGGATGGCACACCCGAGATCACTTCGACAGACTCCACATTGCTGGATGCTATATTGTTGACCGTGACGCCGTTGGTTCCGGAGAAGCTGGCGTTGTTCGAAAGACGGACTCCGTCCACTTCCACAGCCGTGCCGAAAGATGCGTTTCCGGCCTCGGTGCTCCCACCGGCCCTGATGTTGAACCTTTGGGCGGAGAGCAGGCTTGGATTGGCGGTGGCGCCTCCCGGCAAAAGGCCGCCGATGTCCGCAAGGCTGACCATCTGGACGTGGTCGAGCGCCGTCCTGTCCATCGTACGGCTGGTCGTGGCGCTGTTCTCGTTCTCCTTCGCTGTCACGACAACCCCCTCAAGGGCAAGGTTATCCTCGCTGAGGAATGCCCGGTAGCCAGTCAGATCCTTGCTGATGATGACGGTCTTTGTGTCTGTCACGAATCCAAGGCAAGACACGCTGAGCGTGTTCTTTCCCGCGGGGATGTTCTTGAGTGTGAAACGTCCCTTGTCATCGGCGACGGCCCATTGCTCGCATTCCACGGCCACCACGGTCGCGAATTCCACCGGCGCTTTGGTCTTCTTGTTCAGAACCGTACCTGAAACGGTGTAGGTCTGGGCGAAGGAAACCGCGCAGGACAGCAGCAGAATCATTATCAAAAACAGTCTCCGCATAGTTTGAATATTCTTGTTCTTCTTTTCGCATGACCGGCAGTGTCCCGTCTGCCATGCCCGTTAAGATTACTATCTTTCCCTGATGACGTCGCCGTGATCCTTGACGACTGCCTCCTTCCATTTCTCGGTGTACCCTGGCTGGGTAAGTCCCTCCGGGGTGCCCTCGTGCCATTTGCTGTGCCTGAATGATCCGTCAGCGTTCTGAGCCTTGACGTTGCCGTCGATGTACTTCACAAGAAGCAGCTCCTCAAGGGCGACCCAATTCTCGAACTGTGTCTGAGCCGTGTTCACTGAATACTCTGTGAGCATCTTCCTGACAGAGGCGAACCAGTCCTTGCTGTCGATGCCTTTCTTCTCTGCCTTCGGAAGGATGGCGTTGTAGGCGTCAAGGGCCTTGCGGTCCATCTCGGCGAGTTTTGAGCCCATCTGGTCGTTCTCAAAGCTGTCGATGGCTTCCTTGACTGTCGGGGCCATGATGTTGTAGGCCTTGTAGCAGGCGTTGGCGACGCGGTTGTTGATCCAGAAAGACGCGGTAGGGGAGTATTTCAGCATATTCCCGTTGCCTACCCTGAAGCACTCCGGCACCTTGTCCGTGCAGGTGTAGATCGGGGTGACGTAGGATGTCGCGGCATCGTCTGTCCCGAACCAGAGAACTCCTCCGACAACGTCAGGGAGGTTGTGTCTGGACTGGCCGACGAACCAGAATCCGGTCTGCTGGGTGGCGATGGCCCTTTCGTTGACGTAGTTCCATCCCTTGTACTCGAATCCCATAGGTCTCCATCTGTAAGGAAGCGCGTTGCCGCCGGCTCCGATGTCGGTTGTCATGTCCAGAGGCGTTCCCTCGAAATGGTCTCTCATGGCGTCGGCCACATTCTTGACGGAGATCTTTCTGGCAGGCTTCACGAACAGCGGCATTCTGTGGTTGAGGTCCTTGCCGGTGATGTAGTCATGGTAGGCCGAGGCTGGCTCGGTGACGATCTTGCCGTCCTTCTCGTAGGTGAACTGCCCGTCGCAGAGGATGTTGAAGGCGCTCCAAGCCCTTGCGTCGCAGCCTCTCACGGTGCCGAAATCGGCAGGGCAGTAGGCGGCGCTGAAGTCAAAGTCCTCGTCCTTGCCGTCAAAGTAGCCCTTCTCCCTCGCGAACGATATCACATCCGGGGCATAGAGGCAGTTCTCCGGATCGTTCAGCGGGAATGTCTGGATCCTGGCCTGGTTGGCGTGGGAGCAGATGTAGCCGTCCGGAATCCTTCTGGCGACCCAGACGAATCCCTTGCGGGTGTTCTTTCCGTCCTTCATCTCGCAGCCCTTTCCGATGAGGTCCATGATCCATGCCTCGTCCTTGTCCGCTATCGAGAATGTCTCCCCTTCGGACGCGTAGCCATATTCATTGGCCAGATCGACGATGACCTTGATCGCCTCCCTTGCGGTGCGGGCTCTTTGCAGGGCGACGTAGATGAGTGAGCCGTAGTCCATTATCGCTGTGGTGTCCTCCAGCTCCAGCCTTCCGCCCCATGTGGTTTCGGCTATGATGAGCTGGTGCTCGTTCATATTCCCGACTGTCTTGTGAGTGTGCGCTACCTGTGGGATCTGCCCCATCGGCTTGTAGGAGTCCCAGTTGACGATGTCCAGCATCGCACCGGCTTTCCAGTCCGCCGCCGGATGGAAATACAACTCACCGTAGAGGACGTGCGAGTCCGCCGCGTATGAGATTATGTTCGAGTTGTCGGTGCTGGCTCCTCTTGTCACGATGATGTTGGTGCAGGCTTCAGCCCTGAAGCTTGCCGTGAGCACGCAGATGGCGGTCAGGAGCGCGTAGATGGTCGAATTCTTAGCCATTTTGTGATTAACGTATTATTGTTTATTTTTGTTATCTGTATTACAAAATGTAAATATAATGAAAAATATTTTTCTTACGGTCGTATGCCTTGTCATTTCAGTGTTGACCGCTTTCGCGCAGCAGAATCCGCCGAGCCCGGAAGAGCAGGAGAAGAAGCTGTCTGAATATATTCAAAAAGAGGTGGAGCGCCTGGAGATGACGCTCAAACTGGAGGATTGGCAGGTGTTCTATGTGGATTCAATCCTGAATCATGATTACCGTGCGATGCAGGAGGAGATGAACAAGCTATCTTCATCCAAAGTGTCCAATTACGACATCTACACAAGGACCAGTGACAAGTGGGCGGAGAATATCTACGTCGCTTTTCGTAAGGTCCTGAATGACAATCAGTGGGGAAAGTATTTGAAGAGTGGTGCGGCGCGGGATAAGAAGGCTCGTGAAAAAAGAAAGGCGAAGATGGAAAAGTCTTCCGCCAAACTGCAGGAAAATGATTAACTTTGCATGAATATTCCGGGAATATTATGAAAGAAAGAATAGAACAGCTGCTTGCGAATGTCCGCGAGCTGAATTGCAAGACCGCCAGGGACGTCGAGGAGGCCAGGGTTAGGCTTCTGGGTAAGAAGGGTGAGATCACCAAACTCTTTGACGAGTTCAGGACTTATGGTCCGGATCTGAAGAGAGAGTTCGGACGCAAGATCAACGAGCTCAAGCAGGCCGCTCAGGCCAAGATTGACGAGCTCAAGGAGCAGACTTCCTCGGAAGGCGTCTCTGATGGCCCTAAGGAGGATTTGTCCATGCCGGGGGTCCCGTTCGAACTTGGCTCAAGGCATCCGGTGTCGATTGTCCGTCAGGAGATTGTGGATATATTCAGAAAATTTGGCTACGATGTCGCCGAGGGTCCGGAGATTGAGGATGACTATCATGTTTTCGAGGCGCTGAACTTCCCGCAGAACCATCCTGCGAGGGATATGCAGGACACCTTCTTCGTGTCGGCCGGCCATCCGGATCCGCTGCTGCTGCGTACCCACACCTCTTCCGTTCAGGTCCGCGCCATGGAGACGATGAAACTTCCTATCCGTGTGATCTGTCCGGGACGAGTGTTCAGGAACGAGGCGATCTCAGCCCGCGCGCACTGCATCTTCCATCAGGTCGAGGGCCTTTACATTGATGAGAACGTGACTTTCGCCGATCTCAAGCAGGCTATTCTTCTTTTCGCCCGTGAGATGTTCGGCCCGGACACCCAGATCAGGATGCGTCCTTCTTATTTCCCGTTCACCGAGCCTTCCAGCGAGATCGATGTGAGCTGCAACATCTGCCACGGCAAGGGCTGCAACATCTGCAAGGGAACCGGTTGGCTGGAGATCATGGGCTGCGGAATGGTGGATCCGAACGTCCTTGAGGCTTCGGGAATCGACAGCAAGAAGTACAGCGGATTCGCTTTCGGAATGGGTCTGGAGCGTATCGCGATGCTCAAGTGGCAGGTCAACGACCTTCGTCACTACTTCGAGAACGACCTCCGCTTCCTGTCCGAATTCAAGACTTCGATCGAGGTGTAGAATCCTGCTCGTTAGAATTGTTCTTGGTTCTGAGAACTCTTTGAACAATCAACGTTTGGCTTTTTAAAGATTTTTTTGAAAATTTTTCGGAAAAAGTTTGCGGAAAAAGAAAAAAGCGCTACCTTTGTAATCCCAAAGCAATGCTACGGGTCACAAGTCTGCGGAAATAGCTCAGTTGGTAGAGCACGACCTTGCCAAGGTCGGGGTCGCGAGTTCAAGTCTCGTTTTCCGCTCCAGAAGCCATCCTGAAACGGATGGCTTTTTTTTGTGGTCGCTGAGCTTGTCGAAGCGACCGGGGACTTGAAGGATCAAGTCCAAAAGTATGCGTTTAGGCATATATCTTTGATAGCCTGTACAGATAATACTTAATATCTGAAACTCCCCTGAGTTGTGCCCTGAAAGTTTTCTTACAAAGCATTGTTTTGCTGGGCGTTGCCACAGGGCTACCTTCGGTCAGGAGCACCGTTGCTTGGAAGGCGGGGCGGCCTACGCGCTTCGCGCGCCCTATCCGGGTAAAGGGCCGCCCCACCCTCCAAGCAACGGTGCCAATGCAAGGGTAAATCATTGTCTGATTCCTTTTCATAAAAATTATTATCACGCACTCTATGGCTAAACGCAACACGTTCAGTGTCAATGAGTGGTGGAAAATGTATTAATTATCACATAGTTAGCCCTTTGCCTTGAGTGTTAAACCGCCAAAGGCTAGTAGCCAAACTATTTATTAATAATGGTTTACAGATCACGCCTACCTTGATTATGACCTCTGGTCAGGGCACAGACTAAAAGTTGAGAGGTAGAACGACACTTTTGCGGCGAAGTGCCGTCGAACCCCTCCATTTGTCGGTTTTGAACGACATTATAGTCTAAAAATGTCGTCAATTCCCTCCGGCGCTGGAATGTCAACCGGTATCAATGTACCTTGCGGTATCATGTTAGGGTACAAGCTGAGGCAGGCCTCTATAGCGTTCGCCTCGTGCTGATGTAGGTGTGGATTTACGGAACGCCTTCACGTCAAAGCTTATCCGAGGCGCATGGAAGGCTCATTCCCATGAAAAGCCTGTACTTTTGCCATTGAGTTTTTCAGCCCGGTCCGGATTCCATCGGCACAGATTCGACATGTGGCTGAAAACCTTTTGTAAGATTCTCACTGTCCATAATCCCTCCGCACTGTTTGTCCGGCCAACAAAGCTTTCACCGGACAAAATGTTGAATCAACCCGTGGCAAGCCGCCAGCAAACAACCTCTTTGGCCGGCTGTGTTGACTTTGACGTTGGCGCAAAATAACAGAATTCAGTCAACAAGGCAGAGCACATAAACTGCTAGACATTGAAGGACAGACAATGATGACATATTTATATACCTTATTGTAATGTTTCCACAAAGGTACATACTTATTTTGCTTTAATTCTTTAACACAGGGTTTTGGACTTGACCCGTCAAGTCCCAACCCTGTGTCCGGTCGCTGAGCTTGTCGAAGCGCCAGGCATACTAAAATCAGTGTTAATGGATTAAAATAAATATGGCCGCTAATCCTGGACTTAATCCCTAAAGCACATGTCTGGTTGGCGCATTGTCGAATCACAGGCTCGGCGACCGGAAGACACGCCAACTGGAGCAACAAGAAGTATGAATATTCCGGCGAAGCCAGAGGCTAAGCGACAGGCCAGAAATAGGGCACTTAATTTCGTGTGTCGGGCAGTAATTCAAAAGGCCTTGAGAATCAATGGGTGATACATCACACGCTCATTAGCAACGAGTTATAAATCGCTGCCGGGGCGATCGGGAGGGCAGTATTCTGTAACTCGCTAATTATGCGGATGTTACCGAATACGTGGATGCTGGTATCGGGCGCATCGGCAGGCTCTGCGACCGGACATAAGGTTTTGGACTTGATCAACTCCCCATCGTTTGTCCGGCAGAAATCAGATTCGGTGGACAAAACGGCCTTAAATCCAGTTTTGTCCACCGAAAGCCATGTTTGGCCGGAGATGCTAACGGACTGCGATGCTACTGGCCATTAGGAGACACTGATCAATGTTTAGTAATAGTTTATGCTGACATGATAGTTGTGCCTTTCAGAGTCCCCGACAGTCATTCTGATCACATCTCCGTTATCGTCTATGTCGTACATATAGGATTTGTTGTCAAAGCTACTTTTTAACAGGTGTCGAGAAGAGAACATCGGGAAAACGCTTCTGTCAAAGAAATATAATTCATCGAAACGATTCTCCCATAATTCATAGAAATCTATGTTCATTTTATTCTCGATATCGTAGTATGTATAAGATGCGGAATCATTATCTTCACCATAAAAACTCATTGAAACCAAATCTCCATTATTCCATTCCCAACCGTATGAATATGACGAACTACTTGCCTTAACCGCTTTGTCATGTTCGTACTTGTAGGTTAGATGGCTTTCACCATTGGATGACTCCACTATAAGACCATTGACATACTTGTACCAACAGTCATTAAAATCAAGATCATAACAACGTATACGGACATAGTCATTATCATATAAATAATGAAAAGATGAGCTTGTTGCTCCTGATTCCAATTCCCTTTCAGTATAGTTCAGATAACTCAAGCGCCCTTTTTCATCATATTTGAATGTGATAGTCTGAGAACGTCCACAAGAGCAACTAATCCTCACCTCCGAAATCAGCTTCCTGACTTTGGTGTCAATGTCATTATCACTGCCGAATTTCTTGTACCCATCCCAGTAGGCGAAGGTCTCGGCGTAGTAGGTGCTGTCCGTGGAGAGTCCCGGAACGGTGGTTTTGTAGGAATATGATCCGTCGGACTCGCTCTCCGGGGCCGGCATGAATGACGCCACCTCTTTGTCATCGGCCTTGTTGAATATCGCGACGCCTGTCTTGACATCCTTTGAGGACATGAAATATTCCGGATATTGCCGCCAGGCGATCTCCACCGAGACTTGCTTTCCAGACGACCCTGAAGTGGCGCTCTTTGTCGCACCTGCAATTCTTTTTGCCTCAAAGCCACTGAGTGATGGCAACAGAGGCAAAGCCTTGCTCCAGATGGTATAGTCCGGAAGCTCGACATTGTATTTTCCCAAATCCTTCCCGAACAGTTTCGCTATGGCAAACACCTCGCTGCTGACTTTCAGGCCATATTCAAGGGATGGATT
>CAKULN010000011.1 GCA_934667175.1 uncultured Bacteroidales bacterium | reverse complement strand
CTCAACTGGGACTTCTGCTTTTCCTTTGCCACGAACAAGTCAGGCAGTCCTTCTCCTCCAACTCCCTCGCCGAAGAGGATAATCTTATACTTGCGGACTTCGGACTTACTCATTGTCTGGGTGACAGTGGTGAGATAGTCGAATTTTTCCTTGTAGAAAGTGAGGTTCTGGAGACATCGAATCGGGAAGTAGTAGGCTATGCTCATCACGGTGATCTCGTTTTTCCGTTCCCCGGACATGTCCACCTTGACCTTTACACTGGCATCAGTCGCATTCTCCAATGCAGTCTTAAGATTCTCGGCGAACTTCTGGACTTTTTCTTTGCCCTCCACCTTAGGAAGGTTCACAAGCACACGTCGGCGCATCACCGTGGTCCCCACGATGGTGACAGGATTGTTGACCACACTCCTGTTCACCTCGCTCTGATTGAATCTGACGAGAACACCGCTTTCGGAAATGATCTTCTGGGCAAACTGCCGAAGATCCTCTGCTGAAGAGTATTTTTCGCTGAGCTGTTCGAGGATGTTGCGGTTTATGAGCTTTTCCCTGTCTTCAATCAAGGTGTTATCGTGAATGAAGATGACCTTTTCACGGACTGTCTTCTCGAAAATATCGCTGATGGCATCTTGGTCAATTGCGGCGTTAGCCTTTGCAAATGTCTTTTCCGTTCCGATAAGTTTCAGGATTTCCTGACGCACGGCTGTGGAAATGTTCTCCTGATCCTTCTTGTTGTGAATCATCCCCTCAGTGAAGGCTTTGACCTTGGACTTGTCATAGTAGCGGATTACCGTGCCCTCCAGACTGTCTGTGTCTGCTTCGTCCTTACAAAGGGTTCCTACTTGCTTGTCGCTTCCTTTGATGGCATCACTTACAGTGCCGACGAACTCCTCCAGACGTGAGCGCAGGGTGTTTTCCTTACTCACTAGTACTTTGAGCAGGTCAAGGGAGAACCCGCAGGCTTCCACTTCGGTGCGCCTCTGGCAGATTTTCTGCATGATTTCCGCATAGGCGGCCAACATCTGTTTACCTTTCAGACCACGGATTATGAGGCTGGATTCATTATATTCCTTGGCTTTTGCCTGACGCTCCTGCTCAAGTTTGTCAATAAGTTGGCGAAGTTTTACCGCCCTGTCTTCGAACTGTTTGATTTTGCCCTGCGTCTCAGAAATGATGGTATCGCTGAGTTCAAGAAGGTTGTTCAGAGCAAATGTGCCGTTAGCCCACTTGTCAAAAAGGTCGGCCTCCATCCTCTGC
This sequence comes from uncultured Bacteroidales bacterium, assembly GCA_934667175.1. Lineage (GTDB taxonomy): Bacteria > Bacteroidota > Bacteroidia > Bacteroidales > UBA932 > Cryptobacteroides. The sequence goes on along the minus strand of CAKULN010000011.1, from coordinate 75,391 downwards.
ACGATTTCATCGGCGTGTTTTTCTCTGGCCTCTTTTTTTCCGGTAAAGAAATCTGACACCCCGACACCTCTGAAGCCTGTCTGGAGTCCCTTCGCGCACAATTCGTTAAGTTTGGCGATTGGTTGTGAGGTGCTTTGGGCATCCTCAAGCCATTTCGGCACCACCTTGCCCCAGTATGTCTGGAATGTTCCCCATTTCCCCTCGTCGGTTGGCAGGATTGGGATGTCAAGCATCAGATGCTTGTCAGAGAATCTCCAATTCTCAAGAGGATTGCCAAGTTTCTTGTCCTGACCTTTGACATAGTCCGCCCAGTCGATGTTGGCAGGAGCGTCACGGAAGCCGAGATCGTCATTCCAGTTGTTGTACCGCATCTGCAGGAGGGACTGACGGCCAAGTGAATAGGTGAAGTATTCCTTGATCTCCTCCTCTGGAACGACTACTCTCTTTATACCAAATGCCCCCACTGTTTTGGTCCTGTACGGGATAATCGCCCCGTTCTTGGCCTTCTCGTACATTTCATTAGGTTCTGTGATGTTCTCGAATGATGCACTACGGATGAAGTCCCCGGTGGTATTGTCATTGAATTCTATGAAAATTCTGCTATAGGCGAAATCGGCGACCACCTGAGGCAGTTCGTAAAGAGAGTCAAGGGTCACGCCTTTTTCATTTTCATTGGTGTAGACCATCAGACCGTCGGCGACACGATTGATTCCGTCGAACTCAAGTCTGCCTGTGGCTGACATTCCGGTAAGGTCAAAAGGCTTCCACGCTCCGCAAAGGAGGGCGTTAAGTTCTTTGAGGGCGGCATAGCCATTAGCATGATACCTCCCCTCGTCACTTCCAGCAGGGGGAGTAATTTCGGGAATCATAGAGTAAGCCACAATATTGGTACCGACCGCCTTTCCCTCGCTTGTAGTCTCATACCCCTTCTTGAAAGCAGAAATCATGCGTGTCTGCGCGACCACGTCAACAATTGAACCCGAACCAGTACCGCCGGCGAGACCACCAAAGATGTAGATACAGGTGCCACTAGCCTTGCTGATATCATTCACCCTCTTGTAGACATTCTCCATCGCAGCTCGGTACGGGGACACATTCGCTCCGAACAGAATCCTTCCCGCACGGCGCATCTGGCCGGCGGCGACACCGAGTTTGCCAATGCTATCCTTCATGACATCTGGATCTCCGACCACACCTTTCAAACCCGGGTAACTTGATGGTGCCGCAAAAATCTCATCAAGTGAAATGCCTTTTATGAACAGAAACTCGTTGGCGTTGAACTGTGCATTCTCTCCATGTACATACCAACTCTTATCTCCGTCTCCGGAATGCATCATCTCGTCCGTGGTGTCAACGTAAAGGAATCCGATAGGAAGTTTTGCTCTTTCCTCAGGAGTAAACTCCTGGAAAAGCCTCTTTTTGAAGGCCTTCAGTACTTTTCCTCCCGTACCGCCAAGGCCTACCAGAATGTGGTTTTGCTGTGGAATATTCATATTATAACTATTATAAATTGTCTAAAATTTATTTTCTACTCTCTCCCTACTTTTGGGATGTCGCCTTATTTTGTTCGTCCAATCATAACAGAAAACGAAACTCTCCTCCACCTATGTCCCGTCAGGAATAAACGTACGGGAAGAACCACCGTATTTGTTCCATGCTGTTTTGTACGCATCAAGGGATTCGGCCGGGACGTAAAAGGTGCATTGACTCGGCAAAGGGTCTTTGGACGTTCCTACAATCCACCCACCCATAGAACTATCGATCACCGGATCAGTCCACATCAATTGAGGCGGAGTCGTCGCTTTGGAATAAATCGTACTGATTTCAGACTCACTCCACATCGACTTGGCTCCTATCACCTCTACAGTGGCAGGTAATGACACCGTCTTTATTGAGTTGCTGAATCCGAACAAGAGGGAACCTATCTTCTTGAGAGTCGCGCCTTTGACGGTTACAGGGAAAGTATAGGACTCAACCTCATTGGCCGTGGAGAACAGCATGACCTCCCCGTCCCGTGACATCAGGAACATATTGTCATCACTTGACAGATAGGCCGGGGATGACGAGGAGATCTTCTTGATCGACGGGCATCCCATGAACGCGGTCAGATGCAAGGACTCAAGGCCACTGCCAAGATGAATCTCCTCCAACTTCTTGCACTGATAAAAAGCCTGCTTATCGATAGCTCCGACTGCATCCGGAATGGTGACCTTGGTCAAGCCGGAGCCGAAGAATGCGGACTGTCCTATCCTTTCCACGGCATCAGGTATCACTATTTCCGACAAGGATGTGCAGCTATAGAATGTGCCTGACCCAATCTCCGTCAATGCCGGGGGAAGTTCGACCTTGGTCAAAGACGTGCAATCGTAAAATGAACCATATATAGAATTCTCACTATTCTCGAATTTTGTCAAAGTCGAGTTCCCTTGAAAAGAGACTGTGGTGAGCAGTTTACAATCCATAAACACCTCCTTCTCTATACAAGAGACACTTGACGGTATCGTGACTACCGATAGATTAGTATGTTCAAAAGTACTTTCCAAAAGGCGTGTAATTCTACATCCTTCCTCGAAACGAAGCTTTTCAAGAGGAGTTCTACTAAACGATCCGCATCCAAGATATGTGACAGAATTAGGTATAACAACCGACTTGATTCCAGATTTTGCGAAAGCGTCATCTCTTATGTGTGTAAGAGACGATGGAAAAACAAAGGATTCCAATGCGGTACACCCTCGGAATGCACCGCTTTCAATAGAAGTATAGTTGTCCGGCAGCACTACAGTACCCAATGACTGGCATCCAGAGAATATGCTTTCAGGAATTGATGTCAAAGTTTTTGGCAGAGACACATAAGTCAACTGTCCGCAACCGCTAAACACCCACGTTCCCACATCGCATCCATCCGGAAGACTGACAGACTCTAACCCCGTGCCACCAAACGCTCCGTCTCCCACTTTTTCAAGGCCGTCAAGATTAGAGATGCTTTTTAATGAATGACATCCACTAAAGGCATTTTTACCTATGATTTTAAGAGTTGAGGGGAATGAAACAGACTCTAAAAGTATCCCACTATAATTATCATCATAACTATAAAACACCTTATCTCGAATGCTTGTAATCCCTTCAGGAATAGAATATTCTTTAACCCCACAAGGAGCAAAAGCGATCAACTGTCCGGATTTCGAGACAAGACAGCGGCCATCTTCCGATGCTCTTGGACCTATAAACTCTGTCAAATTCGGGCAACAACTTATCCAAATCGAAACATCTTCTCCTTTTATAGTTAAGGAATTAAGGATGGGTAAATCATCAAGTACAATACGTTTGACACTTTTAGGGAAGATGGCTTTTTTAAGACGGCACTCCGGATCGTATTTCACAAACCATCCTAATTTTGAATTAATTCCCTGCACTTCGTTAAGGTTACCTTCATAGTATATCCTGACAAGCAATTCGCCTGCCCTATCAAACTGATAAGAACCAACCAAACGATACCCATTGACCATCACCTCTTTTCCATCATATATAACTTTAGTGATCTTAACAGGCTTCATACCATATTCATCTCTGTGCCATAAAGGAGAGCAGTTTTCGACCTCATAGTCGTCCCACAAAAGTGTACTTTCTGATGTCGTGACCACATCATAAATCAAGTCAACATATTGTTCCTCTTCAAGCTCTTCGTCTTCGACCTCCGGCATATTCAAGATCGATGACCTTACGATGGCAAGTTCTTTATCCGCTGTCCGTACAACGGTCTCACCCGTGGACAGCACGAACTTCACAGTGACTCCCTTTGAGAAAGTAACCGGAGGAAGCGGAATGTAGAACGGCACGGCTGTGGCCGAGTTCAGTTCTATCCCCTCGCCACAGTCCAGCGTCATTGTCTCCTTGGCGTCGGAAGAGAATTGGATAGACGGTGCTCCCTTGTCAGAGCAGGTCACCGTCGCGTCGCCGGAAAGTTTTTCGCCGGCGTTTCCTTTCACCTCGATCGACTTGACACGCACTTTATCCATCCGCATGGGGATTTTCAGCACGCCGAAGACATTCCGGAATGAAAGTTTTGTGTCTGAAGCCGATTCAGTCACCGCGATCATGGGCATGGCGCCTCCACCGAATGAATTCTGTGAATATCTCTGCCTGTCGGGGATGGTGGCCCTAAGCTTATACGAATCACCGTCCTGTGTGCAGGAGATGGCATCAGCACATGGATAATATGCCACATTGGCCGCGATAGGCTTTCCTTTCGGAGGGGTTGACGCATCAGAGACAAGAGTGGTGGTCGTGCCCCCTCCGCATCCTTTCTTCACTGAATATTCCACCGCCCCGTCATCGCCGGCGAAGACAGCCACCGCATCACCCTCAAGCCAGACCACACTAAGCCCATCCAGAGCTGTCCTCGTGGCTTCATCTCCTGTCGCGGCCGTAAATTCCGGCATGGCGTCAGGCAAGACACCAGGATCCGTCCCGCCGGTCTCCGCCTTATCGCAACCAAAAGCCAATAAGCCTATGATCAATAAGGCTAATGTTTTATGGTCAGATTTCATGGCGCAGTTCATTAATAGCTCCACGAATATGGGTAGTCGCCCTCTTCTTTCAGTCCTTCCGTCCCGTTGCCATCGTTAAAACCAGGCGCGCTTGTCACATCAGGCATGGGAAGGATGGTGGAACGCTTGATCGTGAGTTCTTCGGTGATTCTCCGGACAATGTCATTACCGGTTGTGGCAAACTTGACAGTTATGCCCTTAGTGAAGGTGCATGGCGGGACAGGAATATAAAACTCCACGCCTTCGGTGGAATTGACGTCAATGCCTTTTCCGCAATCAAGGGTCAGTTTGCTCTTATTTTCCATTACCTCCACAGATGGTTCCTCGCCGTATGAGCAACGCACGAATGTTCCCCCGGCTATTCTTTCATTGTTATTGCCGCTCACCTCGATCGACTTGACCGTCACATTGTCCATCTTCATCCTGAATTTCAGCACTCCATAGATGTTCTTGAACGAAAGCTTTGTGTCGTCCTTGGATTTTGATACGGCGACCATCGGCATCGAACCATAGCCGAAAGTTCCCGGGGAGTAGGTCTGCTTGTCAGGAATATTGACTGACACGCAAAACCTGTCATTATCTCTGGAACACCACTGGACGTTGTCGTACGGATACACCGCGATGTTCGCCTCCTTTCCACCCAACGGTTTTCCGCTCTCATGTTTGGAATCAACAGACACAAGAGTGGTCGTGACATTGCCTCCGCAGCCTTCCTTCACCTTATATTGCACCGCCTTGTCAGAGTTCAAAAAAATCGCGACCTTGTCTCCTTCTGACCAGATCACATTGTGGTCTTTGAGAGTAGTTTTGGTTGTGTTGTCGTTGATCGTGGCCGTGAATTCAGGCATCACCTGAGTTTGCGGCTCCGGTTCTGGTTCCGGCTCGGTTGTTTTGTTAAACTTGTCGCAACCAATCGCCAAAAGACAGGCGACAGCCGACATTGAAGCCAATCGGAACATTCCTTTGATGAATAGTTTACCACTGTTCATGTCTGTTGTTCTTCCTTGAATGTTTGATTTCATAATAAACGCATTAAGCTTCACCGAGGCGCCAAATCGGGGGGTTATAAAAACAAAGAAAGTGTGGAGCCGATTTCGTTTATCTCAAAAGGGGTTCTGACAAAACCTAAAAGCAAATAAACTGAAACAATCCCCACACCTGTATCGTTGAGTGTGGAGAACACGCAAACGAATACAGATGAACGGTGCTGTCGTTTATCCTTGCTTTTAAATGAAACTGTCAGATTTCTTTTGAAGGATAGTGCGAAAACACTTTCATCAATATGTCTGTTTCAGGCACAATCGTCCTAAAACGATGCTAAGGTAAGAATATTTTCTGAAATCGCATAAAAAACATGAAGTTCTGTCCGACAAACATTTTTCTGAACACTTATGTGGCAAAAGTGAAATTGATCAACTCCGTTTTCCCAATAGTTTTTGATCGAATCATCGGAGAGATAACTTCCAATAGAACAGCGTGATTAGCAACTATTTCATGATAAACATGATACAAATTCCTGCCATTCCAGATCGACTGGCAGGAATTTCGAACATATTGATTATCAATAAGTAATAATCCACTCACTAATAGACAAGCAGTTAGAAAAACCTGACGGTCATTGATGGCACGGATCGCTTCGACAGGCTCAGCGACCGACATTGGGGTTGCCAAATGAAATAGCCATTAGCTGAAGTCATGATCACAATCGAACCGAAACCTGCCCCAACGGCAAGACCACCGGAGTAGATGCAAATGCCTTTGGTCTTTTTTCTTACTTGATATGGCAAAGAATATTTGTTAATGAAGAATTTCAATACTATATTTAACGACCGATAGTTCTATAACTCCGGTTGCTTGGTTGAATGTTCGCCGCTCACACACGAACGATTCAAGAAATAATGGCCGCAAAATATTATAAACTATAATGAAAAACAGCCACGACATATACAAACTCCTTTCCGAAGGTGAACGTGTAACATTGGAATGCAAGAAAGCCACAAAAGGTATACCAGGCTCGCTTTGGGAAACATATTCCGCTTTCGCCAACACTTATGGCGGCATCATATTGTTGGGCATAGAGGAACACCCGGAAGAGAATGACTCTGCCAAACGATTTGAGATAGTTGGAGTTGAAGATGCGGACAAGATACGCAAAGATTTATGGAATACAGTCAATAGTAAAGAGAAAGTAAATGTGAACCTGTTGCACGACGAAGATCTGCGAACCATAGATGTTGACGGCAAGAATGTTGTTGTCATCAATGTGCCTCGCGCGGATTACACCATTCGTCCTGTTTACATAAACAACAATCTATCAAGAGGAACTTTCAAACGCAACCACGAAGGTGACTATCATTGCACAGAACAAGAATTGAAGATGATGCTTCGTGATGCTTATGAGGCAGGCAATGATGGCCTATTGTTGGAATATTACACTATGGATGACATCGACATTCCGACATTGGAGCGTTTCAGACAGATGTTTCAAACATTACATCCTGAACACCAATGGAACACATACGATCACAAGCGGTTCTTAGAAAACTTCGGTGGCTATACAAAGGACAGAAGAACAGGAAAAGAAGGATTGACTTTAGCAGGGCTGCTGATGTTCGGAAAGGGACTTCCTATACGGGAGCGTTTCGACAATCTTCGCATGGACTATATTGACAAGTCTAATCTCATAGGTGATCAACGATATAGCGATCGGCTGACGTATGACGGGGCATGGGAGAACAACTTGTTTAATTTCATTCGCATAGTCATACCTAAATTGACAAGCGATTTGCCACGTCCATTCAATATGGAAGGCGTGCTCCGGAAAGACGACACACTACAAGCAAAGGCCGTGCGTGAAGCTGTGACAAATATGATAATCCATTCTGACTTCATGCTGAATGGCACACTTAAAGTTGAGAAATACGATGATTGCCTTGTTCTAACCAATCCAGGACTTCTTAAGCTGCCCATAGAGCAGATTTACAAAGGTGGCGAGTCCAAAGCCCGTAATCAGCGCATGCAAAATATGTTTCGCACGATTGGTTATGGCGAGAACCTTGGCTCTGGCTTTCCTCTAATCCTAAATGCCTGGAATGAAAGGCATTGGCTTAAACCAGAGTTAATTGAGCAGCCTGAACTCTTACAAGTGAAACTGATCCTGCATATCCAGAATGAGCCGATAAATGAGCCGATAAATGAGCCGATAAATGATAATTTAACGGAACGTCAGCAAGAGATACTTATGGCTATCAAACTATCTCCATCACTAAACCGTGATGAATTGGCTGAAAAGGTTAACCTATCACTCGCAACTTTAAAACGAGAGATAACCCTGCTACGCAAGAATGGCTATATAGGTCGTGATGGCAGCAACAAAAATGGCAAATGGCTTCTGATTAAGGATTTTACGCAATCTAAAGGGCAATAATTCTCAAATATGATACCTTCTCTGAAATGGATATCCTATATTTTCGTATTCTTGACTGAATCATTGCAGAGGCAACCGTTCAACAGAACAGCGTGATTAGCAACTATTTCATGATAAACATGATACATATTCCTGCTAGTCAATCCAGGCTGGCAGGAATTTCGAATATATTGATTATCAATAAGTAATAGCCCACCCTCTAATAGACAAGCAGTTAGAAAAGTCTGACGGTCATTGATGGCACTGGTCGCTTCGACAGGCTCAGCGACCGGCATTGGGGATGTCTGGGATTTGAGATGAGGGAGAGGAACACTTTATAGAGACTGGCTCAGCGACTGGAAATTGGGGTGCCGTGGGCTTTGGATGAGGGGATGGAAAATGTGATACTACCTAAGGACGAGCTCGAGGTCAACGACATCAAGCCAGCGGCCGAACTTGTGTCCGACTTGGGTGAAGCGGGAGACTTGGCGGAAACCAAGATGTTGGTGTAGGTGGATGCTGGGGAGGTTGTCGGCAGTGATGCAGGCGACAAGGGCGTGATAGCCTCTGGAACGACACTCGTCAACCAGATGCTTCATCAGCAAGGGACCGATTCCTTGGCGACAAGCTTCTGGAGCGATGTAAACCGTTGTCTCAAGGGTTTTTGAATATGCTTCCCGCTCCTTCCAGAGGTGGGCGTAGCAATAGCCGACGACCACGTCATCATATTCATAGACAAAGTATGGGAAGGCGGAGGAGATGGAATTGATGCGGTCACGCATCTCCTCGACGGGAACCGGTTCGGTCTCGAAGGATATGGTGGTTGCCGAAACGTAATGGTTGTAAATGGATGCGACGCGCTCAGCATCAGCCAAAGCGACAGGCCTTATGGATCCGTTCATTCTGAATTTTTCCGAAAGATAACAAAAAGGCGGGAATATGCCCGAGCATATTCCCGCAAATCTTTCAATCGGTGAACTCGCACACGCTACAGGCTCTTGACCCACTCGTCAACTGTCTTCTGGCTGGCTCCGTTCAGAAGTTTGCCGGTCTTGAAATTGACTTCCGGATATTGCTTTCCGAGCACCTTGAGGGAGTTCTGGATTCCGCTGCCGCCGGATGTCATGAAGAGGATAACCGTCTTGCCTTTCAGGCCATAAGACTCGATGAAAGTGTTGATTATCCTCGGAGCTCCGTTCCACCAGTTCGGGAAGCCAAGGTAAACCACATCGTACGCTTCCAGATTCTCCTTTGTCTTGATGAATGCCGGACGTGAGGACGGATCGGCGTTCTCCTTGCAGCAGCGGGAAGTCTCGACGGTCCAGTCCAAATCCTCGGCTGAATATTCAGCCTCCGGGGTGATCTTGTAAAGTTCCCCGCCGGTAGCGGTGGCGATTTTCTTCGCCAGGGACTCTGTCGTTCCGGTGGCGGAAAAATAAGCCACAAGTGTCTTGCTGTCAGTCATGTTCTTTTTCTCCTTCTTTTGTCCGCAGGCTGTGACGGTGATTAGTCCCAAGGCCACAACCGCGATGATAAACACTAATTTTTTCATGATTCTATCTGTTTTTGATTATTTCTCACAAGCGGCATATTGCTCATCAGTCACAGGCTCAAGCCATTCGTTGCTGGTCGCTCCGCCAGTGGCGACGTGAGTGGCGATGTGCTGGAACCAACTGTCCTTGGTGGCTCCGTGCCAATGTTTCACACCTTCCGGAATGTCCACCACATCCCCGGCTTTCAATTTGATGGCCGGCTTGCCCCATTCCTGGTACCAACCTTCACCGCTGACGCAGATCAGAACCTGTCTAGCCCCGTGATGAATATGCCAATTGTTGCGGCAGCCTGGCTCAAACGTAACGTTGGACATAGGCAGAACCGTGGACTCGCCTTCTGTCAGGTTCACCGGCTTCAAAGGAGCCAGATAGCTATTGCCTATGAAGTACTTGGCATAAGCGCTGTTAGGCTGCCCTTTAGGAAAATCCGTGTCGCCAATCGGCGGCATTTGGGAAAACTCCTCACCAAACACCTTCGCGATAGCCTGCGAGGCCCTGTAAGCTTCTTCCGCCCCGACTTTCTCCGCCAGGACGGCAGGAATGGCGTGGATCTCGTCATCCTTCAGGCCCATATTCCTTGAGCCAGCGACGTGCGAGCCAAGCTGCGGGGCCAAGCCCTCGATCGAGGCCAGCGCGCTGATTGTCGCCAACTCCCTTTCAGCCCAAGTCAGGACATCTCTTGCGAATATGTCACCGAAGAGGTGAGCCTTGAGGTAGTAATCCTCCGCCGGACAGAAAGTGTAGTTGAAAGGCTTGCCACTCAACCGGGACTGAACCTCGGTTCCGACCTTGAGAGCATCGAAATCCTCCGGAATCGGAGATGCCTCCGGTCCGACCTCGGTATGTTTTCCGTCAGCGGCCCTCTGATCCAAGACTTTCTGGAGAGTTCCCAGCCCGTTCAGAGAGCGCGGGAATCCAGTGTAGGCGTACAAGTGAGAGAGAATTTCCTTCACCTGATTGACAGTAAGGCCGTTGTCAAGGCCACACCCTATGCATGAGGCCAGGCCGGCAAGGTCACCGCGTGCCTCGTTGGCAGCTATGGCCACTATGCCCTGCTGCCTTTCGCTCAATGTTTCGTTCTGTGCCATAAGATTAACGCTTGTCATTAGAATGCCTGTGAATATCAAGGCAAAAGTCTTGAGTTTCATACACTTTTTCTTTTATTATTGTTGCCGACGGTACTCGCTCGGGGTCATTCCGGAGTGTTTCTTGAAGAATCTCACGAAGTGCTGAGGATAGAGGAAGCCTAGCGAGGCGGCCACTTCCTTGACGGAAAGTTCCGGTGAGGCGAGCTGACGCTTGGCGTAATTGAACAGGCGCACGGAGATATATTCCTGAGCGGTCTTGCCGGTCTCGGCCTTTACCATGTCACCGAAGTAGTTCGGAGAGAGGAAAACCTTGTCGGCAAAGTACTTGACTGTCGGAAGGCCCTCGGTCTCGGTCTTGCCGGATGCGATATATTCATCGACAAGATTCTCGAACCTGGCGATTACGCCGAGGTTCAGGTCCTGCCTTGTGACGAACTGCCTTTCGTAGAAACGGAGACAATAGTCAAGGATCAGTTCTATGTTCGTTGTCACGAGGCTTTTGGTGTGCCTGTCGATCGGGTTCTGAAGTTCCTTTCCGACTATCGCCATGCAGTCCGTGATGATCTTGCGCTCGTCCTCGGAAAGGTGCAGGGCCTCGTTGGAAGCGTATGAGAAAAAAGTGTAGTCCTTCATCTTGCGCTCCAGAGACGTTCCATGCAGGAAGTCCGGGTGGAAAAGGATGCCCTTGGCCCTCTTCGGCACTCCGACCACGGACCCGTAGCCCACGACCTGATCCGGTGCGATGCTGACAATCGTCTGACCGTCAAAGTCGTACTTGGTCTTGCCATAGTTGATGACACAGCCTTTGGTCTCCTTCAGAAACAGTGAATAGAATCCGTTTGTGTGCCGTCCCGTAATGAGTTTGCTGTTGCTCTCATCGAATTCCACGTACGCCACCAACGGATGCATCGTCTTGAAGCCGTACATGTTGTTGTACTGTTCGATGGTCTCTATTCTGTAAATCTCGTCCATAACATTCCTGACTTTTCGGAGCGCAATTTATGCAAAACTTGGACAACTTCCACCATCGGACACTAATGAAATGTAATCTTGGTACTTCTTTCCGTAAGAATGGTAGTCAGATTCTTTCTCTGCCGCTAAAAATATTTGAAAAATCAGATAAAGTTTGATAACATTTGCACAAATGCATGTTTAAAGTCTATTGGACAATAAATCAGGCATCTATTCCTAAATGGATGTCTGATTATTGTCACTTCGACAAGCTCAGTGACCGAAGCATTCGTTTGTTATTTGTCACTTCGGCAAGCTCAGTGACCGGAGATCATTGTTTCTAAAGCGGCACTTCGGCAGGCTCTGTGACCGGAAGGTTTATTACAGGGCTGCCGTGCGGGCGGCGACAGCGGCGGCGGCCTGGGCGAAGTCCTCGCCGGAAGAGGCGTAGAGGACTCCACGGGAGGAGTTGATCAGGAGACCGCCTTTGGAGTTGGCTCCGTTGGCAATCACCTCCTCGGCGCTTCCACCCTGTGCCCCGACACCCGGGACAAGAAAGAAATTGTCCGGACAGAACCGCCTGATTTCCTTCAGTTTGTCAGCTTTCGTCGCTCCAACGACGAACATCATGTTTTCCGGAGTGGAGATCTCCATCATTTTTTCCATCACAACCTGATAAAGAGGTTTTCCACCCTTTTCTGCGGTCTGGAAATCGACTGAGGACGGATTGGAGGACAGAGCCACCACGATGGCATAGCGGCCGGGATATTCAAGGAAAGGGGTGACGGTCTCGCTGCCCATGTAAGGAGAAAGGGTAACGGCGTCAAAATCAAAAGTCTCGAAGAGGGACTTGGCGTACATCCTGGCGGTGTTGCCGATGTCTCCCCTCTTGGCGTCCGCGATGATGAACTGTTCCGGATGGTTTGAACGAATATGCTCGACTGTCTTGTCGAGGATTGCCATACCGTCCACTCCGAGGCACTCATAGAAAGCGAGATTCGGCTTGAATGCGACGCAATACGGGGCGGTGGCGTCAATGATGCGCATGTTGAACTCCAACACGGCCTCGCCTACCGTCCTGCCGGCCTTCACACACTCCGGAATCTTTGCGACGTCGGTGTCAAGTCCGACGCAGAGCATCGAGGCTTTTTTCTTGATTTGGGAATATAATTCTGCTGTTGTCATTTTTGTTGTTTCATTATGTCACTTCGACAGGCTCAGTGACCGAAGTTGTTCGTTTGTTATTCGTCGCTTCGGCAGGCTCAGCGACCGGAATATTCCGTAATATATAAAGGTCACTTCGGCAAGCTCAGTGACCTGACGGTTCCGGTCGCTGAGCCTGTCGAAGCGACCTCTATTCATAATATTCATAAAACTTCGCGATGGATTCCATCCCCGCAAAGAACTGCCGAAGCAGATAACTCTCGTTCGGAGAATGGATTGTGTCCCTTTCAAGGCCGAATCCCATCAGAAGCGGATCCACGCCAAGAATCTTCTGCATGTCAGCCAGCACGGCGATGCTTCCGCCGCCACGACTCGGAACAGGTTTGACGCCATAGACCTCCTCCATAGCCTTCGAGGCAGCCTGGAACGCCGGTGACGAGATCGGAATAAGGAACCCTTCCCCACCTTCGCACGGCTTGACCTCTATGCGGCAATATTTCGGAGCGATCTTCTCAAGATGCTTCTTGAATATCCTCGTGATCTTGGCGCTCTCCTGATTCGGAACGAGACGCATCGAGATCTTGGCGTGGGCCACGGACGGGAGCACCGTCTTGGCACCCTCTCCGGTGTACCCGCCCCAGATCCCGCACACATCCAGACAAGGCCTGATGCCTATCCTCTCAAGCGGGGTGTAGCCTTTCTCGCCACGCAGGGCCCTGACTCCCACCGACTCCTCGAACTCCTTAAGGTCAAACGGAGCCCTGGCAAGTTGGGCACGGTCTTTCTTTGAAAGTTCCACGACATCATCATAGAATCCAGGGACAGTGACACGACCGTCCTTGTCGATCAGCCCGGAGATCAAGTCGCACAGTGTCTGGATAGGATTTGCGACAGTGCCTCCGTAATGTCCCGAATGCAGATCCTTGTCAGGCCCTGTCAGGGTCACCTCCAAATAGGCCAACCCCCTCATTCCGCAGTTGATGGAAGGCACCTTGTCGGAAATCATCGTAGTGTCCGACACCAGAATCACATCGGCCCCAAGCCATTTCTTATGTTCCTTGACCCAAGCCGGGAGGGACGGACTGCCGATCTCCTCCTCTCCCTCGAAGATGAACTTCACGTTGTGACGCAGTTTGCCGCTGCGGAGAAGATATTCAAAAGCCTTGATGTGCATGAAGAGCTGCCCCTTGTCATCGTTGGCTCCACGGGCATAGATCGCCTCCTGACCGGTAGGATCCTGCTTGATGACTGGCTCGAACGGATCAGTGTGCCATTTCTCAAGCGGCTCCGGCGGCTGCACGTCGTAGTGCCCGTAGATCATCACGGTCTTCCACTCCGGGTTCACGATCTTCTTGCCGAACACCACCGGATTACCCTTGCTCGGATATACGCCCGCCTCATCAGCACCTGCCTCCAACAGTAGTTCCCTCAGCCTCTCGGCGCAACGTTCCATGTCTTTCCTGTGGTCCTGCTTCGCGCTGATCGACGGAATCCGCAGGAGGGAGAACAGTTCCTCAAAGAACCGCTCCTTGTTTTCTTGAATATATTCCTTCATCCTATTGCGTTAATTTGCATTTCACAAAAATAGCCAAAACCAACCGTAATTTCAAGGCATTGATTCATTTTAGTGATTTTAGTGAGCGTCCATATTCATGCGTCCATATTCCTCCATATTCAAAGAATAATTGCGGATTATTTAAGGAAAATGGCTATTTTTGTGGGTTGGCACGCAATGAACTATAAACATAAACGATATACCTTTAATATTTGAACAATATGGTCAAAGTCAATTTGGGAGGATGCTCCTCCTTCGTCAAGGACGCGGATTACAAGGAATATGTTGAAAAGGCGCTGGCCGCTTTCGACGTGCTCGACAGCGAGACCGGCGCGGGCAATGACTTCCTCGGCTGGAAGCATCTGCCTTCCCAGACACCGGAAGCCCTAATCGCCGAATGCGAGGCTGTACGGGACAGCTGGAAGGCCAAGGGCGTGAATCTGGTCGTAGTGATCGGCATCGGCGGTTCCTACCTTGGAGCCCGCTGCGCCATCGAGGCACTTTCCCACAATTTCGCCAAGCAGCTTGGCGGCGCGAAAGAGGCTCCGGAGGTTGTCTTCGCAGGCAACAACCTCTCTGAGGAATATCTTGCCGAGCTGATGGATCTCGTGGCCGAGAGGAATGTTGCCACGGTCGTGATCTCCAAGTCAGGCACCACCACAGAGCCGGCCGTCGCGTTCAGGATCGTCAAGGAACACATAGAGAAGAACTACTCTGACGCTTCCGAGAGGATCGTCGCCATCACAGACGCACACAAGGGAGCCCTCAAGACACTCTCCACACAGGAAGGGTACAAGACATTCGTCGTTCCAGACAATGTCGGAGGCCGTTTCTCAGTGCTTACTCCGGTAGGTCTTCTGCCTATCGTCCTCGCTGGTTTTGACGTGCGTGAGATGATAGCGGGCGCTGTCGAGATGGAGAAAGTCCTTGCGGTGAAGAGCGAGGAGAACCCTGCGGTCCAGTACGCCGCGATGAGGAACCTGCTCTATTCAAAACTTGGTAAGAAAGTCGAGATTCTGGTCGCCTACAACCCTAAGTTCCAATACCTTGGAGAATGGTGGAAGCAGCTCTACGGCGAGTCTGAAGGCAAGGACCTCAAGGGAATATTCCCGGCCTCTGTCAATTTCACGACAGACCTTCACTCCATGGGACAGTTCATTCAGGACGGTGACAGGATCGTCTTCGAGACTGTCGTCAACATCGAAAAGAGCAACCGTGAGGTTGTCATCGGCACTGACGAGCAGAACCTCGACCAGCTCAACTATCTAGCCGGCCAGCATGTGGAGCACTGCAACGCGATGGCGCGGCTCGGCACAAAACTCGCCCACATCGACGGCGGAGTCCCTCAGCTGGAAGTCTCTATCGAGAAAATCAACGCCTTCAACCTCGGTGGCCTGTTCTATTTCTTTGAATATGCCTGCGGAGTCAGCGCCTATGTTCTCGGTGTGAATCCGTTCAACCAACCGGGTGTTGAAGCCTACAAGAAGAACATGTTCGCCCTCCTCGGCAAGCCAGGCTACGAGGAGCAGGGCAAGGCTCTCCAAGCTAGACTTTAGTGCTTATGACTTGTGAACAGAAATTCAGGGAAACGTACAGACGGGAGCCGGAAGGGCTCTCGTTCTGTCCCTACCGTGTCTGTCCTTTGGGAGCCCACTCAGACCACCAGCTCGGGAAAGTGACCGGACTTGCCATCGACAAAGGAATCCACATCGCCTTCGCTCCCAAGCAGAACGGAGTCATCGAGTTTTCCTCGTTACAGTTCTCAAAACGCGCTCAATGGCATGTCAGTTCAGTACCGGAGACCAAGCAAGGTGACTGGGCTGACTATCTTCGTGGAGCCACACTCAAACTGGGTGCGAAATACCCGCTACGGGTGGGTCTCAGCGGTGTGATAGAGGGATCGCTGCCTATCGGCGGACTCTCCTCCTCCGCGGCCGTGACCATCGCTTTCCTGAAAGCCCTGTGCACAGTCAACGGGATCCATCTCTCGGATGTCGAGTTGATCAAGACCGAGATGGCGGCCGAGAACGACTACGTCGGAGTGTCATGCGGAAAGCTGGACCAAAGCTGCGAGGTGTACTCGAAAAAAGATCATCTGCTCTACCTTGACACCAAAGATGACAGCTACGAGCTCATCCCGACATCTCCGGCGATGAAGCCTTATGAGATAGCCATTTTCTTCAGCGGTGTGGAGCGCACCCTCGCGGGGAGCAAGTTCAACATGAGGGTTGACGAGTGCCGCAGCGCCGCCTATGCCCTCAAGGCATACGCCGGGATGGAGTACGGCAAGTTCGGCGAGACGAATCTGCGTGATGTCCCGGTCGAGGTTTTCCAAAAGTTCTCAGACCGTCTGCCAGAGACATGGCGCCGACGCGCCGAGCACTGGTTCAGTGAATATGACCGTGTACAGCGCGGCGCAGAGGCCTGGAGGCAGGGAGACCTTCAAGAGTTCGGTCGTCTCAGTTTCGAGAGCGGACGTTCCTCTATCGAGAAATGGGAGACAGGGTCACCGGAACTGAAGAAGATCTACGAGATCATGACCCGGACCGATGGTATCTACGGCGGACGTTTCAGTGGAGCCGGATTCAAGGGCTGCTGCATGGCTATCATCGACCCGGCATACAGGGAAAGCATATTCAACAAAGTTGAGACAGAATACCTTGCGGCGTTCCCGGAGCTTAAGGGGCACTACTCCGCATGCATCTGTCACAGCGCGGACGGGGTGAAGATATGAAATGTTTGATTTTGGCCGCCGGCTACGCCACCAGGCTGTATCCGCTGACGGAGAATTTTCCTAAACCGCTGCTGAAAGTCCGTGACAAGGCCATCCTCGACTGGCTGATCGACGACATCAAGACTTCCGGAGCCGTTGATGAATATGTTGTCATCTCAAATCACAAGTTCGCCGGGCATTTCTCCGAATGGGCTGCCGGTCGCACCGAGGACAAGATCACGGTGGTGGACGATGGCACATCCACGAACGAGACACGTTTGGGAGCAGTGAGGGACATCCAGTTCGCCATCGACAGCCTTGGACTTGATGATGACATGCTCGTCATCGCCGGAGACAATGTACTGGATTTCAGCTTGGTAAGGTTCATTGAATATTCCCGTGCAAAAGGGACTTCCTGCGTCATGCGCTTCTACGAGCCGTCCGAGGACAGGCTGCGCAAATGCGGTGTGCTTGAAGTCAACGACAAGGATCTGATCCTGGGAATGCAGGAGAAGCCTGCCGAACCACGATCACATTGGTGCTGCCCTCCTTTTTACTACTATACCAGAAAGGATGCGGCCAGAATTCCTGATGGCATCGCCGCCGGTTGTGGCACGGACGCCCCTGGCAGCTACATCGCGTGGCTTGCGACACAAGTACCTGTCCACGCCATGGAGATGCCTGGACACCGTTTCGACATCGGCAATCTGGAAAGTTACCACTCCGTCTGCGAACAGTACAACGGAATCTCCGGATAGATATATTCGACCGTAGAGACTTCCTCCATTGGCCACAGCCACCCTTTACCCGGACAGGGCGCGAAGCGTCGGTGGCTGTGGCCAATGGAGGAGGTCTCTATTAAGTATAGTTTTTAACCATAAAAGGACACCGTCCGGTCACTTCGACAAGCTCAGTGACCGGACGGTGTCCTTTACTATAGAAGCCTATTCTCCGGCCTCTTTAAGCCGCTCGGCGTTCTCCGCTATCTGAAGCTGGTTTATGCACTCCTGGATGTCCCCGTCCATGAAAACCGGAAGGTTGTACATCGACCAGTTGATGCGGTGGTCGGTCACACGGCCTTGAGGATAGTTGTACGTTCGGATCTTGGCGGAACGGTCACCCGTTGAGACCATGGTCTTGCGCTTGGCTCCGATCTCGTCGAGATACTTCTGGTGCTCAAGGTTGTAGAGACGGGTCCTCAACTCCTCGAAAGCCCTGTCCTTGTTCTTGAGCTGCGAACGCTCCTCCTGACACTGGACGACCAGTCCAGTAGGAAGGTGGGTAAGACGCACAGCGGAATAGGTAGTGTTCACACCCTGTCCTCCAGGACCTGACGAACAGAAAAGATCCAGCCTGATGTCATCCCATTTGAGATCCACATCAAACTCCCCTGCCTCAGGGAAAACAGCCACAGAAGCGGCTGAGGTCTGGATTCTGCCCTGTGTCTCGGTCTGAGGGACCCTCTGGACACGATGCACACCGGACTCATATTTCATGATTCCATAGACACCCTCATCGTTGGATGAAAGCTTGAACACGATCTGCTTGTAACCACCTGCCGTGCCTGGAGTCTCATCATTGACCTCCAGCTTCCAGCCACGCTTCTCGGCGTACTTGGAGTACATTCTGAAAAGGTCTCCGGCGAAGATGGCGGCCTCGTCGCCACCTGTACCTCCACGGATCTCGATGATGGCGTTCTTGCTGTCATCCGGATCGGCCGGAATCAGGAGAATCTTGATTTTTTCTTCCATCTCGGGGATCTTCGGCTCGATCTCGGCGATCTCGGCCTTGGCCATGTCCCTTAGATCCTCATCCTTCTCGTTGATCATGATGTCCTTGGCCTCCGCCAGTTCATCGACCATCTTCTTATACTCCAAACCAGCCTTTATGATCGGTTCCAACTCTTTATAGTCCTTGTTGAGCTGGACGTATTTTTTCATGTCGGCGATCACCTCAGGGTCAGCCAGCTGCTTCTGAAGTGATTCGTATTTGTCCTGAAGTGCCAGGATCTTGTCTACTAATGTGTTCTCTGCCATATTCAATGGTTAATTTTTCTTCTAATCCAGTTTCTTGACCGGTGGCCACTGAGCCTGTCGAAGTGACCCTATAATCATTTGCCATTCGATGCTTCGGCGCTTCGACAAGCTCAGCAACCGAGCTGGTATATTCCTAAATCGACTTGAGGTAGCAGCGACGGCGCATGAACAGCTCATGCTCGTACTTGCCCCACACGTTGACCGCACCGTTCGACTCGATCTGCGGGTTGGTGATGGCCCACTTAGTGCCGGCCTTGCGGTATTTCTCCGACATCGTGCAATGGTAGATCGACGACACTCCTGTGTTCTGCCACTTCGGCACGGCCCCGTTGATCATCAGGTCAACCGTGTCGTACCTGAACATTGCCATCAAAAGGTGGAACCATCCGAACGGGAACAAGTGCCCCTTCGCCTTTTGGAGAGCCTTCGAGATGGACGGGAAAGTGATTCCGAATCCGACAAGCTCATCATTGTCATCGAATATTATGCTGCTCGTCTTGTCCGAGACAAAACTCAAGACCTCGCTCGCCTCCTCATCAATCTCCTCCTTGGTGAAAGGGATGAAGTTGTAGACCGATTTCGCGAAACTCTCGTTGTAAACGTCGAAGAAATAACGGACCATCTTCTTGTCTTTCTTGAGTTTGTTCAGGCTGCCTTCGTGAAGGTTGTACCTCTGCTTCAGAAGCCCGGCGATCCTCGTGATCTTCTCCTGAAGCGGTTGGTCGGCCGCAACCTTGTACTGTAGCCAGTCACACTCCTTCACGTAGCCAAGTCTCGTCACAAAATCATTGTAGTAAGGATAGTTGTAAAGGCAATTGAACGGCGGGATGTTCTCAAAGCCCTCGACCAGCATTCCCTGCTTTCCGAGAGTGTTGTAGTAAAGGGGGCCGTGAATCTCGTTCATCCCGTTCTCCTTAGCCCAGTTCTCGGCCGTGTCCAGAAGCAGCTTCGCCACATCGAAGTCATCTATTGTGTCAAACCACCCGAAACGTGCCCTTTTCTTGTCATATAATGCATTGTAGCGTGGGTTTATCATCCCGCAGATGCGGCCGACAACAGTCTTGCCATCCATGACCATCCACATCTTTCTTTTGCAGTAAGAAAGAGTCGATACTTTGGTCAAAGATTTGACTTGGTCACTGTGAAGGGCGGGAACATACTGGGGACAATCTTTGTAAAGCCTGTCAGGGAACTTGATGAATTTCATCAGGTCCCTTCTGCTCACAACCTCAACTACTTTATAATCAGGCATAAATATCCATTCTACAACGTTCCTTCTCAGGAAGACATCTACAAATTTAAGAAAATGCCTTGTTTTGGACAAATATGAACAGGCAAAGTTTAACTTTCAAACAAATCAAAACAACTTCTAAAGTCCTTTGGCTTTTCCTTCGTCCCAGATCTCGTCCATCTCGGCGAGAGTCATCTCGTGAAGGTCACGGCCCTTGCGGATCGTGTTCTCCTCCAGGTAGGTGAAACGGCGGCGGAACTTGTCGCAGGCACGGTTCAGAGCCGTGTCCGGATTGAGTCCGTAAAGCCTCGCGGCATTGATCGTGGCGAACAAGAAGTCCCCAAGCTCCTCCTCAGCCCTATCAGTGGCCGCTTTTCCGGCCTCCTCGGTGGCGGCGGAGTCCATGGCATCCATCTCGGCCTGAAGTTCCGACTGCTCTTCCTTCACCTTGTCCCAGACCTGACGCTTCTCCTCCCAGTCGAATCCCACTCCGCGTGCCTTGTCCTGCATCGAATATGCCTTCAGAATCGGCGGCATCGAGTCCGGAATTCCGGAAAGGATGCGTTTGTTGCCTCCTTTCTCCTTGGCCTTGAGCATTTCCCAATTCTCTGACACCTGCCCGGCGTCTGCCACCTTAGTGGTCGAGAACACGTGGGGATGGCGATAGATCATCTTCTCGCAAAGCTTGTTCATCACATCGGCGATGTCGTAGCGGCCTTCCTCCTCGGCGATCTTGGCGTAGAAAATCACATGAAGGAACACGTCCCCAAGCTCTTTCTCAAGAGCCGCCTCGTCCTTCTTCATCACGGCGTCACTGAGTTCATACACTTCCTCGACCGTCATAGGGCGAAGAGTGTCAATGGTTTGCGCATGATTCCACGGGCACTCGGCACGCAACCGGTCCATTATCTCAAGCGCCCTCTCGAACGCCTCAAGTTTCTTTTCCTTGTTGATCATATCCTGCAAAAATAATAAAATCTTGGGAATATGCCTGCGTCAGTTTGGTGAGCCTGCGGTCACTGAGCTTGTCGAAGGGCCGAACCACGGTTGGTGAGCCTGTCGAACCACGGTTGGTGAGCCTGTCGAACCATATGGATGGTCACTTCGACAAGCTCAGTGACCGCCGCCATCTCAGTGACCGCCGCCAGGTCTGCAACCCGCCAGTCATAGACTCTGGTACTGAAAGTTTGAATATAGTCCCCAAAAGCACTATCTTTGCCGGCGCAAACATATTAATAAATGAAAGAGATCCATTACGTGTCCGCAGATGAGGCGGTCAAGGCCATAAAGTCAGGCGACCATATTCATTTAAGCAGTGTGGCGAGCGTGCCGCACATATTGATTGACGCGCTTGTGCGCAGGGCCGACGCCGGAGAGGTCGAGGACCTGCATTTCCACCACTTCCACACCGAAGGGCCGGCTCCATATTCGGATCCGAAATATTCAGGAATATTCTTTGAGCAGGGATTCTTCATCGGTCCGAACGTTCGCCCGAATGTAAATTCGGGGTACGCTGACTATGTGCCTGTGCATCTTGGTGAGTCTCAGAAACTTTACCGCAGTGGAGCGATCAAGTTGGGAGCCGCATTGGTTCAGGTGTCGCTTCCGGACGAGAACGGGATGGTATCGCTTGGTACATCCGTTGACTGCTCATTGGCTGCCATCGAGACCGCTAGGGTGAAGATCGCTGTGGTTAATCCTCATGTACCTTTTGCCTACGGGGATTTGGTTTCGCTGGATGTTTTCGACTACCTTGTCAAGGATGACACTCCGTTGGTTTCCAAGGATTTCGCCGAGCCGACTCCGACTGAGGTGCTGATCGGTAAGAACTGTGCGGAACTCGTGCCGGACGGGGCCTGCATCCAGATGGGAATCGGGGCGCTGCCTAATGCGCTTGCAGCGCAACTTGTTGATCACAAAAATCTTGGCGTACACACCGAGATGTTTGCCGACGGGGTTCTCGGCCTTATCAAGAAAGGCGTCGTGAACGGTGCCAACAAGAAGATTGACAAGGGCAAGATCGTGGCTTCGTTCCTGCTGGGATCTCAAGAGGTATATTCATTCATCGACCACAATCCGGACGTGCTGATGAAAGACATCAAGTACGTCAACGACCCTTGGATCATCAGTCAGAACCCTTGCATGATGGCGATCAACTCCGCCACGGAGGTCGATTTGACCGGGCAGATCTGCGCTGACTCGATCGGGACGAGGATATTCTCAGGCACCGGTGGCCAGCTGGATTTCGTTAAGGGAGCCTCGATGTCAGAGGGCGGAGTGTCGATGACTGCGTTCGCTTCACGCACCAACAAGGGGAAGGCGAAGATTGTCCCTTTCCTGAACCCAGGAGCAGGAGTTGTCACCCCGCGCGCTGACGCTCATTGGATTGTCACTGAATATGGTGCCGTGGATCTGTACGGCAAGTCGCTTCAGGAGCGTGCCAAGCTTCTTATCAGCATCGCGCATCCGGATGACCGCGAGATGCTTGACAAGGCTTCATTCGAGAGATTCGGGCCGCATTGGCATGTGGTGAAGATATGATTGGGTGCCTTGCGGTGTGCTTCGACAAGCTCAGCAACCGCAAGCTCAGCAACCGCAAGGCCAGCAACCGAGCAAACTTAGCAGCGGCAAGGAAGGCGACAGAGGTACAATGGTCACTGAGCCTGTCGAAGGTCACTGAGCTTGCCGAAGTGACCTCCACGAAAGAACCGGAATAAGGAAACTTAAGAGACAAGCCACAATCCAGAACACAGAGACGGGGGCGAAATTAAAGTCGTTCTCCCCTATCATGATGCCGCTGACGATGTTTTGTACACCGGCAGCGGCATAACTTGCCAGACCGACCATACCAAGGGCCGCACCGGTGGCCTTGCGAGGCACGATGTCAAGAGCCATCAAGCCGGCCACCGTGCAATAGACCACACCAATCGCAAGACTGAACAGCGACACGTAGAAGATGTTCAATGAATATCCTCCTCCGGTGAAAAGGAATGCCCCAAGTGACAGCAGGCAAAGCAGTCCGGAAATCAGCACGGGAATGAAACGGTTTCCTTTGAAAACCCGGTCGGAAAGCCACCCGGCGAGCACGGTCCCGGCTATTCCGAAAGCCTCGGAGAACGCTATGATCTGTGTCGCACCGGCAAGAGAAAAGCCCTTGCTTTTCTGAAGGAAAAGCACTCCCCACTCACTGACGGCGTGCTGGGTGATGTACACGAAGGCGCTCGAAAGGGCGATTATCCATATTCCCGGATGACGGACAACCATTTTCTGGAGTTCCTTGATCGGCATGGAGTCCGTCTTCTGAGGTTTCTCTCCGGTCAACGTCTGCACCGAAGGAAGGCCGCGGCTTTCCGGTGTGTCAGAGACCATCAGCAGGACCATCACCGAGCCGAGCACTCCGGCCACAGCGGAGAAGATGAAGCCATATTCCCATCCAGCCCAACCGACAATCAGCCCTAAAGCGAACACTGACAACGATTTACCCAAATAAGGCGTGGCACTGAAGATGCTGTAATATGTTCCTCTGCGTTCGAGCGGAAACCATCGGGATAGACTTATGACCCCAGGAGGCGCGCCCATCGACTGACAGTAACCGTTGACACCCCAGATTACAGCGAACACAATGAACAGCAGCATCGTGGAGGTGCCAGTCCAACCTTGGAGCAGACCAAGAACTCCCATCAGAAGATTGACCACTGTTGAGATCAGAAGACCTGTGGCCATAAAGCGGCGCACGTTGCAATAGTCAGCGATGAACCCGTTGGCGAACTTGCCGAAAGCATAGACGAAATAAAACGCCGAACCGATGATCCCAAGCTGCGCGGCGGTGAATATCTCCCCGTCGATCAACGGCTGCTTAACCACACTCATCGCCATCCGGCAGACGTAATAAAGAGCATAAGCCCCCGTCACACCCCAGAACGTGCGGCTCCGCAGACGCTTGTACTCCCCTTCAACCCTTTCCGGAGCGACCTTGCCCTCCGAAGGCTTCGAGATCCTATAGAATGAATATAGACTCATAATATTCAGAGACTGCCTTGATAGCTTGACGTAAGTAAATTCTTACGTTTCAAAAAAGCTTGCAAATAAATCAAAACAGTCATTCAAACCTACAAACCTTAGATCCGCAGAAATATTCACGGCCCCAAGGTGTGCAGTGCAAAAGTAGCAAATTTATGGCAACAAGTAAAGTTTATTTTGCGTGGCGGACAACAGCCTGATTATCAAAGATTTCAACAACATTCCCTGTACGACTTTGGCGACCATGAGGAGCCATTATTCACCTCACTGTCACTTAGTTAAGTGCCACGGCTTTCCTTTTCACCTTTTAGAAGCTGTTTTGATTTGTTTATTTGAAGGTTAAGAGCAAGCTCTTTCCCCGCTACTCACCTCGGCAATCCGAACAAGTTCGATTGCTCTCGGTTCGGTCGCTGGGTTGAGAGTGAAAAACTTCAGGTTCGACCGCTTCTTCCAAGGAGGATAGCGGTGCTATCTGACTGAAGAAGCGGGAAGAAAATGAAGATTTTCTCACCTCAAAGAACATTTCAAATAAATCAAAATATGATGCTTGCTTCAAAGCTCGTTGTCGGCCACAGCATCGGAAAGGCAAAAATTGAAGGTGGTTACGAATATGTCAGGACATCCCGAAATGATGCCTTCAACTCAAACAAATCAGGACTGGCACAGACGGACAACCGGATACTTCAGAATCTGGCTGCCGGATTCCTCTCGCTGTCAATACCTTTCGGCAAGGCATCCTTGGACGCAGGTATCAGGTACGAGCACTCAACTCAGAATTACTATGAATATGGCACCTTCGTTCCAGATCAGAGCCGCAAGTACTCAAACCTGTTCCCTACCGTGGACTTCACCTTCCCGATAGGCAAGGCGAACTTCTCCCTGACATATTCATCAAAGACCAAAAGACCATCCTACAGTCAGTTGAACAGTGCCGTGCAGTACGATGACCGCTACACCTACGAGCAGGGAAATCCTTATCTCCAGCCTGAGGTCAACCACGACATCACCTTCGCGGGAATATTCAAGTGGATCTATTTCTCCGCAAGCTATCAGTATGTCAAGGACGCCATCGCGGGTCTGATTGTCCCCTACGAGGAGGGGTCTCCCATCAATCTTATGACCGATGTAAACTATGATCATATTTCAGAGTACAGTGCCATCCTCTCTTTATCTCCTAAGTTCGGGATATGGTCACCGAGGCTCCTATTCAGCCTTATGGGACAGGATTTTGACATAGAGCATAACGGCAGTGTCCTGCGGATGAACAGTCCGCTCTTGTTCTCCAGCCTGTACAACTCTTTCAATCTCGGAAAAGGATTCCTTCTGAACGCTGATGCCACCCACCACACGGCTGGAGACATGGATGTAGTCAACTTGAAGCCGAGCTGGCAGATCAACATCGGCGCCAGCAAGAACATCTGGGGCTGGGACATCCAGCTACAGATCACCGACATATTCAAGACCGCCAACAACTCAATGCTCACATTCGGCTCCCAGATGGTCCTGGACAAGTGGAACTACAGCGACTCCCGTGCCCTCAAACTCACCCTCCGCTACCGCTTCAACTCCACCTCCACACACTACAAAGGACGCTCAGCCGGATCCTCCGAGCGCAACAGGTTCTGATAGAGGTTCTTCCGGCATGACACAATTCAGACTGTCCCATCAGTTGTGGGGCTGTCTGAATATTAATATGTTAAAGGACTATCAACTGCGCTGCCTGTCTGAATTGCTCGCAGAGCAGACTTCCCAACCGTCAATCGTACCGGTTTTTGAAGAAAAATCGCAGCCAATCAAGTGGATGCGCTTCCGGCTCGCTTCATATTCACGAGCATAGCCTTTGTCCTTGATTTGGTCCAAGGCTGCTTCTGCGGAGCCATCAAGCTTGAATTCAAAGATATAGACATCTTTAGAAGTCTCGACAACGCAATCCACCCTGCCTTCGCTTTGCTCTTTTTCCGTGAAGACGGTGTAAGAACTGATCATGCGCAGAATGAGATAAAAGGTGTACTGGAAATAACGCTCCTTCTCCCGTTCATCATCCTTGCGACGTTGAGAATACGGGATGCTCGCCAGAAAAGACGTGAAGAGTATTTTCAATTGTTCAAGCTTACCTCCTTCCAAAGCCTCTATCACGTCAAGAACCCATGAGCCAGGATTCTCCTTTGGTTTGAGGTAACTGGATGTCAGCAAGGTGACAAAACCACGTTTCACCTCGTCATTAGGAAAATCCAAAAGATAGGAATTGGTCAAGCGCTTGTAGCCCTTGATGGTGAGATAGCCGCTTTGATAGATCATCGGAAGAGGACGCTCGACATCAGCCTTGTAGTCATCAAAGTCTTGCGGTGTGTAATACCTGCCCACCAATTCATTGATGTTCTCATTGCAATGAGCCAAAAGACGGACAAGATAGGTTGGAGAGCCCGTTTTGAACCAATAGTCGTCAATCCACATTTCATTGAACGCGCGAAGCACGCTGAAAGGATTATACACTCCCTTAAGCCGGCGGCTGAAATGATAGCCATCGAACTGCCGCTTAAGTTTGGCCTTCATCTCGTCCTCGCTCAGCTCATATTCCAAAGCCATCTCCTTGATTTGCTCCTTAAAGACAGTATGAAGTTCTTCCTCGGTAACACCTAACAAGGTGTCATATCTGGCCGACAGGCTGATGTCATCAGGTTGGTTGAAGCCACTGAACACACTGACTTGCGAGAATTTGGTGACACCGGTAAGCAACACGAACTGAAGGTGGTCGTCAGCGGCCTTAAAGACAGAATAGAACCCTTTCAGCACCTCACGGTTCCAATCCTCAATTTTCCTTTTTTGACCATCTACAATAGTGTCCAGCCCTGTGTCCAGCACGTCCAGCAAAGGTTTGTCATATTCATCTATCAGTACTACCGCACGCTGTCCTGTCTTCTCGTGGGCGGATTTCAACACATAGCAGAACCTGTCGCCAAGAGTGTCATGGAATGGATCCTTGCCATAAACAGCTTCCTGCATCTCTACAAATCCGGTCAAGGTTTTTAACAATTCGCTTCCTTCTGTAAAATTCTTGCCGTTGAAATCAATACGGAACACTGGATACTCCTTCCATTCAGTTTCCAACCCATCAATGGCAAGACCCTTGAACAGCTCTTTTTTCCCTTGGAAATAACATTCGAGTGTAGAAACGAGAAGAGACTTGCCGAACCGTCTCGGACGGCTCAGAAAGTAAATCTTTCCATTTTGCACTAAATCATAAATCATCTTGGTCTTATCTATGTATAGAAAGCCATCTTTGATGATCTGGTCGAAACTTTGTATTCCTATAGGGTACTTCATATTGCATCCAATTTGGTTTCACCCGTAAAAATACAAAAAAAAGCATTC
Source organism: uncultured Bacteroidales bacterium (assembly GCA_934667175.1). Classification (GTDB taxonomy): domain Bacteria; phylum Bacteroidota; class Bacteroidia; order Bacteroidales; family UBA932; genus Cryptobacteroides. The sequence goes on along the minus strand of CAKULN010000011.1, from coordinate 47,755 downwards.
ATATAGTTCCATGAATCATACCTATTCAGGAAACCAGCTAAAAATTACCAAAACCGAAGAAAATGTTCTATTTTTGTCCTTTGTGCCCTCCCTCAGAGTAATGAGGGGCCTTGACAAATAACGCGGAACGATAAAATCAACGAATATGAAAAAGACTTTTGCTATCTTGATGCTGTCACTCTCGGTGGTGACGGTTTACGCTCAGAAAAATCCGGTGAAGTACAACTTCACTGAGGCGTCTGACCTGACTATGGTCGGGAAGCTGATGACAGACACTCCTAACCCTTACCATAGGGTTGACACGGTGAGATTCAAGGGGTTCACGACAGGAGAGAACAAGCAGGTCCGGATGTCAGCCGGCCTTGCTGTGGCGTTCAGGACTGACTCGAAGACGATCACGGTGAAGACTAAGTACCTTGACAGGGGGTTCCCGACCAACACCGGAGGACTTGCGGCGAGAGGCTACGATCTTTACATAAAGAAGGACGGGAAATGGCTTTGGGCCGCCTCTAAGGTGACGCACGACCAGAAGCCGGACGACAATGTCGTGCTTATCGGCAACCTGGACGGTTCCATGCACGAATGCCTGATGTACCTGCCGATCCTTAGTGAAGAGAAGTCCATCCAGATCGGTGTAAACGAAGGCGCTGTGATCGAGGCCATCGAGAATCCTTTCCGTCACAGGATCGGAATATTCGGTTCCAGCTTCACGCATGGAATCAGCACATCCAGAGCCGGAATGTCTTACCCTGACCAGCTCTCCAGAATGACAGGACTCCAGTTCCTCAGCCTTGGATGCAGCGGCAACTGCAAGCTCCAGTCCTATTTCGCGGATGTGCTGTGCGCCGCCAAGGTGGACGCATTCGTGTTCGACTCATTCTCAAACCCTACTCCGGAGCAGATAAAGGAAAGGCTGTTCCCGTTCATCGAGAAAGTCCAGGCGGCACATCCAGGCATTCCGCTGATTTTCCAGAAGACCATCTACAGGGAGAGCCGCAACTTCAACACTGGCAGCGACAGGAACGAGGGGCGCAGAATGGAAGTAGTTGACAGCCTTATGAATATAGCGGTGAAGAAATATGCCGATGTCTATTTCGTGACCGCAACTTGCGCCACAGCGCCTGACCATGAGACTTCCGTGGACGGAACACACCCGTCGGATTACGGCTACACACTCTGGGCTGAGTCCGTCAGAAAGCCTATCGTGAAGATTCTCAAGAAATACGGAATCAAATAATCACATCGGTTGCTGAGCCTGTCGAAGCAACACTTTGTGTCGCTTCGATGCTTCGGCAAGATCAGCGGCACGATTCTTACGGTCACTTCGACAAGCTCAGTGACCGAGGAATAAGCTCAGTGACCGAAGACTCATAGGCTGGCACCGTCCGGTTGGTGAGCTTGTCGAACCATAAGGACGGTGCTTCGGCAGGCTCAGCAACCGGCAAGCTCAGTGACCGAGGAATAAGGTTCAGCGAGCTGGACGTGAATATTCATTGGTAATTAACATAATAGATAAATGGCGAATCTGAAATCATTGGCCAAGGACACGGCAATCTACGGCCTCAGCAGCATCATCGGGAGGTTCCTCAACTACCTTCTCGTCCCGCTTTACACCCACGTCATCGCTTCGTCAAGCGGTGCCTACGGTGTCGTGACGAACCTGTACGCCTACACGGCCCTGCTGCTGGTGATCCTGATCTACGGGATGGAGACCACGTTCTTCCGGTTCGCCAACAAAGAGGGAGAGAATCCGGACAAGGTATATTCCACGATTCTGACTTCGGTGCTGACGACTTCGGTGCTGTTCGTTGGGATAGTCGTGCTGTTCATAAGTCCGATTTCCTCGGCCCTTGGCTACGCTGACCATCCATCCTACGTCTGGGCGATGGCCGCCACGGTGGCGATAGACGCTTTCCAATGCATTCCGTTCTCGTACCTGAGGTACAAGAAGCGTCCGCTTAAATTCGCAGCCCTGAAACTGCTCTTCATCGGACTGAATATATTCCTGAATATCGCTTACTTTGTGATTCTGCCGAAGCTGGGAGCGAATCCGTTTGGGATCTACGACAGCGGGTTTGACGTGGGTTACGTGTTCTACATCAACCTGTTCTGCACAGCGACGATCACACTTTTCTTCTGGAAGGAACTAAGGGGATTCAAGTTCGGATTCGACGGAAAACTGCTGAAACGGATGCTGGGCTACAGTTGGCCTATCCTTGTGCTTGGCATAGCCGGAATCCTCAACCAGAGCGGATCGCAGATCATATTCCCGTTCATATACGGGGAAGGCTCATCCGTGCCGCTTGGCATCTACGGAGCCAGCATCAAGATCGCGATGATCATGGCGATGATCACCCAGGCTTTCCGCTATGCCTACGAACCTTTCGTGTTCGGCAGCGCGGCTGACAAGAACAGCAAGGAGATGTACGCCAAGGCGATGAAGTACTTCATAATATTCACCCTCCTCGCCTTCCTCTGCGTCATAGGGTACATGAATATCTTGAAGTACATCATCGGCCAAAGCTATTGGGAAGGCCTTAAGGTCGTGCCGATCGTGATGGCAGCCGAGATCATGATGGGAATCTATTTCAACCTCTCTTTCTGGTACAAGCTTACAGACCAGACACTTTGGGGCGCGTTGTTCTCCGGCATCGGATGTATTGTCCTCTTTGGCGTGAACATCCTGTTCATCCCTAAGTTCAGTTACATGGCCTGCGCCTGGGCCGGTTTCGCCGGCTACGGGGTGGCTATGGTGCTGTCCTACTTTGTCGGCCAGAAAAAGTTTCCTATCAAGTACCCGCTTAAGGACATCGCGCTGTATGTCAGCCTTGCACTGATTCTATTCTTAGGAATGACCTACGCCAACTCACATTTCAGTACTTGGCCAGCCATCGCTGTCAACACCGTCCTGATCCTCGCCTTCTGCGCCGTCATCATCAAGCGCGACTTCCCGCTCTCATCACTGCCCGTTGTCGGTAAATATTTCAGAAAACGCTAATGCCGTAACTCATCCTGAAGGTATGAATATACATATCTGGAAGACTGAAAGTACAATCCACTCGCAGGGTCACATAACTTCTCAAATAGGCGGGACCGATAGACTTCATCCAAAGCCTGCTGCATAGAACACCCCGTTTCTTCCATCCGGAAAACAATCATATCCTTAACGATCTCTTCCTTCATATTCTGGAATTCTTCCCGAGTCACCTTCATATCTTTATAAGTCTGTCAATCGCTTTCTGGGTACAAAAAGCATATTGATATGTAATTCCTTTAATATACTTTATCCTAATTAGAAATTCTTCAAATGTGATATATCCTTGTTTATAGCGAGTTATCTGAGCCCCTATTCTGTCATTCGCTATCGGGCCATAAACCACATCAAAGTCGTGGAATGTTTCTCCATTAGGTGCAGTTCTATGATCATATACAAAACGAGCCCATTCCTCAGTATAAGCATCAAATCTCTTAACGGAAAGTTCTTCAAAGGAATCTATCTCAAACACACTCACAACTTTCTCGCCACCTAAAAGATCTGCCTTGAATGAAGCCATCTCCATCGCCTGACTCTCATCGGGAGACAGATAGAAAGCCCGTCCAAAATCCTTATTCGGTTTAGAAAGGGATAAATCAATGGACTTGATCAGAATATTAGATCCATGATATAGCCTCATATCGTTCCACCTTTTCTCCTGCAATAATTAATAAGGCTGTCGATGTTATCTTCAACTGACAGTGTGTGCATAACCCCGTAGTGCTTCTCGCACAAAGCCATTGCACCATAGTCACTAAGATACGCATAAGCCTGAGCCTCCGAAATATTACATCTTTCAGCGAACCCAGAAACAATGAGTACAAGATACTCTATCGTATTTAATACAATAATAGCCATAATGTCACAAATTTAAGAATTTTTTCATTCATTCTGCATATTCTGTTCCCAACGCTTTGAATCACTCGGAATATACAGTATCCGATTAAATTATTGAATCGGAGCAAGGACGGCTTTACGGTAAAGGAAGGTTTGGTAGAGGGAGCGGTAGATGAGATGGGAGTAGTAGGCGGCAAAGAGGAGATGGGCGGCGGCAAAGCCGGTGAGGCGGAACAGGAATATCCCAGAAAACCAGATCACAAAGAATGCGACAACGCAGCCGATGTTGGAGTCTCGCATGGCTTTGGTGGCTGTGGCGCCGGTGTAGATGCCGTCCCAGGTGAAAGCCGGACAACTGATCAGCGGGAAGAATATCAGCCACGGCATAAACGTGCGGGTGGCCTCGACCACAATGCCGTCGGATGTCAGAAGACGGACCATCGACATTCCGGAAACCGCATAGATGAACACAAAGATTACACCTATCCCCATACTCCATCCGAATGTGTAGTCAACAGTCTGCCTTACCATCTGAGGCCAACGGACACCGACAAATTTTCCGGTGAGTGCCTCACCGGCGAAAGCGAATCCGTCAGTGAAGTATGAGAAAACCAAAAGGAGTTTGAGCATTATCGAGCAGGAAGCCAACAACACGTCTCCGAAACGGGCGGAGATGGCGGTGAACGCAAGATAGACTATTATCAGGCAGACCGAGCGGATGAAAAGGTCACGGTTGACGGAAAAGAATCTCCTTATCTTGTCACCCTCGAAAGCCGCCCTGAACACTTGAAGCGACACCTCTCCGAAGACATTCCTGAATTTCAGGGCGACACGGCTTGACGCGAACAAGAGTCCTGAATATTGTGCGACAACCGTCCCCAAGGCTATTCCCTTGAAGCCAATGCCGCCAAATCCGGCTCCTGGAATCCCGAAAGTCAGCAAAAGGCTGAACAGGACGTTGCCACCGTTTACTATAATGTCGGTCAGCATCGAGCTGAACGTGTCCTGCATCCCGATGAACCATCCACGGAACGCCATCAGGCTGAGAGTCGCGGGGGCGGCCCAGATGCGGATGTAGAAATATTCAAGGGCAAGGGTCCGGACTTCTTCCGAGCATCCGACAAAGAGAAAGATCAGTTTCTGGAACGGCCATTGGATCAGGAGCAAGGCAAATGCGATGATGAAAGCCAAGCCGACTCCCCTTGTAAGATTGCCGGCGCAATCGTCCCAGTCCTCCCGTCCGAAAGCCTGGGCGGTCATTCCACCGGTTCCGGCCCGCAGGAATCCGAAGTTCCAGTAAAGCAGATCGAACATCAGTGATCCGACCGAGATGCCTCCGATCAGAGCCGCTGCGGAAGCGTTAAGATGCCCGGCCACGGCTATGTCCACCATTCCGACCAGCGGCACGGTCAGGTTGGCGAGTATGCTCGGCAGAGCCAGGCGCAGCATTTCCTTGTTCATCGCGTCCATACGGCAAAGGTAGTCATAAAGTGGAAATATTCGGAAACAGAGGATGTGGGTTCTGAATATCAAGAGTAAATCACTACCTTTGAGGCGACATATTCGTAAAGCATCATGATGTTGGATAATACTTCGGTTGAAAGGATAAAGGAGATAAGGGAGCGGCAGGAACGCTTTTTCAGAAGCGGGGCCACACTTGACGTGAAATGGCGGCAGGAGCGGCTCAAGGCGTTCGAGGCGGCGGTGCGCAAATGGGAGAAGCCGCTGTGCGAGGCCCTGTGGACGGACCTTCACAAGTCCTACGAGGAGGCTTATCTGACAGAGGTCAGCATACTGCTCGGAGAGATACGCAGCCATATTCATGACATCCGGAAATGGAGCAGGCCGCGAAGGGTCCCCACTCCGCTGAAGATGTTCCCGTCACGAAGCAGGATCATCAGCGAGCCGCTTGGTACAGCGCTGATCATCTCACCGTGGAACTACCCGGTGCAGCTGCTTCTTACTCCGCTCGTTGGTGCCATCTCCTCCGGTTGCACAGCGGTCCTGAAACCATCACCTTACGTCCCGAACGTCTCCAAGGTCACCCAGCAAATGATCGAGGACACTTTCAGCGATGAATATGTCGCTGTCGTCCAAGGGAACCGCGAGGTCAACTCAGCCCTGCTGGCTGAACGCTGGGATCTCATATTTTTCACCGGCAGCCCGTCGCTCGGAAGGATCGTGATGGAAGCCGCCGCTAAGAACCTTACGCCGGTCGTGCTGGAACTCGGTGGAAAGAGCCCGTGCATCGTGGACAAGGACGCTGACATCAAGGTGGCAGCGAAACGTATCGCGTGGGGAAAAAGCCTCAACGCTGGGCAGACCTGCATTGCTCCGGACTATCTGATGCTTCACGAGGACATCAAGGACGAGTTCATTAAAGAACTGAAAATCAACTTCAAGACTCTTCTCGGAGACAATCCGCATGAGACTAAGCACTTTGTCAGAATCGTGAACGACAAGGCTTTCGACCGCCTTGAGGGTTATCTTAAAGACGGGCGGATCGCTTTCGGAGGCCTAACCGAGCGTGAGGAAAGGTACTTTGAGCCTACAGTTCTGGATGAGGTCTCACCGGACGCTCCGGTGATGCGTGAGGAGATCTTCGGGCCAATCTTCCCGGTGCAGACGTTCAAGGACATCAATGAGGTCATCTCATTCGTGACATCAAGGGAAAAGCCGCTGGCTCTGTACTATTTTGGAAGCCAAGGGGATCACGTCCTTCGCCACACATCCTCCGGTGGAGCCTGCATCAACGACACGATCATGCACATCGCCAACGAGAATATTCCGTTCGGTGGAGTGGGAAACTCCGGCCTCGGCAGCTACCACCACAAACGCAGTTTCGACGCGTTCACGCACTATCGGGCCGTCGTAATCACACCGACGTGGCTGGATCTGCCGTTCAGGTACATGCCTTACAGGTTCTTCAAGATGGTCAAAAGGCTGCTTTAAACCCTTCAAGCAATATTTTGTCAAATAAAAAATCTTAATTTCTTAAGACTAAATATTGCACTCATGAACAGAACATCTGAATATTCCCTTACTATCGTGGTGCCGGTCTTCAATGAGGAGGACAACATCCACAATCTGGAAAAGGCTCTGTCTGAGTTCATTCCTCATAGCAAGGTCCCAACGTGCGCGCTGTTCGTGGACGATGGATCGAAGGACGGCAGCCTCAAACTGATCCAAGAGGTATGCTCCCGGAACAAGGACATCTTCTACATCAGTTTCTCCAAGAACGCTGGACTCAGCGCAGCAATCAAGGCCGGATTCGACTATGCTTTCTCCGAATATGTCGGCTACATGGACGCTGACCTTCAAACCACTCCGGAGGACTTCAACCTCCTGCTGGACGGGATGAAGGAGCACACTCTGATGACCGGCTACAGGGCGAACCGCAAGGACACCGCATTTAAACGGATCCAGTCCAAAATCGCCAACGGATTCAGGAATATGATGACTCACGATGGAGCCAAGGACACCGGCTGTCCTCTCAAGATCATCCGCACGGACGCGGCCAAGAGAATCCCGATGTTCAAGGGAATGCACAGATTCCTGCCCGCGCTGATCCTACTACAAGAAGGCGGAAGTTTCGGTCAGGTACCCGTGAGGCACTTCCCACGTGTAGCCGGGACATCCAAGTTCCACCTTTGGAACAGACTCTGGGGCCCGTTCGCGGACTGCTTCGCCTACAGATGGATGAAGCCACGGTACATCAACTATTCAGTCGGGGATAGCAATGTCGGTGAACGGAATTAATCTTCAGGAATATGTTTGAGAACATTCCCACATGGCTTACCCTCACCCTAGGATTCTCGGCCCAGGCATTCTTCGGACTTAGGACCACGCTCCAATGGCTGAAATCAGAGATGGCACACAAGTCGGTCTCGCCTGTCTCGTACTGGATTTTCAGCGTGATCGGGGCGTGCCTTATGTTCATCTACGGAGTCCTGAGGAATGACTTCTCCATCATCCTCGGTCAGTTCATCGCCTACTTCATTTATCTTTGGAACCTGAACACCAACGGTATCTGGCATAGGATGAAGACTATGACGAAGATCCTGCTGCCGGCACTTCCGTTTGTCGCGGCACTACTACTGCTAAAAGACGCTCAGGAATATTCACAAAACTTTTTCCGCAACAGCGACATTCCTATTTGGCTCGTGGTGTTCGGCTCGACAGGCCAGCTGATGTTTACTCTTCGCTTTATCTACCAGTTCATCTACTCGCACCGCAGGCACATGTCGGTGCTGCCGGCAGGCTTCTGGCTCATCAGTATTGTCGGATCCGGAATGATCATCATTTATGGAATCATCCGTCTTGACCCTGTGCTGATCCTCGGTCAAGTGTTCGGTTTTGTGGTTTATATAAGGAATCTGGTCTTGGGGCCAGGCAAAAAAGAATCTTCAGATGCTAAATGACAGTCTTAAGACAAGTCAAGGCAACATATTCACCCGCCACCCCTTGATGGCGGTTTTCGCCTTCACATTCGTTTGCCTATTCCCGATAATGATGACGAGGGATTTCACTCCTTCCAACGAATTGAGATACCTCAGCATAGCAGACGAGGCTATCGCGAACGGACATATATTCGCGTTTTACAACCACGGCATCCCTTACGCGGACAAACCTCCGCTCTATTTTTGGATTGTGATGCTGTGCAAGCTGCTGTTCGGCCACCATAGTTGCCTCGCTCTTTCGATGTTCTCGCTGATTCCTGCGTTCGGCATCGTTGGGATAATGGACAAATGGGTGATGAAAGGCAAGTCGGTGATGAGCAGGATGGCAATGGCCGGAATGACACTGACGTGCGTTATGTTCCTCGGAACCATGATCGTACTGAGGATGGACATGCTGATGTGCCTGTTCATCGTTCTTGCTCTCTGGACGTTCTACAGGATGTACACCAAGGAGGGCAGCCGGAAATCTGATTCCGTGATGCTTCCCGTGTGGATATTCCTCGCGCTTTTCACAAAGGGGCCTGTGGGTCTTCTGATGCCTCCGCTGGCAATAGCCGTGTTCCTCGCTGTGAAACGGGACTGGAAAGGATTCGGCAAGTATCTAGGACTTAAGACTTGGGGCATCATCGCTGGACTTGCGGTCGTCTGGCTCGGATGCGTTTGGTTCGAGGGCGGCCCAGAGTACATCGACAATCTGCTGGTCAAACAGACAGTCGGGCGGGCAGTCAACGCATTCACCCATGCAAAGCCGTTCTGGTTCTATCTCGTAGCCATCTTATGGTGTCTGGCACCGTACTGCCTGCTGCTGGTCGGAAGTTTTGTTGCGTCACTGCTACCTACAAGGGAAGCCACCCTTTCGCACAACTCAAATGTAACAGAGGGCGCAAAGGCAGACATTAACCAGCGTGCAAAGGAATATGTTCCCGCGCGTTCCGACTTAGAGGTTTTATTTCTCTGCACGATCATCGCCACCATAGCGATGCTGTCCTCATTCAGTTCCAAGCTCCCGATCTACCTTGTGCCGGTCTTCCCGTTCAGCGTCTATCTGTTTCCGATCGTGATTGGCCGCATCGGGGAGCGATGGTGGATGAGATGGTCTGTCGGAATATTCTCGATCATATTCACTATCATCGGATTGGCCGCATTGCTTCTTCTCTTCGGGGCGGTACGCATCCCAGCGGTGGAGGACCTTCTGAGTGAATATCCTTTCGCCCGCGAGGCACCGGTAATCAACGGCATCATACTGCTGACATTAGCAAATATTCTAGGAATATGCTTCCTCGTCAAACGTAAAGTCTGGAATATTCCCATCCTGCTGCTTGGTGCCAGCCTGTTTCTTGCTGTCTTCTCCGCCTCAGCCGTCATCAAGGACATCAACCCGTACATCGGCTACGGAGCGATCTGCACCAAAGTTCCGGAAGGCACCGACGTGGCGACAGTCTTCCTGCACAGGCCGGAAAACATCGACGCCTACATCGGCCGCCAGATCACCGACTACGGCAAGGAGCCGGACCGCCTCGTCAAAGACGCACTCGCTTCCGACAAGCCACTGACAATCATCACTACCACCTCCAAGTTAGAGAACGCTCCTACGCTCCAGCAACTCTTCAGCCGTGGCACCGTGCTTTACGCGGGTCCTTACTGCCTGACGACGATCAAGACTGAATAATCGTTGGAGAAAATGTAATTATGTTCAACTGGCATTCTGGGAATGTTCAGTAAGCGGCCAACCGTCACTACTCGTTACATAAAGAAAAAATATTTCTGTTTCTTTAGACGATTTTTCTGTTTCTTTTCATTTTTTACGTTTACAATGCCGATTTTGCGGAGGTGTTCCGGAGAATGGGCTCCGGATCTGATAGATAAATAACCATTAATCCATTCATTTACTATGAGAAATTCAAAAAGCACGGCCACTACGGCAAAGGGCATGGTGACCGAAAAGGAAGACAATCGTGACATTGCAGGCAAAACAACCGTATGCGAAGAGGAACTGGAGTACCTCAAGCGCTACCGCCAATGCCGGAGACTTATGGAAAAGCGGGAGCTCTTCCGGAGCATGACAGAAGAGGAAAAGGACGAACTGGCGAGGAAGATGGCTGTGTCTGAATATCTTGACCTCACTTGCGACTGGGCATTCAAGTATGTGTTTCAGAGCCATCCTAATCTGCTCATTTTGCTTCTCAACGACATATTGCAGGAAAGCATCACGTCAGTAGAGTTCCAGAGCACTGAACGGCTTGGCCTAGAGCCTATTGACAAGAAGGTTATCTTCGACCTGCTCTGTAAGACTTCCGATGGGAGTACGTTCCTGTGCGAGATGCAGAAGACTACACGGTCGGATCAGCGCGACAGGTTGTTCTACTACGGTTCGAGACTCGTGGCCAAGCAGATGAAGGCTGGAGACAAGAAGTATGCCCTCTCCCCCGTCAAGGTTGTCTGCATCATGAACTACGAGGATTCACACCTTAATTCACCAGAGGACAAGATCCTTTACCAGTATCACACGTTGGAGATCGAGACTGGAGAGGTGTTCGGCAACCAGATGTCTTTCCACCTTCTGGAACTTCCGAGGATTATGCGCTACGCTCAGGAATATGACAGCCCCGTCGCAGGATGGTGCAGGATATTCAGAAATTTCAGTATCTTTGCAAGAACCGCTGCTGCAAATGGTCCTTGGTTCAAGGAGTTGGAAGGGGCGATGCGCATTCGCGGACTTAGTAACGAGCAGATAGAAAGTTATTTCAGTGATATGATTTCAAAGGATGAGATGCTGCCTTATCTTGAGGGCAGCGAGTTGCAGGGCTACCGCAGGGGACTTCGGGAAGGCAAGGAGAAATGGCTGGCCGAGGGTAAGGCTGAGGGTAAGACCGAGGGTAAGACCGAGGTGGCCATGGCTTTGCTGGGCATCGGGATGCCTCTGGCACAGATTGTCAGCGTCACGGGGCTGACGGCTGAGCAGGTGGAGGCACTCAAGTAAAATACGAGGGTATTGCCTATTAATCTACTAATCAACGTTTTTAAACTGTGATATTCTTGTCACTTCCCATGGAATGACGAGATTGCAAAGGATGTTATGCTGCCTTATCTTGAGGGCAGCATTCGCACATGGGTATGATATGCTAGGAAAGACATCAGGCATCATATTTGCAAATTACTGACTGTCCAATAATTACAATAACATTAAAACCTAAAATCATGCGAAGTATCCTAAAATTGTTGGCAGTGATGTCCGCATCAGCATTGCTCCCTATGTCCCTGCACGCAGGCAACATCGACAACACCCCCGTTGCCAAGCTTGATCTCTCACGCTATCTCGGAACATGGTACGAAATCGCCAGATACGACCACTCCTTTGAAAGAGGAATGACCGATGTCCGCGCTGAATATGTCCTCCGGGATGACGGCAAGATCGAAGTTCTGAATACCGGCTGGTTGGACGGGAAATCAAAGACAGCCCACGGCAAGGCCAAACAACCGAATCCGGAAGCCGCCCCCGCCCTCTTAAGAGTGTCCTTCTTCATGTTCTTCTACTCCGACTACAGGATTCTGATGATTGACGATGACTACACCACCGCCCTCGTGGGAAGTTCAAACGACAGCTACCTCTGGATTCTGTCCCGCACCCCAAGCCCATCCCAAGACACCGTCAACAAGTACGTCGCTGAAGCCAGACACCGAGGCTACGACACCACCCGCCTCATCAAGGTGCCGCAAAGCCGCAACCGTTAACACTCACACTGCTGCTTGGAGCCAACCTGTTCTCGCTGTCTTCTCAGCCTCGGCTGTCGTTAAGGAATCGTTCGTACATCGAGGTTCCGGAAGACGCCGACGTGGCTACAATCTTCCTGCACAGACCTGAGAACATCAACACCTACATTGGTCCATACTGCCTGACAACGATAAAGAAAAATTGAATAATCGCCGGAAAAACGTAACTTTGTTCTGTTTATTTCGGGAAATAATACAAGCATTTATATGAAAACCAAATCACTGATCGGACTTGCGGCACTTCCGGTAGTGGCCGGAGTGACATGCGCTGACGCTAAGGTTCACAAGCCACAGAAACCCAACATACTTCTCATCATAGCAGATGACTTGGGGATTGGCGATGTGAGTGCATACGGATACGGTACGATACCGACTCCCCACATAGACTCTCTGGCATCAAACGGTGTGATTTTCAACAATGCATACGCGACATCGGCCACATCGACTCCAAGCCGTTACGGCCTCCTTACAGGAGAATATCCATGGAGAAACGCTGATGCCAGGATTCTTCCGGGAGACGCTCCCCTGCTGATATCAACAGACATGCCGACAATTCCCAAGATGATGCAGGCCAACGGCTACCAGACAGGGGCGATCGGCAAGTGGCACCTAGGCATGGGCAATGGGAACCTTGACTGGAACAAACATATCTATCCTTGCGCCAATGACATAGGATTTGACTATTCATGTCTGATCGCTGCGACGAATGACAGGGTGCCGACAGTCTATGTGGAAAACGGTGATGTCCTGAATCTTGATCCGAATGATCCGATCGAGGTCAGCTACAAGCACAATTTTCCGGGAGAGCCTGACGGGAAAAAAGACTTGGACATGATTCGGATGATGTGGGATCATCATCACAACGAGGCCATCATCAATGGAATACCTCGCATCGGGTATATGCGTGGCGGACAAAAGGCACGTTGGGTGGACGAGGATATGGCAGACTATTTCGTAGACAAGGTGAAGACTTACATCGACACGCGCGATGAAAGCAAGCCGTTCTTCCTTTATTATGGTCTGCACCAGCCACATGTTCCGCGCACCCCTAACCAGAGGTTTGTGGGAGCTACTAATCTTGGGCCAAGGGGAGACGCTGTCGTGGAGGCTGACTGGTGTGTAGGCGAAGTTCTCAGTTATCTGGAGAAAAAGGGCATTCTCGACAACACACTCGTGATTTTCACTTCTGACAACGGGCCTGTCCTTCAAGATGGTTATGTCGATCAGGCTTACGAACATAGGAATGATCATGACGCCTACGGAAAACTTCGCGGTGGGAAATACAGTCTTTATGACGGAGGCGCTCACGTCCCGATGATCATTTGGTGGAAAGGACATACCCGCAGGGTGGTCTCCAATGAGCTCGTGTCCCAGCTTGACTATTATGCGTCTCTGGCATCATTGATAGGAGCCGAAACCCCTGACAACCTTGATTCCCAAAACTATCTAAACGCGTTCCTTGGCAAAGGCAAGGGGCGCAAGTCACTGATTGTCGAGGCCAAAAGCCGTCTTGCGATGCGAAAGGGAGACTACATCATGATCCCACCGTACTACGGTCCCGCATACAGAAAGACAAAGAAGGTAGATCTTGGAAATGTTCCAGACTATGTTTTGTTCAATGTTGCCAAAGACAGGATGCAACGGCACGACATAGCCGCTGATAATCCTGAAATTCTGGAAGATATGAAGAAAGAATTCCACGGTTTCGTCGGGACTTACTACGACATCGACATCACAAACAAGCTAAAAAATTATTAGAATCTGTTTTGATTTGCATGTCTGTTGGTTTAGAGCCAGATTCTTCCCTGCTGAACGCCACGGTAATCCGAACAAGTTCAACCGCACTCTGTTCGGGTGTCAGGCCGAGAGTGAAAAAACACATCAGAAAAGGGTTTCCGGAGTCATTACCGGAAACCCTTTTCAATTTAATCAGAGTATAAATGCTGCACGGGAGCCATATAGCGGCGCAGCGGCATCCTTGATGATCGATATGGACTCGACATCGTTAGGGTTGACGCGGTTGATGTCATCCACGGCAAGGCCAAACAGCCGGAACCAGAGGCCGCCCCCGCCCTGTTAAGAGTGTCCTTCTTCATGTTCTTCTATTCCGACTACAGGATTCTGATGATTGACGATGACTACACCACCGCCCTCGTGGGAAGTTCAAACGACAGCTACCTCTGGATTCTGTCCCGCACCCCAAGCCCATCCCAAGACACCGTCAACAAGTACGTCGCTGAAGCCAGACACCGAGGCTACGACACCACCCGCCTCATCAAGGTGCCGCAAAGCCGCAACAGATGAATCGAAAAACGTCTTCAGTAAGCAAGCGTCAGTTAGTGAACTTTAGCAAAAACTAAGCGTTAGACCTGGCCAGATTCCTTTCGCTCCTTATCAGGAGGGCGCAGAGGAAGACTCCGATGAGGGCGCCTACGGCTACTGAGAGCATGGCGGTGTCCCAGGAGCTGCCGACGGCGATTCCACCGACAAGGATCTTGGAGCAGACAGCGTCTCCGAGGAGGTAGCCGAACAAGCCAACGAATCCGGCAGCGGTTCCGGCAGCATTCTTAGGCACGAGGTTCAGGGCCTGGACTCCGGTCAGGGCCACAGGGCCGTAGATGAAGAAGCCGATAAGGCACAAGGCGATGTAGATCAAGGTCTTCTGCAAAGCTGGAGAAGCAGCGATGACTCCAGAACCGACCATCCAGTAAAGAAGAACGCCAAGCAGGCAGAAGAACATGCAGATCACGTTCATCGGGGCGCAGCGGCCTTTGAATATCTTGGATGTGGCCCAGCCGCAGGCAAGCGTGCCAACAGCGCCTACTATGTTGTGCACGGAGAATGCCACCTTGCTCTCGGCTGCGGTCATGATGGACTTTTCCTGAAGATAGGTCGGAGCCCAGTCACCGATGCCGTAGCGGACCATATAGACGGCCACATTTGAGATGGCGACGATCCACAGAAGCTTGTTCTTGAACACATAGTCCACAAACAGGGTCTTGAACGGAAGTTTCTCGTCAGCGGAGCCCTTGGATTTGATGCCGGACCAGTCCTTTCTCCAGTCCTGGACGGAAGGAAGGCCGCAAGATTCAGGCGTATCGCGGATTGCCCACCAGCAGAATACCGCGATAAGAAGTGCAACGACAGCAGGGAATATGAAGTCTCCCCTCCAGCTCTGAGTCACACCGAACGCATCGAAAAGCATCACACCGGCGATGGCGAGGAATCCAAGCGAGAAGCTGCCGATGGTGTGGGAGACATTCCACACGCTCATCTTGAAGCTTCGTTCGTTCTGGCTGAACCAGTGGGCCATGATCCTGCCGCAAGGAGGCCAGCCGAAACCGCTCAGCCAGCCGACCACAAGCATGAGTGTGAATATGATCACGGTGTTCACAGTCGTGTTCGTCCCGAACGGGATAAGTCCAGTCAAAATCATCGTCAGAGCCGATAGGACCAATCCCACGCAAAGGAATTTTCGTGCATCAGACCTGTCGGAAACGCTTCCCATGATGAATTTGGAAAACGCGTAGGCTATCGAGACCGCTGACATCGCAAGTCCGGCCTTTCCGGCGTCAATGATGCCGTCATGGATCATGTCCGGAGCTGCGAGCGAAAGGTTTTTGCGTACAAGATAATAGGCCGCATAGCCAAAAAATGCACCCAGAAAGACCTTGGTACGCATTGCCTTATAGGTTTTGTCCATCTTGTCTTCTGCGAGAGGTTTGCCCGCCTTTGGCGGATCAAGAAAACGTGACATAAATATCTTTATTCGTTATTGTAACATTTTATATGTTTTACAAAGGTATCCATTAAACCTTTAAAAAACAAAATTATAATTTTACAAATTGGTAAAAAATCAGAATTGTCGGCTGCGTTATTTGATAAGATGTCGCTTCGACAAGCTCAGCGACCACAGAGCGGGGGACATTGACGACATCATCGGTCACTGAGCTTGTCGAAGTGACCGTCCTTATGGTTCGACAAGCTCACCAACCGTGGTTCGGCAGGCTCTCCAACCGTGGTTCGGCAGGCTCTCCAACCAGATGGTGCCGAAGTGACATAAAAAAGGGCTGGCCGGAATCCCGGTCAGCCCCTTCTGAAGTTTTCATCGTAAAGAATTACCTTTTCGCAAGCTCAGCGTCAACAAAGAACGCACCAGTCTCGCCAGCCTTCTTGAGCCTCTCGACAATTGACAAGGCGGAATCCTCCTCCTCAACCTGCTCACGGATGAACCAATTCAGGAACTCAACCGTGGCCTTGTCGTTCTCTGACACAGCCACATCGACAAGATCATTGATCAACTTGGATACGTGGCATTCATGCTCGTAAACGTTCTCGAACACATCCTGAAGCGAACCCCAACCGTCAGGAACGACATCAATCATTCCGACCTTGACCTCACCGCCACGCTTGATGGCATAGTCAGCAAGCTTGAGGGCGTGCTCTTTCTCCTCGTCAGCCTGTTTGAGCATCCAGTTTGCGGAGCCGTTCCATCCTTCTTTCTTAAGGTAGAAAGCCATCTGAAGATAAAGATTTGAAGACCAAAGCTCAGCGACAATCTGATCGTTGAAAGCTTTAACAAGTTTCTCTGAAATCATAGTATTGATATTTTAAAAATTCAACAAACGAAATATTCAAATGCTAAAAGCATGCCCGAAACGGCATGTTCGCAATTTTAATTATTAAAATTTAATATAATGGACAAATTCCTTCTTGGCAGGGATGAGCGGTTCGGATCTCAAACCGACTTTCTTAAAGTTAATCTCCTTAAGGTCAATGCATCTGATGCCTCCATCGTACATCGAGCGGTAGTAGAAATTCAAACCTGACATGTCACTGACACAAGTGCACTGGGTTGCACTCGGAATGTCAGCCGGTTCCTGTCCTTGCGCGAACTGCGCCCCGATCGGAATCTCCATCGATCCGAGAATATGGAAGGCCTGCATGGCGGACTCCCACGCATTCGGCTTCACGGGAACGGTGTTCTGGAAGAAGGCCGCGCGGACAAACCTTGAAGGAGGGGTGAAGTCACCTGGCAGACCAAGCATCGCGCTTCCCCCACCGAAAGAGGATAGGGACATATTCCCGAGTGTGTGAGGCTCGGTGCGTCCCGGAAGCAGGTTGACGTAGTTGTTGAGATTGGTCAGATGCCAGTCGAAGGACGGAGAATTGGTCAGCACACCGACAGTGTTCTCATAGAAGACGCATTTCCCGTCAATGATCTCCAGCACGATCTGGCGGCCCGAAGGCTCGGCGAACCGCCAATGCACGGTCGAGGAACGAGGGTCGAATCCATGAATATGCACTTTCGCGATCTCGGCCTTGACCTCCTCGACTGTGGCGCAGCGTCCGAGGATATAAGAAACGAGCTGGAAATCAGAGATATTCGTATCACGATTCGCTTCGGAATATTCCTCATACTTTCCGTAGTCAGGGAAATAGAAGAGGCCGGCGGAAAGGCCTTTCTCGTTCATTCCCTCCATCATCAGCTCGTCCTGTACCACAGCGACACCGACGTAGCTATATTCATTGGTAAAACTTCTGCCGGTCCCGCCACCGGGGATGAAGGATTTCCATGTGTGCCCGCGTGGTACGACAACCCAACGGCATTCATTGTCGGAGGCGGCCCACTCGATCGTGCGGGCTACGACAGTGGTTCCATCCTTGGCTTTGAGGGTGATGCCTGTGCAGGCGCGGCAGTTCTGAAACGATGCCATCAAGGCCGCTGCGGCCAATGCGATGGCTAAGAAAAAAGTTGAACGCTTCATAAATTATGTGGTTGAATTTAACGGGAATATGCCAGATCGCAAACCAGGCACGTACCGCTTGTTAACAAAAAGGAACGACCCGCAAATAGCGAGCCGCTCCAACATATTCATTGAAAATAATTTTTCTAATGTGCTGATTTCTCTAAATTTATATTCGTAAAGCCAGAGCTCCGGCCTGCCATGGCTATTCTTTCTTCAGCGTGACGCTTGGATTCTCGGTGGCGGCACCGTAGCAGCGTGCCGTGACGACCAGTGCTGTGATCAGCAGCACAGCGACAAGTGCCAAAGCGAACACCCAGATGTGGATCGGCACCCTGTAGGCGAACCCGGACAGGTAGCGGTTGACTATCCACCATGAGATAGGAGTAGCTATCACGAAACAGATCAGCACGATCCTCGCGAACTCAATGTTGAACATCTTCAGAATCTCACCTATCGTGGCTCCGTTCACACGCCTTACTCCGATTTCCTTGCGACGATATTCAGTCTCGAACATCACGAGTCCGAAGACTCCCATCAGCGAGATGATGATCGCGAGCAGGGTGAAGAGGGTGATGAGACGGGAGAAGTTGGCCTCGGTCACATACTGTCCCTGAAGTTTCTTGTCAAAGAGCTGGACGTCAACGTTATCCGGATTGACGGTCGGGTCTATCTCGGAAACCGCGGCAGCGATTTTCTTCATTATGGCCGGGATGTCGGCGTTCTTCTCGGTGCGCACCAGAAGCGTGGTGAGAGGACGCCAAGGATGTTTTCCGAATATGTACAGAGCCAAAGGTGACACCTCGTTCTTCAAGGAAGTGAAGTTGAAATCGCGGCAGAAGCCTGCGACCTCCGCATCACCCTCATCCATGTGACCCGGCATTTTTTCCTCCAAGGTGAAGCCAAACTTGTTCTTCGCAGCCTCATTGAATATGAACACTCCGTTTTCGGACTGCTCGTCGGCTTGGGTGAAGTCACGGCCTTCGACAACCGGAATGCCCATGAATTGCAGGAAGTTCCAAGCGACAGGATAGCACTGGAAGCTGATCTGTTCACCTTTGTACATTCTGCCCCAACCCATACGGCTCGGCTGCACAAGGTCGCCATCCGCCCATGAGATGTCCTTGATCTGTGGATCCTCAAGGAGCTTGGAGCTCAAAGCCTCAGAGGATTTTGCGACTGTACGGTTCAGATTGGCGGTGAGGAGTTCCTCACGGTCGAATCCCATGTCATGACTGAGCATGTACTTTCTCTGAAGTCCCACGAAAGTGGCGCAGATGATCAGCGAGATGGAGATCAGGAACTGCAATCCGACAAGCAAGTACCTGAACACACGACCCTTGGAGCTTGACGCGAACGATCCCTTTAGAGCAAGCGCCGGTGAGAAAGAGGTGATGTAGAAAGCCGGATAAAGGCTCGCCACAACAGCGAAGAAAAGTCCAAGGACGATTGTGAATATGCCTACGGACATATTCGCTCCAAATGCCGTGGAGCATGTGATGAGGTTCGCCGCCGTGGAGGTTTGGAACAGAGTCACGACAGCCGCCGCCAAAGCCAGTGAGATGGCTATCAATGAGACCGCCTCCATCACGCAGTCCATGATCAGGCTTGCCCTTGAGGCTCCGAGAACCTTTCTGGTGTTGACCGAATGCACACGCACCGGGACGAGGGCGAAGAAGAAGTTCACGAAATTTATGAACGCGATGATGATGACCAGAAGAGCCACGGCAAGCAAGGTGTAAGTCGTTGACTTGTTGCCATAGGCACCGTTGCGGTTTGCTATCGTCTGATCGAAATAGGTCTCGGTCAGAGGGATCAGACGGATTCTCGTGCGTTTGATTGATTCGGCCTTCTCTTCATCGCTGGCGTCGGAATCGCCTCCTATCAAGTCTTCCATAACCTTGCGCGTGGCTGCCTCAAGATCATCCTTGGACACACCCTCCTTGGCCTTGAAGTAATAAGGGTAGCTCCACTCACTCCAACTGTCAATGGATTGGTCTCCGATCGGGCACATAGCCTCGAAACTAGACAGATCTGAATTCATCGGCATATCCTTATAGATCACCACCACGTTAGCATCGTGATAAGTTCCGGACTGCCAGTCTCTTATCATTATATGCCCACCTACTCCGACACCATATTTCTTCGCTGCGGATTCGCTGAAAGCATAGTCCCAGACTCCGACGTAGTTGTCCCAGGACCCTTCCGCAAGCTCAAAGCCGAAGACATCAAGCGAGCCTTTGTTCATCCCGGACATCTTGATCGAGACTGAAGGGTCGGAGACCGTAGGATTCTTGCCGTCCCCGACTATCACCTCGATCGACTGTCCGGACAGATAACCTGTTCCTCCGGCCTCGATCTCCGAAACGGTGGAGATCATCTGCTCGAACGGTGGCCTGTTCAGCCAGACCATATACTTTCCTTCCGTGTACCAGTCCGGCAGCGAGACGCAATAAATCCGATCCGCATCCTTGATCTCCTTGTTATAGGTCAAGTCGTGATGCACCTGCACCAAAATGATGTACAGCGCAGCGAACGCTACCGTCATCCCCAAAATGTTCAGCACCCCGGAAAGCGGTGTTCCCATTTTTCTTTTTCTGAATATGCTCATATCAATTGTGTTTTATTATTATCTTTTTTCCTGCACTCTGTCATTTCACTTTATCCGGAATCTCTCGGCCTCTTTTTTCGTGTGACGCGCACTGAAAAACCGTAAACATCCCGAACACGGAAAATCAGCGAACCACTTCCGTGCCAAAACACATAAACACTTATCGTTCAACCTATTGCCCAAACAAAGAAAATCAAAAAGTGTAAAATTTCTTTACACTCACTGTAAAAAATCTTTACACTTTCCCCGGTCGCTGAGCTTTCCGGTCACTGAGCCTGCCGAAGTGACCGGGACCACCAAAGTGCCGTCCTTATGGTTCGACAAGCTCACCAACCATGGTTCGACAAGCTCACCAACCATGGTTCGGCAAGCTCACTAACCGTGGTTCGACAAGCTCACCAACCGTGGTTCGGCATGCTCACCAACCGGACGGTATCGGTCACTGAGCCTGCCGAAGTGACCGAAGCCACCTAAGTGACCATTAAACAAAGATTTGCATATTCAAAAGATTATTCCTTACTTTGCATCATTAGCACAACAGTCCCCATGAGCTGACACTTTTCTAATCAGCAATCCATTTTCACAATCCGGACGAAGGTCCCTCAACGGGTATATTGTACCTTGTCGAAAGGATCCGGTGGCCGGCGATTTTGTCCCGGCTGAAATGCCCTTCGGGTACAGATAGGATATTCTTTGAAATAATTCATGAGTTATGAGAACTTGTAATTGTGAAATGGTGGCCTACACCGACAATGGGAGAGTCAAGATGAATCTTGATCTGGTGAAAGAGATGTCGAGAGGCTATCTTGACAGAATCAAAAGGCTTGAGGAGACCTTAAGCAGACACTACGGTGACGGGAAAGAAGCTTCATGTACTATCAACTTGAGTCTTGCGTTCGAGAGGTATGGGGATTTTCTCTTGGAGTCAGGCCTGAACTTCATGGCGTTCCGGGACTACATCAAGGCCGCAGGCGTCTGCACTTCCGGAAGCGACCTTTGCTGGGCAGACACGAATGATGGCTACTTGCTCCGCTCCCCGTACAGAGGAAGATTCTTAGAGATGTTCTTCAAGATCAAGAGTCTGGTCAAGGCCGATGACTCACTCAAGGCCACCTTCATCCAGAGCGGATTGGAGAAAGAATATCTTTCCGTAACCGCCTGCCAAAGAGCTTGGCGTGAGGAATTCAACAAGATAGCCGATGCTCTTCACAGCGACAAAATGCAGCGATGACGTTGCCCGAGAGTGCCGCACAGCACTCCCGGGCAGCACTTTCGCTCTTTTTCGTTTCTCAAGAGTGCAGCGAACACTCTCAAGTAGCATTTTTGTCCTTTTTCGTCTCCCAAGGGTGACCTACTATTCAAACAACTTATTGAGCACCGCGACCTCGACCTGAATCTTGCGGGCGATCCGTTTTGTGTCAATGCGATATTTCTTTTTCAGAGTCAAAGCCAGACGGCACTTATCGTCAACGCCCAAATCCTTGACAGAGCTCACCTTGAAACGCTCTCTAAGAATCTGATTGATGATCTCGTTCAACTCACTCTCCGAAAAGACAATCATCTCGCCTATGCCCTCGGCAATCCTAAGATAAGAATCAAAGTTCTTCACAAGCCCTGAACTGAACCGCCACGAGTTCACGAGCATCTGCTCCACCTTGCCATTAAGCACATAAGACTCTGGAAGGATGATTCCCAACGGCCTGTTGAACAGATAATCTCCCGGCAACCTGATTTTTGTCTTGAATATTCTCATTGACTCTCTATTGGACATTTCTGAGATCTTCATTTTATCATAGAGTCTGTCCACTTCGCTGAAAATCAAATTCGCTGTTCCCCAGACATAGCCACAAGCAGTGACATCCGGTCTTGCCTTAAACGGATTTCTGGCGATATAGACGATCGTGTCAGTCAGTTGCCGCTCATCAACAACCTTAACCATTCTAAATCCATAATCATAAGGAAGCTGAGGATAGCCATCCTCTTTGAGTTTCCGGTTGATCCTTTCCTTTACAAACAAGAAGAACCTGACGATGTCCTCTCCCGATCCATGAACAAGAATATGGCAATGGTTGACCATCAGCACGAACACTATGACCGACAGCCCGCAGACATATTGCCCGATGGCCACACTGTTCATTCCGTCGGCATATTCATCATCATTGTTGAACAATTGCCCTGTTTCCATTGAGTCAAAGATGACGTGGTAGTACCACTTCGGCTGTTTTCTGTACTCCTTGAGGAGCTCATTGAGTTTGTGACTTCCCATAAAATCTAAATTTAGGTTTGGCGCAATATAGCGTCTTTATCTCAGACTCATATTCAAAAACAGAAAAACTTTCTTAAAAGAAACATAAGTTTCTATTTCTTTGCACCGTTCTGACCAAAAAAGTTTTTTACTCCTTTAACAATAATATCAAAAATACTTAATTATCTGCCATTTAAGCCAAGCGACAAGCACAAACACCAAATCATCACCAACTTACAATGTGAATATGTTCAAGTGGATTTCGCTACGGAAAACACCTTACGCCACAGCCATTGAAAGGCGAAGGAAACCTCTCCATACATAACGACTATGACAAAATGAATATTACACCTCTCAGTATTCCAAACCTCGAACAGGTTAGCGCTTCGGTGACAGAAACAAGATAAATGCTCCTCGATAGTGCGGAAAGCCCCTTGGGAATCAATAACGAGACTAAATGCTCCTCAAGAGTGCTGCGTGCACCATCGGGAAGCAAAAACAAGGCTTAATGCTTCTTAAGAGTGCAGTGTACACCCTCAGGCAGCAAAAACGAGACTAAATGCTACCCAAGAGTGCAAACTGCACTCTCTGGTAGCATATACAAGGCTTAACGCTACCGTACGGTGTGGAACGCACCCTTGGGAAGCAGAAGAGGTCTAAAGTGTTACCGATGGGTAGGCACGATCACTTTACAGAACCTATGACGTGGGTGGTGAAGCAAAAGGAAAGAGGGAAATCAAGGCTCTGACATAACATCAGAACTCTGACCTAAAAAGCGGTTCTTCTTGTTTCCTAAAATCGGTTGATCTCGTCGTCCGCAGAGCCGCTGCCGTTGTACTTGTCCTTGAAACTGTTGAAGTTATAGGTGATGGAGGCGATGACGCAGCGGTTGAAGCTGTTCACCTTTCGGTTCTGCACCACGAAGTTGACTCTCTTCACGTCACTCAGCCTCGACCAGTCAAACAAATCTTCCGCTTTCAGCGTCACTGTCAGTCTCTTCTTCAGCAATTGTTTCTGAACCATCACGTTGAAAGAGGCATAACTGTTCTGGTCATAGATGCCGTGGTGCCCTTTGATGTTCCAGTAGAAATCGCCTCGGAAGAGCCAGTCGCCTTTCAGTTCTATCGCATTCTGGAAGGCCAAGAGACCGTATGGATGATTGTAACTCGTCTCGGAACCGTTGTATGTCAACGAAAAGTATGGCTTATACACACCCGCCGTCAAGGTCGGCCTCCAGCATCCAACGACCGGAGCCACAACACATTGCGCGCCTAACTGCTGGAATCTATCGGCATTGGTTGACATCCATGCGACCGTTCCGGGCTTTCCAGGAATCGCCACAACCGTAGGATGAATATAGTCCTTGATGTACTGGTAATCCACTTTAAAGTCAAAGATGCCGTAATTCAGACTGAACTCAGTGTCATACACGTACTGCGGCTTCAGATAAATGTTACCCTGTTCATAATGATACTGGTTATTGTAGCTGACACTGTTGTTCAACTGGCGGAACGAAGGACGGTTGACCCTGCTGCTGAAATCGAGGTTCAGATCCACTTTCCCAAATGTCGTAGAAAGCGACAGGGAGGGCAGAATGTCCGAATAGTCAGCCATGTTCTTCACTTCACCTAGATCCGTGTTGATGGCGTGGACATATTCATAGCGAAGTCCGACGCTTCCTCTCCACTTTTCAGCAGACAAACGGTAGGAGACAAATCCCGCATACTTGGTCTCCTTGTTCTTGAACCGGTCATCGGCGATCTTGCCTTCCTCATTGACGGACGTGCCCCACGAACTGATCTTGCTGAAATCCGTTCCGAAATCAAACCCGCTGCTTTCATTGACCTTCCAAGCGAACACGCCTTTGAAAGCGGCCACGCTATTTCTCTGATCATTTTGAATATGAGTGATTTCCTGCGCCGCATCAATCCGGCTTGTCTCAGTCACCTGCTGCCAATGATTCAACCGGGAATATACATAATCGGCATCCACATTAAGTCGCAGTTTTTCAGACAGCGCACCGACATAATAGACATTGGCGTTGTGGAACCTTTCCTTTTCCGACTCATCCGTCTTGTTGTCCGTGGAAGTCAAAAGTTCCCCGTTCCGGTACACCTGCATATAATCGTAAGGAGAATCGAGCAGCTTGTAGTCGGAGATGGTTCCCATATATTTGCCACCGACAGAATGATTCTTGTTCAGCTCATAATTCATTCCAAGGCTGTAATCGTGTGAGCGTGAGCGGTCTGAATATTCAGAAGCAGAAATCTCGTGGAATGTGTCCTGCTCGTAATTGGTCTGGTCAAGGTCATAGCGGATGTCGCTTCTTGTGTTGTCACGAAGGTACGCAAGGAAAACATCCGCAGCACCTTTATGAATATTAAGGTTCACATCCTCATTGCCGGACCAATTCTTATGTCTGGAAAGTTCCGCACCGACAATCCCGGAAAGGCCGTCGAGCCTGTGGCGTATGGTGGTGATGGCGATGACACTCCTCGTGCCGGCATCATACTCAGCCCCGGGATTGGTTATGAGCCTGACGGACTTCACATTGGAGGAGGAAAGGAGCGACAGCTCGGAAGCGTTCGCCATCTTTCTGCCGTCAATGTAAATGACAGGCTCACCCTTTCCGAAAACCTCGTACTTACCATTGGCATAAAGCATTCCGGGAATATACTTGATCACGTCAGCGGCCTTTCCGACGTTTTTCAGACTGGTACTCTGAACATTCAGCGTCAACCCACCGTCTTCCCTTGAAATGTACTTGCGCCGAGCGACAACTGTGGCATCATCCAACATACTCGCATCAGTCTCCATATAGATTGTCCCCAAGTCCAACGCCGTCACAAAGATGTCAACGGTTTTGTACCCTATGCAACTGATTCTTACATAATCCGGATCACCGGAGAATTGAATGGAAAACTTTCCACGCTCGTCACTCATTTCACCAGTGACAAGCGTGGAATCTTTCTTTGCATATATCGCCACAAACGCGAATGGTACTGGTTCTCCACTCTTCTCCTGAACAACTCCCGTGAGAGTCTTTGTGGTGTCAGCACTCATTCTGACCTCTGAATATGAGCGTTCGGAGAACAGACCGGAACGCTCACCCAAGGTCGTTTCACTTCCCGAATATGCATGCGCAGAGACGGTTATGCATAAAAGGATTGACGCATAAAAGGATTGACGCATAAAAGGATTGACGCATAAAATTTAAAAATATTTTTTAATCAGCAAATATAGTAATCATCTTACTTTAATGAATATTCCACAACGAGGGCGGTGGAAGGAGGAACGATAGTGGAATCGGAAATCTGGACGGTCTCGCCGGTGAGGACGTTGCGGCCAGACTTCAAATCGGAGGCGATCTCGGAGTAGTGGGACCACGGGATGGCTTTCGGCTCCGGGGAGTTGTTCACATAGACGAAGACCTTGTCGGTGTCGTTGTAGCGGAAGAAGGCGTAGGTGTTGTCGCGGCCGAGGAAGTGCATCGTGCGGCCGTTATGGATAACATCCTTGCCTTTTCTCCACTGGAAAAGGGTCTTAGCATAGTCGTGAAGCTCAGCGAGTTGTCCCTGCGGGATTGTTTTTCCACCTACCGAAACGGTGGCGGTGGCACGGCCTTCCTCGGAGAAAAGATCAACCTTGTCGCCTTCCCAGCCGCCTGGGAAATCCATCCTCAACTCACCGTCGCTCTTGTATGACTTGCCGGTGGCGAATCCCATCTCGTCTCCGTAGAAAATCTGAGGGATTCCACGGACAGTGGCCAGAAGTGTGTAGGCGATCTTCAGCTTGTCAGGGTTCTGCTTCCATGCGTCAGCGACACGGTAATGATCGTGGTTGGACAGGAATATCAGCATCTTGGACACGTCGTGATAAGTGGCATCGTGTGAGAGGGCCGAATATACCCGGACCATTCCCTGCCCCCACTGCGGATTGTCCTCACAGAGAGCAGCGTTGACAGCCTCCTGAAGAGGGAAATCCATAATCGAAGGCAAATGCGAATCGAAACCGTCACGGTTGGCGTTGCCGCCCTGCCAGTAGGCAAGCTGGTCGATGTTGGTGTCCCAGCACTCCCCTACGATGTTGAGGTTGGGATATTCATTCATCACGGCCTCGCACCACTTGCTCATCGGGACTTTCTCGTTGTAAGGGTAGGTGTCCACGCGCAGACCGTCCTGTCCGGAATATTCGGTCCACCAGATCGCCCACTGCTGGAAATATTTCAGCATGAACGGATTGTCGAGGTTCATGTCCGGCATCGATGGCACGAACCAGCCGCTGACCTGAAGGTTGGAATCGTACTGGGAGGCGTTCGGATCCATGGCCGAGGAGAAGGCGATGTTCGAGCCGGTATATTCAGGGAACTGGTGGATCCAGTCGTTGAACGGCAGGTCCTTCATCCACCAATGACCTGTGCCGCAATGGTTTGTGACGATGTCCATTATTACTTTAATGCCTTTCTCGTGGGCTTTGGCGACATATTCCTTGTACTGGGAATTGCTGCCGAAGCGAGGGTCAATGTGGTAGTAGTCACCGCAGGCGTAACCGTGGTAGGATTCCTTCGGTTGGTCGTCAACCAGAAGCGGAGTGCACCAGATGGCGGTAGCACCAAGATCCGCCACATAGTCCAGATGGTCGATAATGCCCTGCAAATCACCTCCGTGACGGCCAAACGGCTCGCTCCGGTCAGCCTTCTCGGCTGTGTCATCGGTGTTGTCGTTTCCTTTGTCAGCGTTCGCAAAGCGGTCAGGGCAGATCAGATAGATAAGATCCGATGTCGTGAAGCCGCCACGCTCAGCGGAACCTTCCTCCCTCGCGGCAATCTGGTACGGATAGCGGAAGGACTTTCCATCTTTTGTGAATATGATTCCGTACTCTCCGGGTTTGGCTGACGGGCTGACGGCCACGTCAACAAACAGATAATTAGGACTATCAGCCTTATGGATTTCCTTTACGCCGACACCCTCGCCCTCGACCCTGACATCATAGTCAGCGATGGCGGCACCGTGGATCATCAACTGGAGCGGAGTCTTCATCCCGACCCACCAGCTCGGTGGCTCCACCTGCGAGATTCTAGCCTCCGGAACGTCTATGCTCCAGTTCCACGGAGCCTTCAGCTGAACGCTGACGATGACGCTGTCCTGATCAAGGCTGCGCTTGAAGACCAGTCCGGAATCCGTACAGGAAACGACCTCGAATGACGGATTGTCGGCACTAAGGGCCGGATGGGCGTGCTTTACCTTATTAAGATAGGTGTAGAAATCCGTGGTGGCGTTATGGTGCCAGTCCGGCATCGGATCCTTCTCGAAGAACTCGAAACGGTGGTTGTAGCCGACCTCCTGACCTGTGTAGATCAGCGGCTGGGCGTTCGGAAGAGTCCAGCAGAGAACAGCCATGGCCTTCCAGGCGTCACCCATCCTTTCATATTCAGTACCATTCCAAGAGTTCTCATCGTGGTTGGAAGTGAACGAGAGCCTGTAACCGTTTGACGGGTAGGTGGCAGCGTTCCACTCCACATAGCGGACAAGGCTGTCAGCGTCGGCTTTCCCCTGCGCGATGTCGTTCAGCAGATGATGCAGTTTCCAAGCGTAGGTGGCATCGAATCCGGCCTCGTGCAGCCAAGTCTCCTCACCCTCGGCAAGGAAGTAAAGCCTACGTGAATATTCAGACCTGAACTTCGAGAAGACATCAGTCCAGAAGTCCTGCGGCACCTGAAAGGCAACATCGCAGCGGAATCCGTCGATTCCTCTGTCCAGCCAGAAACGCATGCTCTTCTCCATTTCGGCCCGCATTTCCTTGGACTCGTAGTTGAGCTTAGCGATGTCAGTCCAGTCATATTCAACGATCGTGTTGCCACTCGCGTCGCGGACGTACCAGTCGGCAGGTTTCTCAGTGACCCACGGATGATCCGGAGAGGTGTGGTTGGCCACCCAGTCGATGATGACCTTGAGTCCTAGGTCGTGCGCTGACTGCACAAAATGGTCGAAATCCTGAAGGGTTCCGAACTCAGGATTGATGTCGCAGTAGTCCTTGATGGCGTAATAAGAGCCAAGGGTTCCCTTACGGCCTTTCTCCCCGATCGGATAGACAGGCATCAGCCAGACAACATCCACTCCCAACTCCTTGAGTTCAGGGAGTTTCTTCTCGGCTGCCGAGAATGTGCCCTCTGCGGTCGCCTGACGGGTGTTCAATTCATAGACCACAGCGTTCCTGGTCCAGTCCTGCTCTTCCACGGCCTCCTCCGCCTTTGGAGCGCATGAGAATGCCACAAGAGCTGTCAGCAAGATAGATAGAGTACGTCTCATATAATGTAAAATAATTTATTGCAAGAACACCACCGATGAATATGCTCCCAGAGTCACCTTTGTTCCATTCATTTTGACTGTGCCGTTTGTGGCTATGGCGTTGTCCAGTTTGTCTGACGAAAGGTTCACGGTGGCGTTGCCTCCGGAGAAATTGTGGACGACCAGAACCTTCTGGTCTTCGTAAGAACGGTACCAAGCCGAAACGGAGTTTACGGAAGCGGCAGCCGAACAGTAATCGAACGATCCTTTGGCCAAGGCTTTATATTCATCCCTCAGGACTCCGAACTTGCGATAGACATTGAGGATGGAGTTCTCGTCCTTGGCCTGACTCTCGACAGAGATTGAAGATGTCAGCATGGCTTTGTCCACCTTGCCGCTCAGTTTGCCGTCGGCAAGGGAAGAACCGTTGGCATTCCACAGGATCGGGGTACGGACATATTCATCGCCCCCTGATTTGCTTCCCCAGTAGCCAAGCTCCTCGCCCTGATAGATGTATGGCTGGCCACCGGCTGTAAGCAGCACCGCTCCAGCGAGTTTCATCTTCGCAGCGTTCTTTCCAAGGTCGCTGCCGGCCCTGTCCTCATCGTGATTGGACAGTTTTGTGGCCTCGATGTAGTCGGAACGGTAGCCGGAGTATAGTTTCTGATAGCTCTGAATCGTACCCACAAACGAGCTTCCGCTGCCACTGTTGATGCAGTCCTTCAGCCTCCACCAGAAGCTGAACTCGAAGAGGGCCGGAATGCCTTTGTAATATGGTGCCACCTCGTCCGCATCGCTGAACTGCTCACCGACCATATAGAACTCGCCTTGACCTCCAGCGGATTTGAAGGTTGCGTTGCAGTGGTCGTAGAACTTCTTTAAGAAAGTCGGGTTCTCGTCCGAATTGGCGTTGTGATAGATGTGCTTGACGGCATCCAGGCGGAAACCGTCCACTCCCATCCTGATCCATTTGTCAGCGGATTCGCAGACAGACTTGAAAGCGCCCGACTGCTCGCAGGTCTCCGCCGGACCGTAGTTCAGATCAGCAAACCAGTCCGTCCAGAAATGTGAGTGGTACATCGTTGTGGTCATCCCGGGCAGAAGAATGTCCTGGGCGTTGGAGTTTGAAAGCGTCAGCGGAGTGGCGTAGGAAAGCTGGTTCTTTCCCGAAGGAGCTCCGTATTTGTAAGAGTCCCATTGGGTCTGGCTTGTTCTCACGAGGACTCCCCACGAAGACTCAAACTCCAGAGACAGAGAGCATTCCTTGGCTCCGGTCTTGTAGAACTGCTCCATGCTGGCATCCCCGTAGTACAACCATATTCCCGAGTTCTGACTTCCGGAGTTGGCCACCTCGTCCACCTTGTCCATCCTGAGAGTAGAAGGTTTCCCGGAATTGTCCAATGCAAGGGTGAACTTCACTTTGAGTTTGCCGTCAGCTCCGGTGACAGCGGAGAACCACTGGCCGGAATCGTAGCCACGGGCACCCTCGGTGGCGATCATCGGAATCTTGCCGTCACGGATGTCAGCCTGAGGGTTGTCGGAGAAGATATAATAGTCGCGGTACTGGCTGTCCGCGCTTTGTTTCGCGTCAAGGAACCACGGATGATTCTTGGAAGTGTGGTTCAGCACATAGTCAAGATAAATCTTGATCCCTTTGGCGTGTGCCGCGTCCAGAAGGGATTTGAAATCGGCTTCTGTGCCGTAGTCGGGATTGACACTGGAATAGTCCAGAACGTCATACCCGTGATAGGATGAAGCTTTGTGGATCGGGGAAAGCCAGAGAGCCTGGACTCCCATCTCCTTCAGATAGTCAAGTCTGGATTGGATTCCTCTGAAGTCCCCGCAGCCGTCGCCGTCGCTGTCGGCGAATGAATATACCAGCAGCTGATAGGATATTCCCGATTCTCCGGTGCGTTCCGGAGTGACCGGATCCGGGGTCGGATCAGGTTCCGGTGCGGTGCCGTTCTTGTCGCATCCCATTAAGAACGCGGCTGACACAATCAGGCTTAAAAGGCCTAAGAGGAATGATAAGCGTTTCATAATTTACGAATATATCTACGAATATAATAAATCAGACGCACCCGGACATATTCTTCCATCGGGTGCGTCTGAAAAACATGAATATTACTTCTGGATGGTCACGGCGAGGGTCTTCGCGTTGAAGATCACCTTGTAGTCACCTGCCTCAGGAACCTTGATATCGTTGCCCGGCTGCACAGCAGTAAACTCGACACCAACCTCAGGAGTAAAACCATCAGCGGCACCGTAGGTGTTCGCGCCATCCCAAGAATAGTCGTAACGGATCTTGAAACTACCTGTGATGTTCACTACAGGGCTGGTCCAAACGTCTCCGTCCTGAGTCATCACGAAATCCTTGGTCCAAGAGTTGCCTCCGATCTCACCGATGAGAGAGAATGCGGCTTTGTGCTCCTCGATAAGGATTGTATGACCGGCATTGTCGTAGGTGACATCGTAGATGCCCTCGATTCCGACCTGAATGTTCATCCCACCTGACGCGAAAGCTGTTCCGAGCACAGGTTTGAAGA
This sequence comes from uncultured Bacteroidales bacterium, assembly GCA_934667175.1. Classification (GTDB taxonomy): domain Bacteria; phylum Bacteroidota; class Bacteroidia; order Bacteroidales; family UBA932; genus Cryptobacteroides. The sequence goes on along the minus strand of CAKULN010000011.1, from coordinate 16,217 downwards.
CATCGTAAGGATTCTTTGGATCGATCGTACTCTTTGAGTTGGCCTCCGTGCCTCCGGCGGCCTCCTTCCAATCGGGATCGTGGCCGAAACGAAGTTTGAACTCATCACTGGCAGTCAGGCTCACGCTTCTGGCGATCCATACCTCACCTTCGGTGTTGGTCATATCCACGTCAGCGGTCCAGTTGTCTCCACCGATTGTTCCGCAGAGAGACCAAACTGCCGGTTTCTCCGGCTCAGGTTCGCTGCCGCTGGCGCTTGGTTCATCCTTTCCGTACATCGAGGTGCTAAGCTCGACGGTCTTCTTGTTGAGGTCGAGATAGATACGGTACTTGCCGGCGCTGACAGGGATGTTGTCGCCACCGACATTACCGTTAGCGCCCCAGTTATAAGTCCATTTTGGATCGGCATCAGCACGGAACTTAATTTCGGTGTCGGAAGTGAATTCAGCGTCAGCCCAGAAACGGACATAGTCAGCGTTGTAGTTCATCTCAATGTCCGGATCAGCTCCCCAGTTATTGAATCCACCGACGATTCCGATGACATCAGCGCCCCAGTCCTTGGCTAGGGTAAGAGAGCTCTTGTCAAGTGTGAATCCGTAGAAACGCTTGCTGTAGCAGATGATGTTCTGCGAGCCGTCACCGTTAATGAGCCGAATGCTCTTGGCCTCGGCATCCTCGGCCTGAGCCTCAGAGCCCCAGTTACCGCTTGAGGCGTCCCAGGATGCCGCTCCCGTGAACTTGATTCCGCCAGAAGCCTTCTCACCGAAGTCAACGACACCCGTGAAGGTATTGCCGTCCTTGCTGTAGTTGTAGAGGAACTGGCTCTTGTCGTGGCTCCAACCGCAGTAGTCTCCCTGAACCCAGACGTGTTCATAGACATCCTTGTCAAGGATCATCTGGTTGTAAGGAACGAATATGGCGGAGATCACATTAGACTGTGTCAATGAGGTCTCGACAGCCGTGTTCTTGCTGTTTGCCACCCATGAATCGAGCCTGAGATAGACCGTGAACTCTGCGTCAGCCACACCGCCCAGATTGAGGATTGCTGAGTTAAGGGCTGACTGCTTGACAGTGACGGTCGTGCCGCTTACAGTGGCGGCAAGTTTCTCCTGCTTGGTGAAATCCTGTGAATCAGAGATGTAAAGTGTGTAGAGCTTCGCAGCGTCGATGTTGTAAGTCGGCTGGGTAAACTCGAAAGTCAGGTCCGCGCCGTCAGAAGCGAGCGTGGTTCCGGCAAGGGTTCCCAATGACGGGGCCACAGAGGATGACGGATCGAAGACAATCTTGTCCGCATCCGTTGTGCAGGAAGCCGCAAGGATTCCCGCAAATGCGATTATCGTGTAAAATAACTTTTTCATAATCTATTAATATCCAGGGTTCTGCTTAAGATTACCGTTAGCGTTGAGGTCACCGGATGTGATAGGGTACAGGTTGAAGTGCTCATCAACCGCCTTTCCGGCCTGGACACCACCCTTGAACTCCCAAAGGTACTTGTCAGAGGTGAAGAGGCCGAAACGGATGAGGTCCTGACGGCGGAAACCTTCGTAGTAGAGCTCGCGTCCGCGCTCATCGATAATGTTGTCAAGAGTAAGGGCGATGCTGCCTACTCCGGCTCTGGCACGGACAGCGTCAAGATAGTTCTGGCCTTTTGTCTTATCAGCGGCTCCACGTGCAGCGCACTCAGCGTACATCAGATAAGCATCCGCACTGCGGAATACAGGCCAGTCAGTGTCAGCGAAACCATTGGCCTGAGCATTGGTACCATCGTGGTTTACATTCAAGAATTTCATCGATTTCCAGCCATTTGACCAACCATTTGATTCAAGACGCAACGCATCGATGAACTGTTCAAATTCAACTTTCCCAGTTTTTTCATCCTTGCCTTCATAGAAAGTGGCTCGAACATCACCGTCCTCAAACTTACTTGTGAAGGTACCAGTCATCGAAAGACCAGCCCAACCTTTAGAGATACCTATAGCAGCAGCGTCCATGTTTCCACCCGTGCTACCAAAGATAAGGTAATTGGTCGCACCGTAAGACTGAACCAGAATGCCGTCCTGCTCAACAACGAAGATGATTTCGTCGCCATTGTAGGTTGTGTTGGCTGACCAAAGGTGGTTGTCTGCCATAAAGAGTTCACGCCATGCACTGTACTCACCGTGGCTCTTGGTATGGAGAGGATATTCATTGATTATCTTCTCGCAGACCTCAGCGGCCTTGTCGTACATGGCTGTACCCTTCCAAACCTCGGCGTTGAGGTAAAGCTTGGCAAGGATCATCTGTACCATACCCTTGTCGCAGCGGCCATATTCATTCTTTCCAGGTTCGGCAAGGTCACTGCCGTCAAGCAAATCGTTGCACTCGTCAACCATCCAGTCGAAGAGGTCGGCGCGGGATATCTGCTCTGCTCCGGTTGAACCCACAGACTGATCTTCAGTAGCAAATGGCACGTTGCCGAACATGTCGATGGCGTGATAATAGCTGAAGAGTCTGAGAGCGCGCGCCTCTGCGATGTAGGCGTTCTTCAAAGTGTAGTCACTGACATCACTGGCATTGGAGCGACGGATGAACTCATTGCAAAGACCAATCTGGAAATAGATACGGTAATACATCGAAAGGACGAACTCGTTGGAAGCATTCCAATTGATGTTATGAATATCAAAAAGGTTGCCATCGTTCCAGCTGCAGGTGGCCACATCGGTGGAAAGTTCCTCCATGTTAAACAAGGCTCTCATGTACTGGCCGTAGCCTCCATCAACTCCCTCAATGTCAGGGTCACCGTCAGGCCCTGTGGATGATGAGCATGAAAGTCCCTGATAGCACTTCGCGAGAAGCGCGGTGAAAGCGTCCTGACTGTCAAGAATCTGCTCAGGGAGTTCCAGATTCGGATCGATAGGCGTGACGTCAAGATCTCCGATGCAGGAGGTCACCGCACCCGCGAACATTGTCGCCGCAAGGGCGATCGCTGTATATCTGATTATCTTTTTCATGATATATGACACATTAGAAGTTGAACTTGACACCAAGGATGTAAGTACGAGGTCTCGGATACATGTTGTTGTCGATTCCGGAGAAGATTTCAGGATCGATTCCGCCATACTTGGTGAAGGTGGCGACATTCTGCACCGTAGCGAAGACATTGAACGACATCGGGTTCTTCTGGCCGAAGTTGAATGAGCGGCTGAGGGTGATGTTGTCAATCTTCAGGAACGAGGCGTTCTCGATGTAAATGTCTGACCAGTACTGAGCGTATGAGGAGAAGTTGTGCTCCTTCGCAGTCGAGTAACGGTTGCTCACGAAACTATTGGTCCAAAGGTCGGTAAGGAGGTCTCCGTTGGAGGCTATGTTGTTATAGACATAGTTGCCGACATTGGAGTGCGCGCTAACCGCGAGGGTCCACTGCTTGTAGGCCAGCTGGGTGTTGAAACCGAATGTCCAATCCGGGGCGGCCTTATGGAAACAGTACTTGTCGTTGTCATCAATCTTGCCATCGTTGTTCAGATCGGCATAAAGACCTTCGATAGGCTTACCGTCAGTGTCATAGACCTGCTTGTAGACGAAGAATGAATTAGGAGCATGGCCAGTCTGGTGTACCTGAATCTTGTTTCCGGTACCTCCGGAGATGTCACCGGTCTCGATTCCGTAATAGTCATCACGCTCGTCATCGGTGGTCAGTTTTGTGATCTTTGTCTCATTGAAAGTGGCGTTGAAGCCGAGGGTCCAGCTCCAGTCCCTTGTCTGTACCGGGATGGCGTTGATCTCGAACTCGACACCCTTATTGGTAAGGTCTCCGATGTTGGCGTTCAGATAGTTGGAAAGGTTGGCACCGGCAGCCACAGGGGTACGGTTCAGAAGGTCCTTGGTGTCTCGCTTGTAGACATCCACGCTACCGAAGATCCTGTCATTGAGGAAACCGTAGTCAACTCCAATGTTGTAGGTCGTGGTGGTCTCCCACTTGAGGTCAGCGTTGTAGCCAAGCGGAGTGATCGGAGTGATCGTCTTGTCACCGAAGACGAACATCGACTGGTTCGTGTTGTACTTGTAGGATGACAGTGTAGGATAGTCACCGGACTGGAGGTCCTGCTGACCGGTCTGTCCCCAGCTGAGCCTGAGCTTCAAAGCTGAAACGACATCACTGTTGGCGATGAACTTCTCCTTGGCGAAGTTGTAACTTACGGCCACCGAAGGGAAGAGGCCCCACTTGTTGTTGGCGAAACGTGAGGTACCATCGTTACGCAGGGTGGCGGTCACAAGAAGGCGGTCATTGAATGAATAGTTCACACGTCCGAAGAATGAGACGAGGAAATATTCAGTCTTGAACACGTTAGGAGCGCTCAGATAGTAGTCCGACGCCGTAGGAAGGGTTCCGTCAGCCTTGTACTTCTCGTTGAAAGTCGAGTTGTAGAAGTGCTGCCAAGAGTAACCGGCCATCGCGTTGAAAGAGTGCTTGCCGAGAGTCTTGTCGTACTGGGCGTAGAACTCAAGGGTCTGGTCACGCTTTGTCTGAGTGTAGTTGTTGTGATAGCCGGAGCCGGACTCCTGGGTGTTGTGGAATGACATTTCCGTGCCCGGAGCGACATCGACTGTTCCGTCTGACTTAGACCAGTCGAGACCGAGGTTGAGGTTGAGGCTGAGATCCTCGAATCCATGAACCTTGTAGTTGAACTGGGCGTTGCCGATGAAACGCTTGGCGTTGGACTTGTCCACCTTGTCGTTCAGAAGGGCGACTGGGTTCAGCTGAGCCATCGTGTTGCAGTTGTCGATGGTCGGTGTACCCTTGCCGCTATTCCACCAAAAGTAGCCATTCAAGCCGTTCTCGTCATAGACAGGCTGTGTAGGGTCCATGCGGACAGCGCCACCAATCGCGTCCTGGTTGGCGAACCTGTTGTCCATGTTCATCAACTTGCCGTTGAGATTAACCTGAAGATGGTCGTCAAAGAGCGTTGGATTGAGGTTGACCGCAATTGTCTCACGGGTAAGGTTGGAGGTCTTGAGGGTACCATCCTGATTGTGGTAGCCGAGGGACACACGGTAAGGCATGCGGAACATGTCGCTCTTGCCAACTCTACCAGACACGGCCACGTTGCCGTCAATGGTGTTGCCAAGCTGGTAGATTTCTTTCTGCCAGTCTGTGTTCTCCTTGCCGAGAGCCGCATATGCTGCGCCTCCGTCTCCGATGAACCATTTCATGAGGTCACGCATCTCGTCACCGGTCAGCACATCCACATACTTGGCGTTCTGGCTTACGGAAGCGGTGAGGTCAGCGCTCACGTGGATACCGTCGGCCCCCTTGGAACCCTTCTTGGTGGTGATCATGATGACACCGTTGGAAGCCCTTGAACCGAAAATGGCGGTGGCGGAGGCGTCCTTGAGGACGGTGAAACTCTCGATGTCGTTAGGGTTGATCGATGAAAGGGCGTCGGACACACCGCTGATGCTTGTCTCGGAAAGAGGCAGACCATCGACCACAACGAGAGGGTTGTTGTTGGCCTTCAGTGAGGAGCCGCCACGGATTCTGATTGTGCTGGCAGAACCTGGCGCACCGTCACCCATAGTGACAACGACACCGGCGGACTTGCCCTGAAGCAGGTCGGAAGGTGATGTCACCATACCTTTGTTGAGTTGGTCGGCTTTCACTGAAGAGATCGAACCGGTCATGTCGCTCTTCTTGACAGTACCGTAACCAATCACGACAACATCGTCAAGAAACTCAGTGTCAGTGGCAAGGACAACCTTCGCAGGAACGGCGGATGCCTTGAATGACTGTGTTGTGTAGCCGATGCAGCTGATGACAATAGTAGCATCGGGACCTGAAACGTTAAGGATGTAGTCTCCATCAACACCTGTCGATGTTCCGGTCGAAGTTCCCTGTTCCATGACAGTGGCTCCGATGACCGGGCCGGCGGCGTCGACTACAACTCCTTTCACCTGATACCCGCTCTGAGCGGATACGGTTGTGCCGACCAAGCAAAGCAGCAAGGTCGCCACAGCAGCTATAATCCTTTTCATTTGGAATGTTTGATTTGTTAAACTGCGCATTTAATAATATAATGTTATCTTAATTAGGTTATTTCTTCACGGTCGTGAGGCGGACGCTCAAAGCCCCAAGAACGAGTAAAACTCCGGCCACGATGAGCATGTTGGCCTGCACGCCCCCAAGAACTTTCAGCATAGTGCCTCCCAAAGCGGCGGCGACAATCTGAGGAAGACAGATGGTACAATTGAACAGCCCCAGATAACTTCCCATATGCTCGCCATCCAAAGAATTGGTCAGTAGTGTGAACGGAAGGGCGAGCATGGCAGCCCACGCGGTTCCTATCAGGAAATATGACACACAAAGGAGGTACTGGTTGTGCACGAAAGCGACCGAGATGAATCCTACCGCTCCAATCAGAAGGCTCACCACATAAGCGAGCTTCAGTGAACGGAACTTAGGGAGCACGATAGCCCACAAAATAGAACCTACAGCCTGAACGGCAAAGACAACCCCGACCCAGTTGCCTGCGGCCTGGTAGCCCTCGGAGGCGGTGTCGGTGGCATTCCAGCAATTCGCGGCGATCGCACCGTTTGAATATGTCCACATGTACATGAAAGCGGCCCAGCAGAAGAACTGCACCAGTCCGACTGTCCAGAATGTCCTCGGAGCGTGGAACAGCAGCTTGATGAGTCCCGGGTTATCTTTCGCCTCCTCAGCCTGGCGCTTAGGATCGATGGAATGGAATTCAGCATATTCCTGAGGATTCATCTCCTTGACTTTCAAGAAGGTGTAAAGCACGCAGGCGATGAGGATCGCGGCGCCGCACCAGAAGCTCCAGATCACGGACGGCGGAACCTGTCCCTTGGGAGCGATGTTGGCGATGCCGATCCAAGTGAAGAAAATAGGGAAAAGGTACCCTACCAGACTACCGGCGTTGCATAGCAGCGACTGGATTGAATATGCCTGCGCCTTCTGCTCCTCACTTACCATGTCTCCGACCATCATCTTGAAAGGCTGCATAGCGACATTGATCGAAGTGTCCAGGAATATGAGAGAGAACAGTCCGAACCACATCGCTCCGTTGAGTCCGAGAATCAGTCTTGAGGAGAAACTCAGGCTTCCTGCGTTAGGAAGGAAGATCATAACGAGGACCGAGATCAGCGCCCCGATCAGAAGGTAAGGCTTCCTGCGTCCCATCCTGCACCATGTCCTGTCCGACCATTTGCCGATGAGCGGTTGGACTATCATCCCCATCAGAGGGGGAAGGATCCAGAAGAAACTCAGCTGGTGCGGATCGGCGCCGAGGGTGGCGAATATCCTGCTTATGTTCGCGCTCTGAAGGGCGTAGGCTATCTGCACGCCAAAGAACCCGAAACTGAGATTCCACATCTCCCAGAATGTAAGTTTGCTTTTAGATTTCATTGTCTATGGTACTAATTCCAGTGTCATTCAGCGGTAAATATAGGCTAAATGCGCAGTTTAATTATTATAGAAAAGACGAACGGCAAGAAAAAAGTGACGAATTGTAAGGTTTTAATGACGAAATGAATGATATTTTTCCTAAATTGCGACATAGTTGACCAGCATGGCAGATGATTGTCAAGAACTGCTTTGCCTAATAGATTTATGACACTGAAGACATCCTCCATAATCCATTGTTTCGCGCTGCTCCACGTGGCGACGGCCGTGCTGTGCAGGATGTGCCACTTCGGTGATGAGCTGGCGCTCACAACCCTCACCATTATCCTGACCGTCATCCTCTGCCTAAGATACCGGCAGAGTGTGGAGTTCTCCTCCATCGTCATCATAATTGCCAACATCCTCGGCTACATCCTCGGCAACGGGATCGCCGCTCTCGTGAGAATATTCATCAATCATCCGCTGCTCTCCCCAGCCATCGCGACTTTCACGACAACCGAGGCGATGGGATGGGGACTTGTGCTGTTTATGAGGCGTTTCGCCAGACACGGGAATGAGTCAAAAACCCGCAACATTGAGATCACATGGCTCGCAATAGCTGTCGCCATGATTCTGATTGTCAGAATCATAATCTACCTGTTCAGTTCAACGCTCTTCGAAGGTGGCTCAGTGCTTAAAGCCGTCACAGCGTTTGTGGATAACTCCTTCATACTGTTAGTGATGGTCTGCCTGACCATACTCTTCGTAGAACAGACAAAGGACTTGTCCGGAAAGAAATCGACCGCCGGCCACGTGATCACCACGGCATCATTTCTGACCGGAATCTCAGCGATTTCCGCGACCTTGGTAGGTTCCGGACTGCCTTTTCACTTCTACATGCCCTTCTCCGCGAAAAGCTTCCTTGAGCTTCTGCTGGTGGCCTTCATCGCGGAAATGATGATCTATTCAGTGATTTACATGATTGAATATGCCATCACAGCCCGCCGCAACGCTGAAAAGGAGAAGGACCGCGCTGACCTCGCCAAGTTCCAGTATCTCAACCTCAAACAGCAGGTCAACCCGCACTTCCTCTTCAATTCTTTGAATATTCTGGACGCCCTCGTGCTGGACGGACAGGACAAGGAGGCGAGCGAGTATATTCATAAATTGGCTGGAATATACCGCTACATGCTTCGCAACGAGGAGGAAAGCGTCGTGACGCTGCGGGACGAGATGACCTACGTCGAGATGTACCGGGATCTGCTGAAGGTAAGGTTCCAGGAAGGGTTCAATGTTGAGGTCAGCATCCCGTCCGATGACATGTCCAGACACGTGGTTCCATGCTCCGTTCAGCTACTGATCGAGAACGCCACCAAGCACAATGCGGTGTCGCCGTCCAAACCTCTGAATGTCAGCGTGGTCTCTGACGGGCAGACCGTGACAGTGACCAATAACCTTATCCCGAAAATCACCGAAGCTCAATCCAGTGGACTGGGGCTCAATTACATACGTCAACAGTACAAGGAACGTTCCGGCAAGGGGATCGAAATCATCCGCACGGACGAGTTCTACACAGTCAAGCTACCTCTATTATGAAAGTCCTTATTATAGAAGATGAGATGATGGCCCGCAGGAGCCTTGAAAAGATGTTGGAGACCAGCTTCCCGGATGTCGAGATCGTCGGGGAATGCGCGTCGGTGAGCGAGTCAGTCGCCCGGCTCAAGGAAAGGCCCAGTGAGGCGGATTTGATATTCATGGATGTGGAACTTTCTGACGGTGAATGCTTTGAGATTTTCCGTCAGGTAGATGTGAAGCCTCGGGTTGTGATGACTACAGCCTACGACAGCTATGCCATCAAGGCGTTCGAGGCCGGCTCGATTGACTACCTTCTCAAGCCGATTGACGCATCTGCCCTGAAGAGGGCCGTGGAAAGATGCCGGCAGTTTTCCTCCGGGAAGTTGGATGTCGAGAAGATTCTGGGAGCGATCTCGCGGAAGGATTCAGGCCATGGGTACAAGGAGCGTTATCTGGTGCAGTTCAACGATAGGATCGTGCCGGTGAAAGCCGATGAAATCGCGTTTTTCTATTCAGAGGACAAGAACAATCACGTCGTGACGCACAGCGGCGCGGTTTACATTGTGGATTCCACAATGGATTCCATAATCACAGGACTTGATCCGGACAGGTTCTTCCGGATTTCCCGAAGCTGCATATTCGCAAAAGATGCTGTGGAATGTGTGACCAAGCTTCTGGGAGGAAGACTGCGTGTCACTCCCAAGGTTCACCTTTCCTCAAACCTAGGCCCCGCCCCCGATCTCACAGTCAGCCGCTCCAGAGCGGAGGAGTTCCTCACTTGGCTGGAAAACTGACTTCGGCAGGCTCCGGTCACTTCGGCAGGCCCCGGTCACTTCGGCAGGCTCCGGTCACTTCGACAGGCTCAGTGACCGGAGCATCACGGTCGCTGAGCCTGTCGAAGCGACTAATCTTACCAGCCTATCGAAGCGACATATTCACTAACCTTCCGAGCGTGAAATGCCAGAGGATCACCCCGACAGAGACGGAGACATTGAGTGAATGCTTGGTGCCGAACTGCGGAATCTCCAAGGACATGTCAGAAGCGTCCACAACAGCTTGATCAACACCGTCCACCTCGTTACCGAATATCAAGGCGTATTTCTTTCCCTGTGCGAAAGCCGGCGAGAAATTCTCCAGACTGACAGAATTGACCGTCTGCTCGACACTCACAATCGTGTAACCCTCTGAACGCAGACGTTCCACCACATCCAGCGTGCTGTCCAAATGCTCCCAAGGCACACTGTCCTCCGCCCCGAGGGCCGATTTGTGAATCTCGGCGGAAGGCGGCACCGCACAGATTCCGCAAAGCCAAAGTTTGTCGATCTTGAAGGAGTCGCACGTACGGAACGCAGACCCCACATTATGCGCGCTGCGGATGTTGTCCAGAACCACAACCACCCCAATCTGAGGAAGTTCCTTATATTCCTGAGGTGACACCCTTCCCATCTCTATGCTCAACAGCTTTCTGTCTTTCACCATAATATGCAATTATGGTTGCAAATATAGTAAAAATCGTTTTTTAATCTTATCTTTGCGAACCCTCGGCCCATTTTGGACGAGTAATCTTAACTAAAGAATTTATGAAACAGGATCTTCAGATTTTTGATCTGATCAGAAATGAAAAGGAAAGGCAGTCTTCCGGACTCGAATTGATTGCATCAGAAAACTACGTAAGCGATTACGTGCTGGAGGCGATGGGATCCATCTGCACCAACAAGTACGCTGAAGGCTACCCTGGCAAGAGGTATTATGGTGGCTGCCAGATCGTTGACCAGATCGAGCAGCTTGCGATCGACCGCCTCTGCAAGATCTATGACGCTGAATATGCCAACGTTCAGCCTCACTCCGGAGCACAGGCCAACATGGCCGTCATCATGGCGTGCCTCAAGCCTGGCGACACATTCATGGGACTTGACCTCTCGCAGGGAGGCCATCTGACCCACGGCTCCCCGGTAAACGCTTCAGGGATCCTCTATCACGCTGTGCCTTACGGACTCGACGAAGCCACCGGCATGATCGACTACGACAAGATGGAAAGCATCGCCAAAGAATGCAAGCCAAAGCTCATCATCGGAGGAGCGTCCGCATATTCCCGTGAATGGGATTATGAAAGGATGCGCGCCATCGCTGACGAGGTCGGAGCCCTCCTTTGGATTGACATGGCCCACACAGCCGGACTCATCGCCGCCGGATTGTTAAAGAACCCTGTGAAATACGCCCACATCGTGACCTCGACAACCCACAAGACACTTCGCGGCCCTCGCGGAGGCATCATCTTGATGGGTAAGGACTTCGACAACCCTTGGGGGCTCAAGACTCCTAAGGGCGAGATCAAGAAGATGAGCGCGATCCTCAATTCTAGCGTGTTCCCAGGAGTGCAGGGCGGACCTCTTGAGCATGTGATAGCCGCCAAGGCAGTCGCTTTCTACGAGGCCATGCAGCCTGAATATGTTGACTATCAGAAGCAGGTGATGGCCAACGCCAAGAAGATGGCCGAGGAGTTCGTCGCCAGAGGCTACAAGGTGGTTTCCGGAGGTACAGACAACCACCTCATGCTGATTGACCTCAGAACCAAGTTCCCGGAGGTGACCGGAAGGATGGCCGAGAAGGAGCTTGAGAAGGCCGAGATCACACTCAACAAGAACATGGTTCCGTTCGACACCCGCTCTCCGTTCAAGACATCAGGCGTCAGGATCGGCACACCTGCCATCACCTCCCGCGGCTTTGTGGAGAAGGACATGGTTGACATCGTTGAGCTCATAGACACGGTGCTCACCGCTGTGGCCAAGTACGCTGACGTTGTCAATGGAGTCACAACAGAAGGCGCTGATGAATATGCCAAGGTTCTTGACACAGTCAAGCACAAGGTTCACAACATGACAGCCGGACGTCCACTCAACAAGTATTAGACACAAACACCGATTGTAAAAATAAATAGGAGAGCCTTCCGGCTCTCCTATTTATTTTTACAATTACATGACACGCTATTCCACGTAGAGAAGCAGGCCTTTGAGATACTCGCCTTCCGGGTGGTAGATGTTGACGGCATGATCTGCCGGCTGGTTCAGGCGGTCAAGGATTCTTACACTGCGTCCGGTCTGTGCGGCAGCGGAGAACACCGCTAAAGCAAAAGCCTCTTTATCAACCACTTGAGAACAGCTAAAAGTAAATATTAGTCCTCCGGGAGCGACTTTGGAGATCGCCGCGGCATTCAATCTTTGATAGGCCCTGAGCGCATTGTTCAGAGCTCCTCTGTGTTTGGCAAAAGCCGGTGGGTCAACAATCATCAGATCGTACTTGTCCTCCGGGACATTGCGCAGGAACTCGATGGCATCAGTGCAGTAGCCAGTGTGCCGGGACGCGTCAAATCCGTTCAACGACATATTCCTTTCCACCATGTCAACAGCCTTGCGGGAGCTGTCAACTGAATCGACATGCACCGCTCCGTTGCCTAGGGCATACACCGAAAAGCCTCCTGTGTAGCAGAACAGATTCAAGACATTGCGGCCTCTGGAATATTTCCCCACAAGAGCACGGTTCTCCCTTTGATCCAAAAAGAAGCCTGTCTTCTGGCCTTCTGTCCAGTTTACAAAAAACTTGTGCCCGTTCTCCAAGACAACCTGCTCATCATCGGAAAAATCTGCCGAACGGTAGAGGTAGCCGTCAACCAGATCAAGGCCTGCCTTGAAAGGTGCGGTTCCTGAGCTCTTGTCGTAAACGGCTTTAAGAGACTGTCCGAACACTGATTTCAATGCTTCACAGATTGCTCCTTTCGCTCGGAACATGCCAACGGAATGAGCCTGCATGACGCAGACACCGTCATAGTAATCAATGATTAGGCCTGGGAGGCCATCTCCCTCGCCGTGAACGAGACGGTAGCAGTTGGTAAAGGACGGCCCTTCGACTGGCTCAGGGGCCTGCGCCTTGGTAAGTTCAGGGTCCGATGCTTCGACAGGCTTAGGGGCCGGCCCTTCGACAAGCTCAGGGACCGGAAATACTGGCTCAGCGACCGGAGATGCAGGTTCAGGGATCGTACCGGCCAATCCTGCCGCCACTCGTACCTTGAGGGCTCGGGAGATCATATTCCTCCAGAAGTCGGGCGAAAGGACATCCTCGCCGGCAAAACTAAGAACACGCACGGCAATCGAGCCTACCTGGTAGTGCCCATAAGCCAGAAAGTCGCCGTTCTGGGAAAACACGCCGACGATGTCTCCCTCAGCAGGCTCACCGACAATCTGAGCGATAGCTCCGGAAAAAACCCAAGGATGGAATCTCAAAAGAGAGTCCTCCCTACCTTTCTTTAATATTATCTTTGTCATTATCACTGTGTTTTGGAGGATTAGGAAGCATCTGTTCCGGTGTCAAGGGATTCTTTTCCGACGCCATCAGCTTGTAGTACATCTCACGGCAGATCCAAGCGTCTGTCGCGGCATAGGCCTGCTGAGAATCCGATAACACATCCGCCTCCCAGTTGGAAAGCTGCTGGGTCTTGGAGATCCTCACTCCCAGGATTATCGCAGCCATTTTCTTGACACTCTTATCCTTGATGCCATATTCCCAGACCATCTTCTGAAGATCGACGAAGGCTTTCGGTTCGAAGTCGTGATGCTTCTTAAGGCCGCGCACATCGTCAGTGACAGCGGCCCCTACCTTGATGATCTCCTTGCTCGCCAGAATCTTGCGCAATGACTTAGGGATGCCACCCATCAACTTAACCCTGAACAGAAACGCCTTCTCCTTGCCTGAAAGCTGCAACAGCGAAACCCCGTAATGAGGCTGATCCGCCGAGAAGCAAGGCCGTGATTCCGTGTCAAAACCAATCACCTTCTGCCGCCTAAGATAACTGATAGCCTTAAGAAACTCGAAGCCCTGGTTGTCAACAACCTTAATTTTACCCGGGAAGCTCGAAGGCTCCAACCTTTCTATCTCTTCTGGACTAATACTGATTTTGTACGACATAGGAATAATAAGTGTTTGGAGCCAAAACCCCGACAGTGTCAGGGAAAGAGGCAGGAACAAGACTGTCAACGAACGGAACTACGGACTCCTTTGAGTCAATGGAATCCTTGATTGTCATGAACAGACTTGCGGAAGGGTAGGAAATGTTGTGCGTGAACATATTCATTTTCCTCATTGTCAAGAAGCAGACATCAGACAATGAAACTGTAGTGTCTGACGAATATATTACCGGAACATTACACCCTACTCTTTCAAAAAGGACACGGACATCGCCGCCGCCATATTCGGAAAGAACAGGACTACAGATTATCAGGATCTTGCAGCGTGGGAAAATTCGGAGAGAAGCAAGCGAGCTTCGAATAGTAAGTTCACGTAAAGCAACCTGTCCATCTTTCGTGGCAGCAAGAGACTGATAGGCAGTGTCCACAAAATTAAGCACTGAAACAATGGTCTCACCGGCAAAATCCGGCAATCCGTCACTTGATCTTTTAGCGTCGATATTGTCGAATTCATCGCATAGCAGCATCCTCTCACTAAGACGCAGACATCCGGCCGGATCGCCGACAAGGACAATCGCCCCCGAAGAATTACCGTTGCTTTCTGCCAAAATCCTTAACTCTGAGAGAGAATCCGCAAGAAGTGAATTGACGTAGGCAATTGTCCTATAGCCATTATCAACCCGCCTTGAACAGCAGGAAGCCGCAATGACGGATAAGACCAACAATATTACCGTAAAAAATTTCTTCACTGTCAATAATGATTTCAGGCGGACAAAGCCGTCTGGAACACTCAAATTATAAAATAGTACAATTCAGAATGCAAAGGTAAAAAAATCTTCACTATCTTTGAAGATAGTTGTGTATAAAACTCCTTGACAAGATGGTTAAAGTATCAAAAAAATCAAGTCTCATGCCGGCTTCCGCGATCCGGAAGCTTGTTCCCTTCGCCGATGCGGCGCAAAACGACGGCGTAAAAGTCTATCACCTCAATGTCGGCGCACCTGACATCAAATCTCCGGAATGCGCACTTGAGGCAGTGCGCAAAACTACTCTGGACCACATCTCATACACGAATTCCGCTGGTATGCCGGAGTTGCGCAAGGGGTTGGCTGAGAGATATTACCACAACATCGGAATCGAAGTTTCAGTCCCAGAGATCATCGTCACAGTGGCTGGGAGCGAGGCGGTCAATCTTGCCCTTCAGATAGCCTTCGACGAAGGCGATGAACTCATCGTGATCGAGCCATTCTACACGAATTACAACACATTCTGTTTTGAAAGCGGAATCATTCTTAAAGCCGTACACACCGACATAAAAAACGGATTCAAAGTTCCTCCAACCGAAGAGTTCGAGAAACTTGTGACGCCACGCACGAAAGCTATTCTCATCAGCAATCCAGGCAACCCGACAGGCACACTATACAGCAAAGAGGACATGCTCTCTCTCGGAGAAGTAGCAAGAAAACACAACCTATTCCTGATTTCAGACGAGGTTTACAGGGAATTCTGCTACACGGATGAACCACATTTCTCAGCGATGAATATACCTGACCTTAGGGATAATGTCATCCTAGTGGATTCTGTATCTAAGCGTTACAATCTATGCGGATGTCGAATTGGATGCATTGTCTCACATAACAAAGAAGTGATGGAAGCCGCAATGAAATACGCCCAATCGCGTCTGTGCCCTCCTGTCTATGGGCAGATAGCCTCAATCGGAGCGCTTGACACTCCATCATCATACTTCACGGAAGTCAGGAATGAATATATCGCCAGACGTGACTATGCTATCTCGCGTCTCAACGCCATGAAAGGAGTGTATTCCCCAAGCCCGATGGGAGCTTTCTATACTATCGCGCAAATTCCTGTAGATAATGCTGAAAAATTTGCAAAATGGATGCTTACAGACTTCAGGCTTGACGGAGAAACAACCATGGTGACTCCGGCAGAGTCCTTCTACAAGACACCTGGATACGGGGTTAACCAGATACGCCTGGCATACGTACTCGGGATTCCCGAACTTGAAAAAGCCTTTGATGCACTTGAAGCCGGCCTCAAAGAATATCCTCATAGACCAATCTAACAGTCAACCAGGCAAGCAAGTCTATCCACAATTCCAATCAAGCTCCCAACCAATGCAACAGATAGCATGGTTGGGAGGATCGTAACTGCATCGATCACGGCGGCAAACCGCGCACTGAGTCAACAGCACATTCATGGCAGGGACAACAGAAAAAAAAGTCCCGGGCGTCGTGAAGACGTCCGGGACTCCGAAGTACGGCGGCGACCTACTCTCCCAACTGGTGTGTC
>CAKULN010000010.1 GCA_934667175.1 uncultured Bacteroidales bacterium | reverse complement strand
CGGCCTTTTTTTGACTTTGTCAAAAAAGGCCGGAACGTTGTTCCGTTTACCGGGGACCGATTTCCCCGGACCCCTTGCGTCGCTCCGCTCCGTGCGCTTTGTCAAAAAAGGCCGGAACGTTGTTCCGTTCACCGGGGACCGATTTCCCCGGACCCCTTGAAAATCAACGGGTGGAATATCACCCATTCATTAGCAGAGAGTTACAAATTGTTGCCGGGGCGATCGGGAGGGCAGGATTTCATAACTCACTATGTGTATGAACATTACCAAATACGGGATTGCTGGTGTCGGCCATACCGAACCACAAACTCCGCGGCCATAAGGTCATAACTTTGCGACCTGAGTGGCGTTGCGATATTCAGCCGGTGTCTGGCCCGTCATGTGGCGGAACGCCGTGAAAAAATAGTCATGGTTGTTGTACCCCACATTGTAGGCCACCTCCTTGATGCTCATCGAGGTGTTGGTCAGCAGTTCCTTGGCCTTGCTCATCCGCACCTCGTTGATGAACCTCGCCGGCGAGAACCCTGTATATTCCTTGAAAGTCTTGCGGAACGAGGAATAGCTCAGGCAAAGCTTGGCCGCCACCGCCTCAGGAGAGATCGACATGTAGCTGTCGTGGATCATGACTTTCGCCTGACTGATCTTGTTCGCCGTGTCCGACTCCTGGAACTGGGAATTCCTGTCGTAGAAATACGCCAGGCTCAACATCCTGTCGACAATTCCGGCCAGAACCTGCTGGAAACCCGACTCCTGATTCACGGCGGCAGTGATCGCGGCCGTGTAAAGGTTCACAAGATCCTCGTGGATGTTGACTTTGAAGATCGGCCTGTCCTTCGGGAAGAATCCTTGATGGACAAGGTTGTCTATGAACGTCCCGTTGAAACCGATCCAGTACTCCTTCCAGCCCGTGGCCTTGTCCGGATAATAGGTGTGCCACTCCCCCGGGAACAAAAGGAACATCATCCCGCTCTTGACCGGAATGGCCTTGGAGCGTCCAAGGGTCTCGCAGAAGAATTTGCCCTTGCCCTCTGTTATGTACAGCAGCTGATACTCCTGAAGCACCCTCCCGCTGGCCACGGAAAAGACATAACGCGAAGGATGGTTGCGCGGAGGATAGTCCATTCCCGGAGCTATTTCCTGAAAGCCGACGGAATTGACCGCCGTTCCCCACTTAAGGTCAACAGGGTTGACCGCCAAATATTTGAGATGTACAGAAGCCATGGTTTCCAATGCCTAGCCTTAGTAATCCTTAAAAAATAACTTGGTAATCTTTGATTGTCTTTTATGTCTATATTTCTTTTCTCATCAGTCATGTGCCACCGGCACACTCCTTCTTCCAAAAGAAATCTATCCTCGAAAATACCGCCAAATCTTTACCAACTTACTTTTTAACGATTACTTAGTGGTTGTGATTCACAAATATAACAAAAAATTATTCCCTATCAAATTTCCAAGTCATAATATCAGAATCCTCAACGACAAAAAATCAGAAAAAACGAAATTTGTAATAGTCAAATAATGCCACATGATTATGAAATTTCTAGCATTTGATCTCGGAGCCACGAGCGGCAGAGCCATCATCGGAACTGTCGAAAACGATAAGTTGACTTCAGAGGAAGTCTATAGATTCCCGAATGCCGTCAAAGAGATTGACGGAAAGTATTACTGGGACATCAATTCCCTTTTCGACCACTTCAAAGCGACGCTCAAGAAGGTCGCCGCAATGGGCGTGAAGATTGAGTCCATCGGCATCGACACTTGGGGTGTGGATTTCGGCCACATCGGCAAAGATGGCGGAATCATCGGATTGCCAAGGGCTTACAGAGACCCTTACACAGACGGCATCCCTGAGGAGGTGTTCAGGATCATCCCTCGCGAGGAGCTATATTCCGTCACAGGAGTCCAGATCATGAACTTCAACACCATCTTCCAGCTCTACGCCCAAAGCAAAGAAGCGGACTCAAGGTTGCCTCAGACCGACAAGATCCTCTTCATGCCTGACCTGCTGGCGTACATGCTGACCGGCAATATGATCTGTGAATATACCGACGCCTCGACCTCGGGGCTTATCAATCCACGCACAAGGGACTTCCAGAGAGACCTGCTGGAGCGGCTCGGAATCGCCCCTTCGATCCTGCCGGACATCACCCAGCCGGGCACCAAGGTCGGAGTTCTGAAAAAGGAAATCTGCGAGGAGACCGGCATGGAGCCAGTCCCTGTGATCGCTGTCGCGGGACACGACACCGCTTCCGCCATCGCGGCTGTCCCGGCTGCCGGCGAGAACTTCGCCTACCTCAGCAGCGGCACCTGGAGCCTGATGGGCATCGAATCCAAGACTCCTATCATCGATGAAAGGTCTTATGAATATAACCTCACGAACGAGGGCGGAATAGAAGGCACGACCAGGTTTCTCAAGAACATCACGGGGATGTGGCTGCTGGAGCAGAGCCGCAAGACCTGGGAGAGCGAAGGACGGGAATATTCATACGCCCAGATGGAGGCCATGGCACGCGAGGCCATCGATTTTCCATCCATAATCAACCCTGATGATCCTCGTTTCGCCGCCCCTAAGGACATGGACGCCGAGATCAAGGCTGCGCTCAAGGAGTCTGGCCAGAGGATTCCGGAGAATGACGGCGAGATGATCAGCTGCATCTACCACAGCCTCACAAACAGGTACAAGGAAGTCATCGGGATGCTTCAGGGATTCGCGTCATTCAAGATTGAGAAGCTGCACATCATCGGCGGAGGCTCGGCCAACAAGCTGATGAACCAACTGACGGCTGACAAGCTTGGCATCCCTGTCATCGCAGGCCCTATGGAAGGCACGGCGATCGGCAACATCATGCTTCAAGCAAAGGTGGCCGGTCTTGTCGGAGACCGCTGGGACATGCGTCGCATCATCGGAAACTCCATCCAGACAACCACCTACGAGCCGGGAAATTAACCAAGAACAGACTTCCCGGGAATCATCGGCTACGGAAGTGCAAAGGAAGCAACATTAAGAATATCACAAATCAATAAACTAAAAATAGCATGAACGAGAATTTGATAACAAAGGCCTATGAAATGGCCAAAGAACGCTACGCCGCCATCGGCGTCGACACAGACAAGGCGATAGAACTTCTTGAGAAGACCCCGATCTCCCTCCAGTGCTGGCAGGCTGATGACGTGATGGGATTCGAGAACGACACCGCGCTCACCGGAGGAATCCAGGCGACAGGCAACTACCCTGGCCGCGCCCGCAACATCGACGAGCTCCGCGCCGACATCAAGTTCGTGAAGAGCCTTCTGGCCGGAACACAGCGTCTGAACCTGCACGAGATCTACGGGGATTTCCAAGGCAAGCACGTTGACCGTGACGAGGTCGAACCGGCCCACTTCCAGAGCTGGATGGAATGGGGAAAGGAGAACGGAATGAAGCTCGACTTCAACTCGACTTCCTTCTCGCATCCTAAGAGCGGTGATCTGTCCCTCGCCAACCCTGACAAGTCCATCCGTGATTTCTGGATCGAGCACACAAAACGCTGCCGCAGGGTGGCCGACGCCATGGGTAAGTTCCAGGGAGACCCTTGCATCATGAACATCTGGGTTCATGACGGCTCAAAGGACCAGACCGTCGAGCGTCTCCGCTACCGCGAGATCATGGCTCAGTCTCTGGACGAGATCCTCTCCGAGAACCTTCCGGACATGAAGACCTGCCTTGAGGCAAAGCTCTTCGGAATCGGGCTTGAGAGCTACACTGTCGGATCACACGACTTCGTGACCGGCTACTGCTCGACCCGCAAGCTCATGTACACCCTTGACACAGGCCATTATGAGCAGACCGAGAACATCAGCGACATGGTCGCTTCCCTGCTCCTCTTCGTTCCTGAGCTGATGCTCCACACAAGCCGTCCGGTACGTTGGGACTCCGACCACGTAGTCACGATGAACGACCAGACCCTCGACCTGTTCAAGGAGGTTGTCCGCGCGGATGCCCTTGACCGTACACACATCGGTCTTGACTACTTCGACGCCTCGATCAACCGCATCGGAGCCTACATCATCGGCACCCGTTCGACCCAGAAGTGCATGCTTCAGGCCTTCCTCGAGCCGCTTGAGACCCTACGCCAGTACGAGGACAACGGCAAGTACTTCCAGCGTCTCGCCCTCCTGGAGGAGGCCAAGTCACTTCCGTTCGGAGCCGTTTACGACTACTTCAACCTCAAGAACGGTGTCCCGGTCGGCCAGGACTTCATCGCCGCCGTGGAGAAGTACGAGACTGACGTCACCTCCAAGAGATAGTCGACTATCCAACCACACGTCTTGGCACTTAGCAATCATCGTGGCGGGTAACATCCTTATTATCAAGCGATAGAGAATATATCCCTGCCCACGAAAAGCAACAGGGGAACCCACACAGTTCACTGACTGCCAAAGGGTTAAGCGCCACGGCGAAATATTCGGAAACCATCAGCCTGGAAACGGTAGCACTCAGCGAGGCTCATCGTTTCCAGGCTGTTGTTATTTAGGTTTGTAAACACTACCTTTGTCAGATCAAGATTTGGTTGCCACAACCCGACAGGACAAACAGCATGAAAGCACATTCATTGAAAGATAAGGACAAAAGCACATCAACACATAATCAGCAGGCGGCGCAGGACTCTCTTGTCAGCCACGAAAACGCTGAAGTAGTCGACTCTTTCGTAAAAAGGATAACGGCCGAATTGGACGCTCTGCACTCCGAAGAAAAGCGAGTAGTCCTTCCGAGGTTTTTCAAATGCGGGGTCGGGGAATATGGCGAAGGCGACCGGTTTCTGGGTGTCGTTGTACCGAATGTCAGGTCAGTGGCGAGAAAGAATATGTTCGCTTCGCTGACAGAGATCGAGGGGCTGCTGGAGTCTCAGTGGCACGAGGTGCGGCTGTGCGGTCTTCTGATTCTGGTGGGCCAATGCCGGAAATCGGTTCCAAAGGATGTGTTTGAGTTCTATCTGGCTCACACTGAGATGATCAACAACTGGGACTTGGTGGATCTGACCGCCCCGGCGATCGTCGGAGGGTATCTGTTGGACAGACCGGAGGAGCGTGAGCGAATATATTCATTGGCGGACAGCGAGTCACTTTGGGAGCAGAGAATCGCGGTGGTCTCGACGTTCACGTTCATCCGTGGCAGGGAATATGATGACACTTATGCGTTGGCTGTAAAGCTGATGCGCCATCCGCACGACTTGATGCACAAGGCTATCGGGTGGATGCTTCGAGAGGCCGGAAAGCGCGATCAACCAAGGTTGGAAGCTTTTCTTAATGAATATGCCACCTCGATGCCTCGCACTATGCTGCGCTACTCCATCGAGAAGTTCCCGGAAGAGCTTCGGAGGCATTATCTTCAGCTAAGGTAGAGATCCCGACCATGTGGGTCACTTCGACAGGCTCAGTGACCGGAGAAGAGAGTCTCCAGCTGTGGTCACTTCGACAGGCTCAGTGACCGGGTGAAGAGAACCGTCCGATGCGGTCACTTCGACAGGCTCAGCGACCGATGTGGGCGGCAAATGAGCCGTGGCCTCCTTCTCCGGTCGCTGAGCCTGCCGAAGCGACACAATATTCCAAATTGTCATTTGGTTGAAAAATCTGACAAAAGCGTTGCTTTCTGCAAATATATTGGTAGATTGGATTAAAATTTGATATCTTTGCGGCTGTTAAAAATTTTCAATTCACATTGATTATGAAAAAAGTATTTTCAACAATCCTTGCGGCATCCATGATGCTCATCGGAACAGCCGCTCTCGCACAGCCATCAATCGGCATCGGTTATGTCAACTCTTCTGACAAGGCAAAGGTCAGCAACACTACCAGCACAACCAACCTCAGCGGATTCTACGTCGGAGGTTCCTACAACATCAATGTCACCGGCGCGCTGAACGTAGCCCCGGGACTCTACTACACCTTGGTGACAAAGAGCGACGCCGACAACTATTTCGGGCTTGTCGACACAAAGGTGGACGCCACGGAGCACTATCTGTCAGTCCCAGTGATGTTCAACGCCGGACTTCCGCTGACCAATGACATCGTGGGACGCGTCTATGCCGGACCGACACTCGCCTACGGACTGGCCTCAAAGACAAAGGTGAAAGGTTCAGTGGCCGGCTTCTCAAAAGACGCCACGATCAACAACTACGACGATGACTACAACTACGGCCGTTTCGACATCATGCTCGGCGGCGGAGTGGCCGTTGACTTCTACGACATCGTCCGCTTCAAGATCGGCTACGACTACGGCCTCGTCAACCGCTACACCGGTGACGGTGACGCCACACGTCACAGAAGCCAGTTCACAGTCGGTGTCGCCTATCTCTTCTAAAGCAGAATAACTTCTTATTATACGAAACGGCCGGATAAAATCTCCGGCCGTTTTTTTTGAAGACTCAGTGAATCAATGTGAGAATGTGTTTTTGGGCATATTCCAGATCCGCCTCATCGTCTATCTCGTACCAGAGGAGACCATCCACTTTCAAGACATTCATCGGCATGAGGGTGCGGGAAACGTGGAGAAGTTCATATTCATAACCCAGTTTCGGGCACATGTCGGCTTTGGCGCCATAGTCATCACACATGCATCTGTAGAAAGCATTACTGACCTTGTGTATGCCGACAAGCTCACCGGCAGGGTGTATGGCACTCTTGTCGGTCGAACAGTTGACCAAGACGTTGTCCGAATCCATCTCCACGTAGTACTGATCCTGAAACTTGGTGACAGGCGTGATGAGCATCGCACTGGGATATTCACAATCCATAAGAGACGTGATGGCCTTGCTTTCGTAAACCAAATCGGACTCCAGAAGGATGAAGTCATCCGACCCTATGGTCCCGCGCATGTTGTAGAGCGTGAACATGCTGTTTGTCTGGGCATAGCGAGGACTGAAGACACACTCAATCTGAGGATACCTGTCCCGCAAAGCCTCGTAGGCCTCCTTCCTGTAGCCAGTGCCGATGATGATCCTGTCGATACCGCAACCCAGAAGCGTTTCGACTGAACGCACAACCATAGGCTTTCCGCCAGCTTCGATGAATCCTTTCGGAATATTCTCCGTATATCTGCCAAAACGGGTTCCCAGTCCCGCCGCCATGATCGCGGCTGTCTTTATCTTATTCATTTATAACCACATTTTCGACACCGCTCTTTGGCCATGTACTATCAGCCTCTTGACACGATGAATGATAACTGTCAAAAGTAATCAAAATCTTCTGAAATATTCAGTGGTTTTTGATTATATTTGAAGATTGCGGCTGTGGCCGGGCGGTTTCGCGAAGGTTCAGGCGATTGGTGACTGATCGTGTAACGATTGAAATTGACAGAGAGATGGCGAAGAAAGTATATCTTGGAATGATAGCGGATGTGATGCATCCGGGGCTGACGAACATCATAACGGAAGGGGCAAAGCATGGGGACGTGATCATCGGTTTGTTCACGGACAAGGCGATTGCCACGCACAAGAGGCTTCCGGTGCTCACTTACGGGCAAAGGGAGGCTGTCGTACGCAGCATAAAAGGCGTGGTTGATGTCGTGCCACAAGACGAATGGAGCTACGTCGACAATCTGCGGAGATACCGTCCCGACTACATCATCCATGGTGACGATTGGAAAGAGGGACCGGCCAGGAAACTCCGCGAAGAGGTCTTCAAGGTCATGGAGGAGATCGGAGGTGAAGTCATAGAGATCCCTTACACCCAAGGGATCAATTCGTCCAAACTGGCGGAGGAGATCGAAGGATTCGGAACCACTCCTGAAATCAGGATGAAAAGGCTCCGCAGGCTCATAGACGCGAAACCGATAGTCAGGATCCTGGAGTCACACTGCGGGCTCACCGGACTCATCATAGAGAAGACAAGCGTGGAGGTGAACGGAGAGACCAGACAGTTCGACGGGATGTGGTCCTCATCTCTTACTGACTCCACGTCCAAAGGTAAGCCGGACATCGAGGCGGTTGATTTGACCACAAGGCTGCACGACCTCAACGACACGCTTGAAGTCACGACTAAACCGGTCATCTTCGATGGTGACACCGGAGGAAAGGTCGAGCATTTCGGATTCACTGTCAGGACTTTGGAGAGGCTCGGAATCTCCGCTGTGATCATCGAGGACAAGGTCGGGCTCAAGCAGAACTCCCTCTTCGGCACAGATGCGGTACAGACACAGGACACCATCGAAGGATTCTGCGCCAAGATCAAAACCGGCAAGGAAGCGCAGATCACTGAAGATTTCATGATCATCGCACGCTGCGAGTCACTCATCGCCGGCAAGTCCATTGAGAATGCGCTCGAGCGCTGCCGCGCCTACGTGCAGGCCGGGGCTGACGGAATCATGATCCACTCCAAGAACAAGGACGGGATGGACATCAAAGAGTTCTGTCAAAAGTTCAGGGAGACGGATCCCACGACACCGATAGTGGCCGTACCGACGACTTACAACCAATTCACGGAGACAGAGTTGGCTTCATGGGGCATCAACGTGGTCATCTATGCGAACCACATGCTCCGGAGTGCCTACCCGGCGATGGTGAACTGCGCGAAGTCCATCCTTGAGCACGGCCGCTCACTGGAGGCTAACGACCTCTGCATGCCGATCAAGGAGATTCTGAATCTCATTCCGGGAACAAAAAAACAATAAGAAATATGCTCTCTCCCAAGATATTCATAGAATCTCTCGCCGCGAAAGGGATTGACTTCTTCGCCGGTGTGCCGGATTCGCTCCTGAAGAATGTCTGCGCTTTCATCTCTGACACACTGGATGACAGGCACAACATCATCGCCGCCAACGAGGGGGGCGCCATCGGCCTCGCCGCCGGGCACTACCTCGCGACCGGACATATTCCATGCGTCTACATGCAGAACTCAGGGGAAGGCAACGCCATCAATCCGCTGGCTTCGCTGACAGACAAGGAGGTCTACAGGATTCCCATCCTGCTTGTAATCGGGTGGAGAGGAGAGCCGGGAGTGCACGACGAGCCCCAGCACGCCAAACAAGGCAAGGTCACACTCCCCTTGCTTGACACTATGGGCATCAAGCACGTGATTCTGAGCCAGGACGAGACGGGGTTCAGAGGCCAATTGGACGAGGCCGTCAGGCACATGGACGAGAGCGGGGAGGCGTTCGCCTTCATCGTGCGGAAAAACACATTCGAACCATACACCCTGCAAAGGCATGAGGTCAATGAATATCCCCTCTCAAGGGAAGATGCAATCCAGAAAGTGGCCGCGAGCCTCAGGGATAATGATGTCATCGTCGCGACGACCGGGATGATCTCCCGCGAATTGTTCGAGTATAGAGCGGCAAGGGGGCAAGGGCACGAAAGGGATTTCCTCACAGTCGGCTCCATGGGACACGCCAGCCAGATAGCCCTCGGAATCGCTCTCGAGAAGACGGGCGGAAGAGTATGGTGTTTCGACGGCGACGGAGCCGCTCTCATGCACCTCGGTTCCATGGCGATCATCGCCGGCAAGGCTCCAGCGAACCTTGTCCATGTTGTATTCAACAATGGAGCGCATGACTCTGTAGGCGGGCAGCCGACCGTTGGGCTAAAGGTAAGTCTTACAGGAATAGCCAAGGCGGCCGGCTACAAGGAAGCCGTCTGTGTCACGACCTCAGAGGAGCTGGATTCAGCCCTTGCAGCATTGAAAGACATGCGTGGCCCGGTTCTGTTGGAGGTCCGTGTCCATAGGGGGAACCGCAAGGATCTCGGCCGTCCGACAACCACCCCTGTCCAGAACCGAGACGCGTTCATGGAGTTTCTTGACAAATGAAGCAAAACATAAAGGCAAACGAAAAATGAACACAGAGAGATTAAACATAAGGCGCAACGTTCTGCTGAATCCCGGCCCGGCCACGACAACCGACACCGTGAAGATGGCTCAGATCGTCCCGGACATTTGCCCGAGAGAGAAAGAGTTCGCTGAAAAGATGGCACAGTTCCGCAAGGACATCCTCGGAGTGGTTCACGCTGATCCCCAAGAGTACACAAGCGTGCTGTTCTGCGGTTCGGGGACGATCTGCATCGACGTCTGTGTCAATTCCTTGCTGCCAGATGGCAAGAAGATGCTCATCGTGGACAACGGAGCCTACAGCTCAAGGGCGGCCGAGGTCTGCCAGTGTTACGGTCTGCCACACATCGACCTGAAATCCTCCGTCTATGACATTCCTGACCTCAAGGCCATTGAAGACACATTGGAGACCAATCCGGACATAGCGGTGGTCTACTGTTGCCACCACGAGACCGGAACCGGTGTGCTGAACCCGATCCGCGAGATCGGGGCTGCGGCGCACAGGCATGGGGCCATCATGGTGGCCGACACCACATCCTCGCTAGGAATGATTCCGATAGATGTGGAGCGGGACAACATCGACTTCTGCATGGCATCGGCCCAGAAAGGCATCATGGCGATGACAGGGCTTTCATTCGTCATCGGCAGGACAACCGAGGTCATCAAATCAAAAGACTACCCGGTGCGCTCGTTCTACTGCAATCTATACCAGCAATATGCCGGCTTCGAGAAAAACGGGGAGATGCGTTTCACCCCTCCTGTGCAGACTGTCTACGCAGCCCTTCAGGGGTTGAAGGAATATTACGCCGAGGGCGAGTCGCCAAAATACGAACGTCATCTGCGCATAAACAGGGCCATCCATGAAGGCCTGAGGAAACTCGGTCTGAAAGAGGCGATAAGGCCAGAGATTCAGTCTGGTCTTGTCGTCTCGGTGCTTTATCCTGAGGATCCGGACTGGGATTTCGGCAAGGTCCACGACTACTGCTACGAGCGTGGCTTCACGATCTACCCCGGCAAGATTTCGACAAGCGACACATTCCGGCTCTGCTCGCTCGGAGCCATTGACGAGGATGACATCAAGGACTTCTTCGCTGTGTTCACAGAAGCCTTGGACAAACTTGGAGTAAGACATGAGTAACACTATTTTATGCATCTGCGGAGGCGGTAACCTCGGCCACGTCACGGCGGGACACCTTGCCTCCCGAGGGGATCTGGACGTCCGCCTGCTGACCAGACATCCAGACAGGTTCCAAGACAACACACTGCTCATCGAGACACCCGACGGCAAGTGCGAGAAAGGCCGCATGAATATGGTCACTGATTCACCGGCCGTCGCTGTCGCTGACGCGGACATCGTGCTGCTGTGCCTTCCCGGCTTCGCCATAGCGCAGGAGCTCAACCTCATCGCGCCGTTCCTGTCGCCCAAGGCAACCGTAGGATCCATTTTCTGCAGCTCGGGTTTTTTCCCCATGGCGGAAAAGATCCTGCCTGAGGGCACGCCGCTTTTCGGATTCCAAAGAGTACCTTACATAGCAAGAATCCAGGAATATGGCCGTAAGGCTCATCTGACCGGGTTCCGTCCGGAATGCCATATCGCGACCCTCGGCGTGGAGGACAGGAATGGATTCCGTGGCATGATGGAAAGCATATTCGGAGTCCATGTCAGTCTTCTGGACAGTCATCTCGAGGTCACGCTCACCAACAGCAATCCTCTGCTTCATCCAAGCAGGATGTACGCCCTGTTCCATGATCATGAGAACTTTGATCACATTCCTATGTTCTACGAAGACTGGGACAATTTCAGTTCCGAGACCTACATCGCATGCGACAATGAGTTCCAGCGGATCAGGGAGGCGCTGGACATTCCTCAAGAGGCCATCCCGACAGCCCTTGAGCACTACGAAAGCCATGACGCGGAATCCATGACACGAAAGATCACAAGCATCCCGTCTCTCAAGGGGATTCCCGTCCCGATGCTGAAAGCGGAAGGCGGCGGCTATATTCCGGACTACTCGAACCGATATCTCACGGAGGACATCCCGTTCGGGATGCTGATCACCAAGTCGTACGCGCTTCACCTCGGCATCAAGACCCCCACCATCGACAGAATCATCCTTTGGGCACAGGAAAAGATGGGAAAGGAATATCTCTCCTGCGGCAAACTGGATGGCAAGGACATAGGCGAATCCGTGGCCAAGTACATTTAGAGACAAATGAGTTCAGACCTGAAGAAGAAGACCGTCTCGGGAGTCCTGTGGAGCCTCACGGGGCAGTTCTCCGTGCAGGGAATCCAGTTCCTCGTCAGCATCGTGCTCGCCAGGCTGCTTTCCCCGGATGACTACGGGATGATCGGGATGCTCGCGATCTTCCTCGCCATCAGCCAGGTCTTCATCGACGGCGGGTTCTCATCCGCATTGATCCAGAAGAAAGACTGCGACAACACGACATATTCGACTGTCTTCTACATCAATGTCGGAATCAGCCTCGTCTGCTACGGGATTCTTTTCGTGTCTGCCCCCCTCATCGCGGATTTCTACGGACAGCCGCTGCTCAAGGACATCGCGAGGGTCAGTTCCGTCAGCCTCATCATAGGAGCTTTGTCAGCCACCAACACGGTCCAGCTTACCAAGCGCATTGATTTCAAGACCCAGTCCAAGATCAATGTCGTGAGCGCGCTCCTTTCCGGAGTCACCGGGATCGTGATGGCATATTCAGGATTCGGTGTGTGGGCCCTCGTGGCTCAATCGGTCAGTATCGCGCTGTTCAAACTCTTGCTGACTGTTTTCTGCGTGAGGTGGATTCCGTCGCTGGTCTTCTCCGGGAGGATATTCAAAGAACTCTTTTCCTTCGGGTCGAAGCTCGTGCTGGCCTCGCTGATTTCAAGCATCTACACCAACATCCGAAGCCTGATCATCGGCAAGAAGTTCACCCCTGCGGACCTTGGACAGTACACAACCGCCAACAAATTCGCTACCATGGCCGGCTCCTCCCTGTCGGGAGTCCTGTACAATGTCTCATTCCCGGTGCTTTCCAAAGTCCAAGATGACAATGCCGTGCTGTTGGATGCCTACAAACGGTTCCTTTCCGTCTCAGCTTTCGCCATATTCCCTCTGATGATGCTTCTGGCCGGGATAGCCGAACCTTTGATCCGGTTTCTGGTCACCGACAAATGGTTGGAGTGTGTTCCATACCTTCAGATTCTATGCTTCGGCTGGATTTACGACTGCCTGACAAAGATCAATCTGAACCTGCTCTATGTCAAAGGGCGGTCCGACCTTGTGCTGAAACTGGAAATATTCAAGAAGACCATCGCATTCACGATACTGTTCATCTCGTGCTTCATGGGGATCATCGGGATCTGCGTCGGTGCCGCGATCTACAACTTCATAGCCTTCTTCTGCAACACCTACTACACAAAGCGCCTGCTTGGCTACGGATTCAAGGAGCAGTTCCTCCAGACACTCCCCTATCTGTCGCTGTCCCTGCTTGTCCTGGTCTTGGCCTTGTCTATCTGCATGATGGAACTGCCACCTGTCGCCCTGATCGCCTTGTCCACAGCAATATGCATGGCCGCCTACCTTAGCCTCGCAAAAATCTTCAGACTTTCCGCCTTCGCGGAAATGACATCCATAATCAAGCAGATACTGAAATGATCAAGAGTTTCCTGAAACGCAAATACTACAACTTCCTTGATTCCCTGACAGAACTTCTGAAAACGCCTCGAATCAAAGCCTATGACAGGAGGATTCAGGAAATCGAGGACAGAGTTTTCAAAAAAGAACGGATCAAGGTCGTTTTTTTCGTCATCAACATAGGGATGTGGAAGAACGATGACCTTTTCAAGCTGTTTCTGGACAGTGAACGTTTCGACCCTTACATAGTCTCGTTCATCTACAAGCATGACTCCCAGGACTATAAGGAATACGTCCAGAATGAGATGAGGGATTATTTCAAGTCCAAAGGATTCCCTTTCATCGAGGGCTACGACGTCTCTTACGGAAAGTACTTCGATCTCAAGGCGTTCAAGCCGGACATCCTGCTCTACGCCCAGCCGTACAATGTCGAAAGAGAGGAATACAAGGTTATGGACTACTTCCATGACTGCCTTTTCGCATACATTCCGTACTGCATCGCCATCAACGATCTGCCAAGCCTCAGGAATCTGTTCTACAAGAACATCTGCTGGAAAATGTTCTATCCGACAAGGCAGTCCAAAAAGCACGAAGCCCGCTACCTGACGACAAGGCGGGATAACATCGTGGTCAGTGGGTACACTTCCGCCGACTATCTGACGGGTACGCGGAAATATTCGGAAAAGGACTGGAAGCCACAAAACGGAAGCATGAGAAGGATCATCTGGGCGCCACATCACTCCATCCTGAAGAATGACCTTCTGGACTATTCCAATTTTTTGGAAATAGCTGACGGAATGGTCGGATTGGCTCAAAAGTACTCAGACAGAATTCAGTTCGCGTTCAAGCCACACCCTCGGCTGATGCGAAAGCTGTACGAACTGGAAGAATGGGGAAAAACCAGAACGGACAACTATTTCGACAAATGGAGAACCATGCCTAACACTTCGTTTGTCGATGGTGAATACTATGACTTGTTCCTGTCATCCGACGCGATGATACACGACTGTTGCTCTTTCATGATAGAATACCTCTTCACACGAAAACCGATTATGTTCGTCACTGGTGAGAAGGAAAAGCTCATGGAGACAATGAACATGGACGCAAGAAAAAGCATGGAATTACACTACACAGGAGAAACCATTCAAGACATTGAACAGTTCATAAATGAGGTGATTCTGGAAGGGAAAGACCCCATGAAGCCTATGAGGGAGGATTACTACGAACGGGAACTTAAAACCCCGGGAACAGGGGAAGTCTCGCAAAACATCTTCGACACATTCCGCTCAGCCCTCAGATAGGCTGGATCATGTCCTGCCACCGACAGATTTCAGTTTTCTGAAAAGAGCGAACGCGGCCTTGTTGCTGTGAACAAGCAAGGCCAAGGCTACATAAGCCT
The DNA here is from genome assembly GCA_934667175.1 of uncultured Bacteroidales bacterium. Lineage (GTDB taxonomy): Bacteria > Bacteroidota > Bacteroidia > Bacteroidales > UBA932 > Cryptobacteroides. The sequence goes on along the minus strand of CAKULN010000010.1, from coordinate 63,588 downwards.
CACGTTTCCTGACTTTTAGAATATTCCTGAAAAAATAATCAAGATTGATCTCCTTGTACAAATCCCTGAATTCCTTGAAAGGCAAGAAATAGAACGCCTTCATCTTCGCCATGTCCTTCATCTTGCGGACAGACAGGGCTCTGATCTTTTTGTCACCATCCACATGTTCCAACAAACCTACACAACGTTTGATCGAATCCAGACTCTTCTCAAAGTTTGTCCTTGTCAGAGAATTCTGACCGCTCACACGGTCATAGTGATAGTAGACCCCCTCGCAGAACGCACACTTGACTCCTTTGATGAACATTGTGTCACACACGACGGCATCCTCTCCGGTTGAAACCTCCGGTGGGAAAAACAATCCGTAACTATCGTAGACAGAGCGGAGGATCAATTTGTTACACAAAGAATGAGACATCTCTCCGCTTGCGACCGCCTCAGCTATACGTCTCTGGGAGTAGCCAAGGTGACATTGCCGGAGAAGAACAGAGGCGTTGCTGAAAACGGCAAGCATGTCACAGCAAACAACATCGGCGTTCTCACTTACAGCCGTGTCATGCATCCTGCCAAGCAAATCCGGGTCGATCCAGTCATCCGGATCGATGTGGATGAAGTACTTGCCTGTGGCGGCATCCATTCCTGCCTGACGCGCGGATGAAACACCTCCGTTCGTTTTGTGGATAACCTTGACCCTGGTGTCGGCTTGGGCATATTCGTCACAAACCCGTCCGCCGGCATCCTCACTGCCATCGTCCACCATCAGCAACTCGAAATCACGGAAAGATTGGGACAGGACACTGTCCACGCATCTGTGAAGGTATTTTTCCGCGTTGAACACCGGACAAACAACAGAAATCTCAGCCATTTGACAGCATTTTATCGATCAATCGCCTCTCTTTTTCCGCGGTCAGATTCCAATCAAACAAATCGACGGAAGGTCTATGCAACTTTCCATTCAACCCCTTGACGATCAAATCCGCCACACATATTGTAAAATTCCCGCCCAACGGGACTGTGTTTTCCGTTCCTATAACCTCAGGTATGCCCCCGACACGTGAAGCCACGGCATCCGCACCGCATCTGACCGCCTCAACCAGCACCATTCCAAGTCCCTCATTCTTGCTTGGTAGCACAAGGACATCGGTGCAATTGAATATCTCCGGCATCCTCTCCGGAGGCATATTCCCCAAAAAGCGGCATGCCAAAGTGCTGTCAGCATTAATCTCAGCCTCAATCGTTGACCTTAACCGACCGTCACCGACCACCCAGAACTCGATATCTCCTTGATAAAGCCTGCGAACCTCATGGAATATTCCCGGAAGGCTTTCAGGGTTTTTGACAGGAAGAAGGTTGCCCGCATAGGTCACTACCTTTTTTCCTTGCACCCCGAACTCTCGCCTCAATGCCAAACGCCTGTCTTCCGGGTAGCGGACGAAGCGCTCGTCACAGCCGTTGTAAAGAACCGTTTTGTTTCCTGGCCCGATCCGGTCCGACACATCCATTAGATTGCGGCTGACAAAGCAGTTGATCTTCGCGTCGCAGAGAAGTTCTGCTGTAAGATCTTTGATCTGAGGGTGTTTGAAAGGAGCCGTGTGGATGTCTGAACCGTGCCATGTGATGTAGAACGGAATCCCGAACTTTCTCTGCGCCTCCTTTGCGATAAATCCCCCGACAAAAGAATGTGCAGCGATGACATCGTATCCCTTAAGAAGACTCACATACTTTTTCAGGAAACGTGGGTAACAGACTGGACGCAAGCCTAATTTGTAAAACAGGAAGTGGTCCAAAATCGAGTAATTCTTCCAGATGAGGTTCAGTCTCACCCCGTTAAGGAGCACGGATTTCCTCTTGCGAAGAGCCTTCTCGGAGATTTCCCCATCTCCTGGAATGTCAAGAGACCTGCGGCCAAGGAGCGAACTGACGAACGCATCTTGGTAAAGTTGGATGCAAAAAGCATCAATTTGCCATCCAGTCAGTTCGGCCAAGTGCTTAATTCGTGCGCATTTGGCATTAAACGACCCTTTACGGTCGAAGATGTTCTCCTCGAATATTACAGCGACTCTCCTCATCCGGCGTCATGGACTTCATGCAGTTTACTTCAGTGGATTGAGGTCACTCTTGTACCACTCCATGAAGCGGCGGATGCCTTCGTGGAGGGTTGTGCAGGGCTTGTAGCCGAGTTCGGTCTCCAGTTTGGTGGTGTCGGCGTTGGTCTGGTAGACATCGCCGGCCTGCATCGGGAGGAAAATCTTCTGGGCCGGCTTACCGTAGGCCTGCTCGATCTCGCTGATGAAATCCATCAGTTTCACAGGGTGCGAGCAGCCGATGTTGTAAACCTTTGCCGGGACGTTGTGGGCGCATTCCTCTGACTTCGGAGTGTGGTCAATCACACGGATGGTGCCCTCGACGATGTCATCCACGTAGGTGAAGTCACGGATCATGTCGCCACCGTTGAAGACCTTGATAGGCTCACCCTTGGCAATGGCCGAGGCGAAAAGCATCGGGGACATGTCAGGTCGTCCCCACGGGCCATAGACCGTGAAAAAGCGAAGTCCGGTGGAGGCGAATCCGTAAAGTTTTGAATATGAATGGGCCATCAGTTCGTTAGCTTTCTTGGTGGCACCGTAGAGGCTTACCGGACAGTCGGCCTTGTCATCCTCGGAGAACGGGACTTTCTCGTTCAGTCCGTAGATCGAGCTGGAGGAGGCATAGACCAGATGCTCCACTCCGAAGTTGCGGCATGCCTCAAGAATATTCAGGAATCCGTGAAGGTTGCTTTCAAGGTAGACGTAAGGGTTTGTGATTGAATATCTCACTCCGGCTTGCGCGGCGAGATTGACCACCCTTTTAAATTTTTCTTTCTCGAAAAGGGCATCCAGCGCGGCCTTGTCGCAGATGGACATCTTCACGAAACGGCAGTTGGGGTATTTCACGCTCACAGCCACGTTTCCTTCCTCGAAAGGGCCTTCAAATCCATTTTCCTTTAACCTGCCGTACTTAAGACGTACGTCGTAGTAGTCATTGATGTTGTCCAGTCCGACAACCTCATCCCCCCTTTCGGCAAGTCTTGCCATCAGCCTTGAGCCGATAAAGCCGGCAACTCCGGTAACCAGTATTTTCATCTCAGTTCTGTTTTTAATTACAATTTTCGTTTATTGTGTCACTTCGGCAGGCTCATCACTTCGGCAAGCTCAGTGACCGCCCTCGGTTGGTGAGCATGTCGAACCAACCGTACAACTTCGGCTGGCTTGTCACTTCGGCAAGCTCAGTGACCGCCTCGGTTGGTGAGCCTGTCGAACCAACCGTACAACTTCGGCAGGCTCGTCACTTCGGCAGGCTCAGTGACCGCCCCGGTTGGTGAGCATGTCGAACCAACCGTAAAACTTCGGCTGGCTCGTCACTTCGGCAGGCTCATCACTTCGACAGGCTCAGTGACCGCCTCGGTTGGTGAGCCTGTCGAACCAACCGCACAACTTCGGCAGGCTCAGTGACCGACTCAACAAAGTTTACAAATATAACAAAAACGGTGGGAAATCCATCCGCACAGAAACCAAGATATTCATTTGTGATAGACCCAGTCGGGATAGCCGATCTTGGACTCCAAGGCGGCGATGTCGCCGGCCCGCTTGCTTATGTAAGAAGAAGGCTTGCCGACGTTGCGTTTCATAGGGTTCGGTAGGCAGGCGGCAATGAGGCATGCCTGACGGCGGGTCAACTTGGCGGCCGATGTGCCGAAATAGGCTTCGGCCGCAGCCTCGACCCCATATATTCCTTTACCCATCTCGGCGACATTCAGATAAACCTCCATGATTCTCTCCTTGTCCCACATCAACTCGATCAAAACCGTGAAGTAAGCCTCGAAGCCTTTACGTACCATGGACTTATGAGGAAGCAGAAAGACATTCTTAGCCGTCTGCTGGGAGATGGTACTGCCACCTCTGCGACGCCTGCCGCTCTCATATTCCTTCTGCGCCTGACGGATCGCCTTCCAGTCGAAGCCATTATGCTTGTCGAAAAGATTGTCCTCGCTGGCAATGACAGCCTTGGCCATCTCAGGGGAAATTCTTTCATAAGGAACCCACGTCTTGCGGGTTTGAAAACTCTTGTCGTTCCGGTATTGAACCGTTCTTTGGATCATGAGCGGAGTGACGTAGACAGGGCACCATCCAAGAACCAAGGCCCAAAGGAAAGTGACCGCAAAGAAAGCCAATGGCAACCTGACAAAGATCAGCCGCCATAGTCTTCCCCACAAGGTACGGTTCTTTTTCCTACTCATACTCAGTAAGTTTCAGTCTGAACTTCAAGCTTTTGCCCCCGTTCGGGAACATCTTCGGTTCCTCTTCCGTGAACCCCAGTTTCCGATAGACTCCACCATCGGACCATGACGCGTCCGCATAGCTCATCACATCGTCAGGCTTCACGTCCTCTATGAAGGCTTTCAGGAGTTTGCCCATTCCTCCGTCAACTCCCACACCTTCCAAAGAGGCGTAGCGAATCCACTCGCAAGAGCGGATTTCCCGGTCTCCTTTCCGCCATATTCTCGGGGCTGAGAATCCGGCCACAGCGACCATGGTTCCCGAAAGAATATCCTCGCCTCGGTTCACGAACAAGCCGTAGAGGTGACGGCAGCGGGTGTAGCCAAGACGGTGAAAGGATTGAAGGAACGGTTCGGCGACCGTCCTGTCAATCCTTCGCACCTCGCAGTTGCGGGCGTATATTCGTTTCAGGCCGTCCATTGTCTCAAGACCCTTCGACAAGCTCAGGGTCCATGACAGACCGGTCACTGAGCTTGTCGAAGTGACGAAGCGACTTTCTTATTTCAAGCCATCAAGACAAGCCTTGACGTTGGACTCGATGGTCCGGGCGGAATACTCCGTCTTCTCAAACTTATCTCCGGTGATATGCTCGTAGAGCTCGATGTAACGGTCAGAGATCCCGGCCACAACCTCAGGAGTCATCTCCGGGACTTTCTGTCCTTCCTGCCCCTGGAAGCCATTGGCCATCAGCCACTCACGAACGAACTCCTTGGAAAGCTGCCTCTGATGCTCACCCTTGGCAAGCCTCTCCTCATAGCCTTCAGAGTAGAAGTAACGCGAAGAATCCGGAGTGTGGATCTCGTCCATAAGATAGATCTGCCCGTCCTTCTTTCCGAACTCGTACTTTGTGTCCACCAGGATCAAGCCATGCTGAGCGGCGATCTCGCAACCGCGCTGGTAAAGGGCTCTTGTGTAAGCCTCCAGCTTCTCGTAGTCCTCGCGGCCTACAAGGCCCTGGGCGATGATCTCCTCCTTCGAGATGTCCTCGTCGTGACCCTCGGCGGCCTTTGAGGTCGGAGTCACAAGCGGCTCCGGGAACTTCTGGTTCTCGACCATTCCGTCCGGCATGGCCACTCCGCAGATTGTCCTCTTTCCAGCCTTGTACTCCCTCCATGCGTGTCCCGCAAGGTAGCCACGGATAACCATCTCTACCTTGAACGGCTCACACTTGTAGCCAACGGTGACTGACGGATCCGGAACTGCGACCTTCCAGTTAGGAATGATGTCAGATGTCGCGTCAAGGAACTTGGCCGCTATGCGGTTCAGAACCTGTCCCTTGTACGGAACACCTTCCGGCAGAACCACATCAAACGCCGAGATTCTGTCTGTCACAACCATCACGAGATACTTTCCGTCAATGTCGTAGACATCACGGACCTTACCGACATACTTTCCAACCTGTCCCGGCAGGTTGAAATCGGTTTCAACTATCGCATTCATATTCATTTAATTAAGTTCGACTTTTCCGTTCCGGTACGTCACAAGGGCAATCCTTCGGACGCACGACATGCAAATTTAACTATTCTTCTTCAAAATCTCATCCACAACCGGCGCTATCTTGTCATAATCGTACCCCCTCGTGAGACCGAACCTAAGAAGTTTGAATTTCTCTTGAGGATCCCCTTTCAGGGTCTTGTACTTCGTCTCAAGCACAGACACCATGCGCCGGTCGGCTTCCTCAGAGTCGATTTCCTTAAGCGCATCCGAGATGATTGACTTGTCTATTCCCTTGCCTCTCAAGGCAAAAGAGATTTTCGCAGGTCCCCAGCCCGAAAGCCGGGCCTTCTCGCGAGCGAACGCTGCCGCGTACCGGCTGTCATCCACAAACCGGTCGGTGACAAGTGACTCGACCAGCCGCCCGGCGGAATCCCTGTCCCCTTCAAAAGCGGTCAAGGCCTTTCTGAATATGTCCGAGCGGCAATATTCCCTTTTCACGCATTGGGCCTGAAGCCTGTCCAAAACCTTAGCGAACTCCTCCATGACCTAAAAATCGAATCCGAGACTCATGTAAAGCCCGACCTTGTGCGTGTAGCTGGACCAGTGAATATTCAGACTAAGCGGTCCGACAATCGAGTTGTAGGTGTACTGAAGTCCACAGCCAAGATACCCGGAGACCTCCTCCTGCAAATTCTTGAACGCCGAAATCTCATCACACGACAACGCATAATTGGCTATCGCCGACAAGTAGTTGTTCTTAAGCAATTTCCAGCGCCAGTCCGCCCTTGCGACCGCAAGGATTTTCTGCATGGCGGCGGCATTGTTGATCCCGATGAAAGGAATCTGCTGGTCAAGATAGCGTCCGGCCATGCTTCCGCCGATAGTGTTGGTGAAAGGCACAGGAACCTCGTCTCCAAGGAGATAACGGATGTTCAGCGACGGGATGAAAGCGAACCTGTCTCCTCCAACAACCTTCTTGGCATCCAATGTCAGAGCATGGAAATTATTGAATTTCTGCGGTCCGCCACCAAACACCCAATCGTAGGAAAAGCCGAATGATTTCCCTTTAGTCGGGATGTAGGCGTTGTCGAACGAGTCCTTGCGGGCATTGATGAAGAATGTCACATAGTCATTGGACAACTGGTTGACATCGTAGTCTCCGAACGCCTGCTCCGCCATCACGGAGTTGACGTTGTAGTAGTCGTTCCGGAATCCGGTCTTCAGATAGAAAGTGGACCAGGCTATGTTGGACAGGAATATTTCCTGTCGCACATCCAGAAAGTTGATCCTGAACCTGTTGTCACCGATGCTGAAAGTGTTCCTGTCGGTGTACCTGACTCCCGCCATCACGTTGAACGACATTCCTTTCGGCGAGATGTAGGAATATGTCACACTGGCGTTAGGGTTGGTTCCCACCTTTCCGGTGAAGTCCAGTGACGAGCCTTGGATCTTGTGGACTCCCCAGCCCAGGTTGATCAGCACAGACACGATCTCCTCCGTGTCGAAACGCCCTCCAAGACCGAGCTGGCAGACAGGCCCACGTTTGCAATTGAACCTCAGGCGGTACGGTTCCTGATCTCCGAGAAGTTCGTAGTTGACATAGTCGAACGCATTGGTTCCGAATATGGTGGCCACGGCATCCTCAATCTCCTCGTTTCCCATTCTGGCACCGGCCCCGACCTTGATCTTGTTCATCAGGTAAAGACTTTCCTTGTCATCGACTCCCGTGATCTCAACGCCGGAGACAAGCACTTTCCTGAGCCGGATGTCATCAGCGGGGTCATTGCTTATGACAGTTCTGTCAGGTCCGACGACCGCCTTCAGGGAATCAAGCTTGTCTGCCACGGCAAGGGCGGCCTGATAGCCACGGTTGATGATGGTGTCGATGCTCCTGTCGTCGAAACTGAGCATGTTGTACTCGTGCAGGTCAGGCTTGATGTTCACATCAGGAATGTCAATGTTGTACTCGAACGATGTCCTCCCGAGCATGTCGATGCCCGTGTTGATGATGTCAGCCAGATTGTTGATCTCATTGTAGCTTCTATAGCCGTCAGAGAGGTTCACCCCGATCACGATGTCCGCGCCGACCTTTTTGGCCAGGTCCGTCGGATAGTTGTTCCTCATGCCTCCGTCGACAAGCACCATCCCATCGACCCTGACAGGGGCGAAAAGTCCCGGAATGGACATCGTGGAGCGCAGGGCGGTGTTCAGCTTGCCCTCGGTCCAGATCTTGGCCGTTCCCGACACAAGGTCGGTGGCCACACACAGGAACGGAATCGGAAGGTCGTAGAAATCAATCACATCCTGATAGCCAACAGAAAGCGAGCTGAATATGTTGTTGACATTCTGGCCGTAGACCATACCGGATGGAAGGCTGCCCAGAAGGTTGTCCTTGACCATGTCGGTGGGGTCGGCCTCTCCCGCTCCAAAATGTATGTCATCCACCCTGCGGGTGTATTTATGGTCCGCCTCCTTCATCTGAAGAAACTCATTCCGGTCGTAAAGGAACGGGAACGACAAGGCATACTTCTCCTTATATTTAATTGATGAATATGACAGGTAGTCTCTCGGCACCTTGTCACTCAAGGCCATGTCCCAGTCGATGTTCCTGATGATGGAGTCCAGATGGTCGGCATCATAACCCAGGGCGTAGATTCCGCCCACGAGACCACCCATGCTGGTCCCCATCACTATGTCGACCGGCATCCCGATCGACTCCAAATACCTTATCACGCCCACATGAGCCGCCCCTTTCGCTCCGCCTCCGCTGAGCACAAGGGCGACGGTCGGACGATGTCTGGTCCGCCGGATGGAATCCAGCCTGTGCCTGATCTTCTCCACTCTGAGATCTCTCATCTCACGTCTCTCGTCCAGCACCGAATGCTGAGACTGGGCTTTCGCCCCGAGCACCGACACGGCCATCACGGCCAACGATGCCAAAATCATTCTTGTTCTCGTTCCCATAGTCTTTTACAGTTGTACAATCATATTCGTTTACTCAACTTTCGCAAGTAGATAATTACCTATAATATAAAATATTATCTCACGTTCGAAGGATATTGCCTACCCACATCTCTTCACGTTACCCTCTCCCTAAATCCCTCCCCTCGGGGGAGGGACTTGCTTTCACTGCAAGCAGTGAAGAACAGCGATGTTTCGCAAATGCGAAACTTAAGTTCATTTATTTCTGTGCTCCCCCGCCAGCATCCCGCATGCGGCAAGGATGTCCTCTCCCCTGGAAGCCCTTATAGTACAAGTGATTCCGTGATTGGACAGACGATTCCTGAAATTCTCCATGATGATCTGCGGCGATGTCTCGAACGGGGCGTCCGGAATCTTGTGGAAGCGGATGAGGTTCACCCTGCACTCCAGCCCGCGGAGAAGACGGATAAGAGCGTCTGCATGGCGCTTGTCATCGTTCAGACCCGCGAACATGGTATATTCAAAGCTGACACGGCGCTGGCCCGAGAAGTCATATTCACGGATCATGTCTATCACCTCCTGCACCGGCCACGCTTTCTGCACCGGCATCATCTCCGCCCTTTCGTCAGGGAAAGGGTTGTGGAGGCTGACCGCAAGGTGGCAGCGGGTCGAGTCGAGGTATTTCCTCAGGTTCGGCAGGACTCCGATGGTGGAAAGGGTTATGCGTTTAGGGCTCCAGCCGAAGCCCCAGTCCGCCGTAAGCACCTCGATGGCCTTCATCACATTGCCGAAGTTGTCAAGCGGCTCGCCCATTCCCATGAAGACGGCGTTCGTCAGTTCCGAGGCCTCATCGATGGCGATGAACTGCGAAAGGATCTCCGCCACTGAAAGGTTGCCGTGGAATCCCTGACGTCCCGTCATGCAGAAACGGCAGCCCATGCGGCAACCGGCCTGCGACGAGACGCAGAGGGTCTTTCTGTCATCATCGGGTATCATCACCGCCTCGACGGCGTTGCCCTCCCCTATCGGGAAAAGGTATTTCTTGGTTCCGTCGGAAGAGACCTGGCAAGCCGAAGGCAGCGTCACTCCAAGTGAATATTCCTCCTTAAGCCTCTCGCGTCCAATCTTTGAGATGTTGGTCATCTCGTCTATGCTCCTGACCTTTCTTCCGTAAAGCCACCCGGCGATCTGCTTGCCCGTAAAGGCTGGCAGACCGACTTTCAAAGCGATTTCCTTCAGTTCATCCGGTGTCTTTCCCAACAATTGCTCACGCATATCTTTCTCGTTTATTTTTCTCCTACAAAATTAATGAAAAATAACACCGGATTGGACGTAAATTCTTATCTTTGTCACAAAGGCGACATCTTTTCGCCCGAAACTACTAACAATTATTATTACATCATTATGGCAAAAGAGGTAGAGGCTAAGGCCACTGACACCAGCGCCGCCAAACTCAAGGCGCTGCAGGCCACGATCGACAAGATTGAGAAAGACTACGGGAAAGGAACGATCATGAAGCTGGGGGAACAGCCACAATGGGACGTGCAGGTCATACCGAGCGGTTCCGTAGCGCTTGACCACGCTCTCGGAATCGGAGGCTATCCGCGCGGAAGGATCGTGGAGATCTACGGTCCGGAATCCAGCGGAAAGACCACTCTGGCGATCCATGCGATCGCCGAGGCGCAGAAACAGGGCGGCATCGCGGCGATGATCGACGCGGAGCACGCATTCGACAGAACTTACGCGAAGGCCCTCGGGGTGAATCTCGAGACTTTGCTCATCTCCCAGCCAGACAACGGAGAGCAGGCTCTGGAGATCGCCGACAACCTGATCCGTTCGGGAGCGATCGACATCGTGGTGGTCGACTCAGTGGCCGCCCTGACCCCGAAGGCTGAGATCGAGGGCGAGATGGGCGACAACAAGGTCGGACTTCAGGCAAGGCTGATGAGCCAGGCGCTGCGGAAGCTGACAGCTAACATCGCAAAGACAAACACCTGCTGCATATTCATCAACCAGCTCAGGGAGAAGATCGGCGTGATGTTCGGCAATCCTGAGACCACAACCGGCGGCAACGCCTTGAAGTTCTACGCTTCCGTCCGCATCGACGTGCGCAAGACAACCCAGCTCAAGGACGGCGAGGAAGCCCTTGGCAACCGCACCAGAGTGAAGGTTGTCAAGAACAAGATGGCTCCGCCTTTCAAGAAAGCGGAGTTCGACATCGTGTTCGGCGAGGGCATCTCCCACGCCGGTGAGATTCTCGACTTGGGTGTTGAATATGGCATCGTCGGCAAGAGCGGCTCATGGTTCAGCTACGGCGACCAGAAGCTGGCTCAAGGACGCGAGGCCACAAAACAGTTGCTCAAGGACAATCAGGAGCTCTGCGACGAGATCGAGGCAAAGGTCCGCGAGGCGCTGAAGAACGTGAAGGACTAAGCTTTCGCGTTCTCCTCGGCGATCGCCTTGTTGTAACATTCACGGCACAGAGGCTCGTAGGCATCCTTTTCTCCAAGGACCACGAGTTCTGTGCTGTGTGATAATCTGTGGGAATGGTTCGCGAGATTTCCGCACCTGACGCAGATGGCATGGACTTTCCTGACCTCCTCGGCGACAGCCATCAGGTAAGGCATCGGGCCGAAAGGCTTTCCGAGGAAATCTGTGTCAAGGCCGGCGATGATCACCCGGACTCCGCGATCGGCAAGTTCCTGGGCCACGTCCACGAGGGTCATGTCGTAGAACTGCGCCTCGTCGATGCCCACAACCTGAACCTCCGGACCGACGTTCAGCATCTCCTTGGGATCTTTCACTGAATGGCACGGAATCTTGTGGAAGTCGTGGGAGACCACGTCATCCTCTGAATATCTTGTGTCGATTGTCGGCTTGAAGATCTCGATCCGGAGGTTGGCGAATTTGGCTCTTCTGATCCTGCGTATGAGCTCTTCTGTCTTTCCGGAGAACATTGAGCCACAAATCACTTCAATACATCCGGTTTTTTTTATGTTTTCTGAAAACATTTCGTTAGATTTGTTGAATAATCAATAACACTCATGTGGCCTTGGCTCCACGGCGTGGTTTCCGCTCCAAGGTTTGTCAGGCAAAGATAGTATTTTTTATGGGAAACATCGATGAAAAAAGGCTTTCCGCCCTGCTGGAAAGAATAGACAACATAAAGACGGAGCTTGAGGCTCTTGAGAATGAGGTGCGGGGGCTTCTTACGGTCACTGGGCCCGAAGCGGTCACTGAGCAAGGTGTGGTCACTTCGACAAGCTCAGTGACCTCAGAGGCCCTCGAAGCCCACGACGCGGGCACAGAGAACAAAACGACGGGCACCGAGCCTGCCGAAGTGACCGAGCCTGCCGAAGTGACTGAGCCTGCCGAAGTGACCGAGCCTGCCGAAGTGACTGAGCCTGCCGAAGTGACTGAGCCCGAAGAGGCGTTTGACATTCAAACCCCAATCGAAATTGACTTTCAGGACATTGACATTCCTTCCGTCATAGAAGATCCTATCGTTGAATATGCGGTCGCTTCGATGGTTGGTGAGCCTTGTCGAACCACAAGCTCAGCGACCGAGGACATTCCGGCCACTGAGCCCGAAGCGGTCACTGAGCCTGTCGAAGTGACCGAACCCGTCGAAGTGACCGCAGAGGCCCTCGAAGCCCCCGGCACGGCCACAGAGCACAATTCGACGGTCACTGAGCCCGGTTCGGCCACTGAGCCTGTCGAAGTGACTGAGCCCGTCGAAGTGACCGCCACGCCAGAATCTCGTGTCACTCAACCGGACGATGACCTTCCGTTTGACGATGACCTCCCGATGGACAACCCTTTCGCCGCTCCAGGACCGGCACACGAACCCGCTCCGAGCCCAATGCCGGAGCCGACGCTCGACATCGAGCCTGAGATTGTGACCAAACAGACTCCGGAACCGGACCCTACTCCTGCGCCGAAGCCTAAGACAACAATTCTGGACAGCCAGAAAGCCGAGACCGCCGTAATGGACGTGATGGCCGAAAAGCAAGCCTGGAGGACAGACCGCCCCGGATCCCAAGTCAAGAACGTCATCAGCGCCATCTCCCTCAACGACAGGGTGCTGCTGATCAACGTCCTGTTCAAGGAAGATCCGCTCCTCTTCCAGAACACAATCAGCGCCTTCAACGGCATGACCACCCTTGACGAGGCGCTCGCCTACATCCAGACAAACTTCCCGGACTGGGACCTGAACTCCGAGCCGGTCTACAGACTGATGATGGCCGTGCGCAGGAAGCTTAGATAAAACCGTCACATTGATGGCCCGCCCGACAACGCAAGACAAAAACACAAACGGCACAACCATGCCCGGAATCCTCTACATAGTACCGACCCCGGTCGGAAATCTGGATGACATGACTTTCAGAGCCGTCCAGGTGCTGAAAGACGCCGACCTGATCCTTGCCGAAGACACAAGGACCAGCAGTGTCCTTCTCCACCGTTATGACATCCACGGCAAACTCCAGTCACACCACAAGTTCAACGAGCACCAGACGGCGGAGATGATCAAGGAGAGGATTCTCGGAGGCCTGAATGTGGCCCTGATCAGCGATGCCGGAACGCCCGGAATCTCTGACCCGGGATTTCTTCTTGTGCGGACATGCGCGGCCGAAGGCATCGAGGTGCAGACTCTTCCCGGAGCGACAGCCTGCATCCCGGCGATAGTCTCTTCGGGACTGCCATGCGACAGATTCTGCTTCGAGGGATTCCTGCCGGTCAAGAAAGGACGTCAGACTTTGCTGAAAGAACTTGCCGCCGAAACCAGGACCATGATATTCTACGAATCTCCATACAGGTTGGTCAAGACTCTTGACCAGTTCATTGAATATTTCGGTCCAGAGCGCGAGTGCTCCGTAGCGCGCGAAATCTCCAAAATTCATGAGGAGCACAAGCGTGGCACGCTGGCAGATGTGTCCTCATGGTACAAGGAACATGAGCCGAAGGGGGAGATTGTCATAGTTGTCGCAGGAGCGCCTTCAGAGAAAAAACGGCGCAAGTCAGAAGCGGAAGAGTAGATTTTGAATATGACCGCTCATTATGTGAGATCTTCAGAAAGGAAATGTCTCACTTGCACACTTATATCGCTTAAGTCTTATTGTTTTCACATTTAACCATAACATAACTTTTTCTCACATGATCTGAACTGAATAAATCTCCGAATATTATGAAAGACTTCAACTCCAAAGAGGATGGCAAGAGACCGTCCACATCATTCGTTGTCGGGGCTGTGGCCCTGCTGTTTCTCATTGTCGGTTACCAAGCCGCCTTGTTCATCCATAAGGCGGCTGTCGCAAGGGTCATCGCCAATCATGACGAGCCAGACACGGTGTTTGTCTATGCGCAGGCTTTAGAGTCTGAAACCGGTGGGGGACGGTCGCTTCGACAGGCTCAGCGACCGGAACTTCCAGCCTCCGAGACTACTCTTCCGGTCGCTGAGCCTGCCGGAGCGACTGAGCCTGCCGGAGCGACTGAGCCTGCCGGAGCGACTGAGCCTGCCGGAGCGAAGTATCGGACCGGCACATACCGGAAAAACTCCGAACATTCCTTACAAGCCGAGCAAATCAGACGGAATCACACACCAAGAAAGTACGAGAGTTTCCGCTTTGATCCGAACACGGCAAGCATAGATGACCTGATGCGCCTTGGATTCTCGCAGAAACAAGCACAGTCCATTGACAATTATCGTCGGAAAGGTGGCCGGTTCCGCCGTAGGAGTGACTTCGCGAAGTCCTACGTTGTGGAGGACTCCGTGTTCAAGCGCTTGGAGAAGTACATTGATATTCCTAAAATCGACATCAACTCGGCTGACTCAGCGACATTCATGTCGCTCCCTGGCATCGGCAAGTTCTTCGCCGGCAAGATGGTCTCATACCGTAAGGAACTGGGAGGATATTCCTACCCCGAGCAACTCATGGACATCTGGCACTTTGATCAGGAGAAGTTCGACAACCTTAAGGATCTCATCCGGCTGGACACCGCCGCCACTCCGGCATATTCATTATGGACACTTCCGGAAAAGGAACTTGCGGCGCATCCCTACATCGGAAAACGTGCCGCGCGGAGCATCATAATATTCCGCGAGAACTCTCCAAAAACCGACTGGACTGTCTCCAACCTTCAAAAAGCCGGCATTCTTCCGCCCGACAAAGCCTCCAAACTCGCCAAGTGCCGCATCGCTCCCCCGCCGGGTGCTGATTAGCGTCCCAGAGTAACGTTCCGGGAGCGAAGTGTCGTTCAATGTCGCTGCGGAGCGCTTTAGGGAAGCGATTCCGGGGGAAAGTGACTCCCAAGAGTGCACGGTGCACTCTCGGGAAACGATTTCAGAGATAAATGACGCTCAAGAGTGCACGGTGCACTCTCGGAAATCAATTTCAGAGATAAATGACGCTCAAGAGTGCAGGGAAGCGCTTTAGGGAAGCGATTCCGGGGGAAAGTGACTCCCAAGAGTGCACGGTGCACTCTCGGAAATCAATTTCAGAGATAAATGACGCTCAAGAATGCACGGTGCTCTCTTGGGGAACGATTTTCGGGGGAAAATGTCGCCCAAGGGTGCACGGTGCACTCTCGGGGAACGATTTCGGAAATATGTCGTCTTGGGCACAGTGGGTTGAAGGGATTATCGGCGGGGGTGATGGGAGAGGACGGACTGTTGCCAGGTGGTGGTGTCGATGTGGGTGTAGATCTCGGTGGTGGTGATCTGCTCGTGGCCTAACATGTCTTGGACGACACGGAGGTCGGCGCCGTTCTCGATCAGGTGGGTAGCGAAGGAGTGGCGGAAGGTGTGCGGAGAGATTTCCTTGTGGATGCCGGCCAGCATGGCCTGACGTTTTACGATGGAGAACATCGAGACACGGCTCAGTGATTTGCCGAAGCGGTTCAGAAACAGGGTGTCATCAAACTCGGACGAAAAGGGGGCCGGTCTGACGGCCAGGTAGTTCCGGACTGCGGAGGCGGCCATCTCCCCCATCGGGACTATGCGCTCCTTGTTGCCCTTGCCTATGACACGGACAAATGATTCATCGATGTAGACGCAGGATATTCGTAAACCAACGGCCTCGGAGACACGCAGTCCGCATCCGTAAAGGACCTCCAGAATAGCACGGTCGCGCTTGCCGGTCCAGGACGAAAGATCCACCGAATCCATTATGGCGCTGACCTCATCGACGGACAGGACAGCGGGAAGATAACGGCCCATCTTGGGGGAGTCGATCGGATCACAAGGGTTTTCCTTGCGCTCCCCTTCCATGACAAGCCAATCGAAAAAAGATCGAAGCGAACTCAGGAAACGGGCCTGAGAACGCTTCGAAAGAGTGTCACAGGACGAAAGATAGTTCAGGATTTCCTGTGTGGTCACGTCTGCGGGTGCGGTGGTCACGACCGAGAAGAACTCCTTTACGTCAGATGAGTACGATATCACCGTGTTGGGCGACATCGCGCGCTCGATCTTCAGGTATGAGGAATATTCCTGTAATATTCTTTCTGTCTGGTTCACTGTTTTAATTCTTCAATACTTCGTCTCGACGGTCATGTCGCTTCGACAGGCTCAGCGACCGAAGGGTGCCATCTAGTGAGCTGCCGAACCACGATTGGAGAACCTGCCGGACCACGGTCGCTTCGACAGGCTCAGCGACCGAAGGGCACCGCCTGATGAGTCTGTCGGACCACGGTTGGTGAACTTGCCGAACCACGGTCGCTTCGACAGGCTCAGCGACCGAAGGGTGCCGCCTGATGAGTCTGTCGGACCACGGTTGGGGAGCTTGCCGAACCATGGTTGGGGAACTTGCCGAACCACGGTCGCTTCGGCAGGCTCAGCGACCGGGTAAGGCTCAGCGACCGGGTTGGGATCAGCGGCTGAGTTGGGATTAGCGGCCGGGTTAAAGTGTGCGATACTTCTTGCCGTAGTCAAGCTGTTGCTGGAGGTAGTTGTCGACGTAGACGATCTTGTAGTCCACAATCTTGCCGTCCTTCTTGACAGGAACGATGTCCGGATTGACAAATCCGCCGTAAGGCTTGAGGTTCAGGGAGGCGTACCTTTCCAGAACTTCCTTGTGGAGCTGAGGATCGATGTTGACGGCATAGGTCTCCACAAGATCCTTTCCGGCGGCGTAGTCACCCTCGGACTTGATCCTCTGGATCTCGGCGAGAAGCTCTGCGAACAGGCCACGGAGAGCCTCATAGTCATTCACTACAAAATAGGTCTTGCCGTCACGCATCTTCTTCTCGATGATTCCACGGGCCGCACCCTTCTCGTAGCACCACTCGGCGATCAGCTTGCGGTTCTGCATGTGGGCCTCAGTGTTCTGCTTGCCGAGCTCGACTCTGGTAAACTGCACAAACAAACCGTTCCTGATGTAGTTTGAATATGCCGGCTTGTAGGCCTCGGCGTCAGGCATGATTCCAAGCTCGACAAGCTTAGGATCAGCCATATAGTAAAGTCCGAACAAGTCGGCGCGGGCCTCCTCAAGGGTTGACTGGTACTCGCCGAGAGCCGTTGATGAGACTCCAGGGAGGAGCTGACCAGAACCGTGGCCAAGGCATTCGTGGAGGTCTGTGTGGATCTCGTCGGTGTAGGAGCCGTACTTCTTGTAGGCGTCAATCTCAGCCTGATCGTAAGCGAATTCGGTCAGAGTGCTCTTCGGAGACTCCTGGGCGGCGTAGTCGTAGGCGTGGGTGATATTGGCGATGGTCACGGACTTCGAGCCGTAGTCACGTCTGATCCAGTCGGCGTTAGGAAGGTTGATTCCGATCGGGGTGGCCGGATATGTGGCACCGGCAAGGGTGATGCCGTCCACAACCTTGGCCGAGACGCCCTTCACGTGAGGCTTGCGGAAACGCGGATCCACAGGCGAGTTGTCCTCGAACCACTGCGCGTTGGCGCTCAGAACCTCGGTACGGGCGGAAGCGGCGGAGTCCTTCATGTTCACATAGCCCTCCCAGGTGGCCTTGCGTCCGAGCGGATCGTCATAGTCCTCGATGAAGCCGTTGATGAAATCGATCGTGCCGACCGTGTCCTGAACCCAGTCTACATTGAAATCGTCCCATGTCTTCAGATCACCTGTCCTGTAATATTCAATAAGGAGTCCGATGGCCTTCTTCTGGAGGTCAGTCTCCGCAACAGCGGCGGCTTTCTCCAACTCCGCACATATCCTCTCCAAGGCCGGACCGTAGATTCCGCCGACCTTCCAAGGCTTCTCGACAACCTTGCCGTTCTCCTTGACCACCTTTGTGTTGAGGCCGTATGAGACAGGGGTCTTGTCGTTCGGATCCATCAAGGAGTTGTAGTACTTCTCCACCTCCTCACGGCTCACGCCATCATAGAAATTCACCGCGGAAAGTTCCACGATGTCACCTGTCTTTGAAGTGGAACGACGCTGAGGGTAGATGTCCGGGGAATATATCACCTCAAGCAGTTCGGCGGCCTTGTCACCATCTCCGACGGCCTCCATCAGGCTCTGGAAATATTCCCTTGAACACTCCGGGAAGAACTTGTCCTCGGAATAGTGGTGATGGATGCCGTTGGCGAAGAAAAGTCTCTTGGCATAAACGGTGAAGTTTTGGAAATCAGCGCATTCACGGTCGCCTTTATATTCATTGAGAATATCCTCGACCACGTGCCGGATCGGGAGGTTCCATTTGCAGTACTGATCCCAAGTGATGTCGCGCCCCAGTTTGGCGGCCTCCGAAAGATGGTAGGCATATTCCTTCTGCCCAAGAGTCAGGGCATCCCAGCCCGGCACCTTGAAACGGATCACCTTGAGGTCGGCGAATTCGTCCAGAAGATAGTGAAAGTCATTGTCTTGGGTCTTCTTCTCCCCTTGTCCGCACGAGCACAGAGCCGCGGCCGCTCCGATTGTGAGAATCATCTTCAATCCTGATTTCATAAAAACGTGATTAATTATGGTTTACCTTGTAAAGTTATCACCTTCATTCGGTAAATATAGTCATTATTCAGGAATTTCCGTATATTTGCCAAACCGGCGCCACGCTGGCAAGCGTTAAATATTAAGTTGATAATCTTTTAAGGATCACATATTCCGGCATCGGAAACAAATTGTTAAGGACAAACTATGAACATCATAAAGGCAATCGCAGGATCGGTCGCGGCGGCACTTCTCATGCTGGCGGCCGCAGGATGCGAGAAGAACAGAACCATCGAGCCTGATAGCGGCGACAGGGAAGTGCTCCTTTTCTACGAATGCGGATTCAACAATCTTACCTCCTACCTCAAGGAGAACATGGACGACACGGAAAAAGGCCTTCCGGCCGGATATATTCCTAAAGAGAGCGGGGATGTTCTGCTGGTATATTCAAGAATGGCGAAGTCATCCTACAACTACGCCCCCGTGAAGTCCTATCTCAGGCGGCTTTACAAAAGGGTTGACGGAAAATTCATATCCGACACACTGAAGATTTTCGACGAAGAGACTGTGGCTGCCTCGTCGTCGACAATGCGTGAGGTGTTGACCTACGTCAAGGACGAGTTCCCGGCCAAGGGCTACGGGCTTGTGTTCTCCTCTCACGGATCGGGATGGCTTCCGGCCGGCTATTTCTCCGAGCCAAGCAGATTTGAGAATGACCATAAGGGCGAGATCCAGACCCAAGGTAAGGCTTCTCTCCGGGCCAAAGGAAACACTATGGCCATAAAAAGGCTTCCTGTTCCGGTCGGAAACCTTGCCGACACCGACCCGTACTACGGGATGACCAGATCAATCGGACAGGACGCCATCAGCAAGTCTTACTACGGGCACGAGATGAGCATCGGCGAATTCGCGGACGGAATCCCGTTCCATCTGGACTATATCCTGTTCGACATGTGCTACACGGCCGGAGTCGAAGTGGCCTACGCCCTCAAGGACAAGACAGACTTCCTCGGACTCTCCCCGACGGAAGTTCTGGCCGACGGAATGTTTGACTACACAAAGATCACTTCGTTCCTCTTAAACAGGGACACTCCCGATTTCGAGGGGCTCTTCAAGGACTCTTTCGACAGGTACGACAAACAAAGCGGCGTTTACCGTTCCTCGACAGTCAACCTCATCAGGACAAGTAGCTTGGACAACCTCGCGAAAGTCTGCGCAAGGATGATCAATGAATATGCCGACGAAATCTCCGCCGCCCCCGCCGATGAGATCCAGGGTTACTACAGAAGCAACCGCCACTACTTTTACGACCTCGTGGATATATTCAAAAAGTGCGGAGCCACCGACGCCGACATCTCGGCCCTGAACAAGGCCGTTGACGGCTGTGTCATCTACAAGAACACCACATCAAGGTTTATGGAGGAGTTCGACATAAAGGAATATTCCGGCTTCAGCATGTACCTCCCGTGCGCCGGAACCCCGCTGCTGGACTTCTATTACAAGAAAGAAGCTTGGAACGATGCTGTCGGACTGGTGGAATAGGCCAGGCAAAAAAGGAATTACGGAGAATTCAGCTCGTGGCTTTTTGCCTATTCACAAAATATTCCTATCTTTGCCGCGCAATTACAAAGCGTGAGCAACGCTTTTGGTGCAATGGGGTTCCGGGCGGTCCGGAACTGAGTAACACATTTTAAACAAAAAAAACAATGAAGCATTTTGAGCTTAACGGCAAAGTCCGCGAGGTCGGCAACAAGGCCGTGGTCAAAGCGTTCCGTAAGCAGGGTCTCGTTCCTTGCAACCTCTACGGCGCCGGAGTTGAGAACGTTCTCTTCACCGTAACAGAAAGGGATCTCATGGGCATCACCCACACTCCCGCATCTTTCATCATCGACATCAAACTTGACAACGGCAAGGCCTACACCGCTGTCGTTCACGAACTTCAGTACCATCCGGTAAAGGACAACTGTCTCCACGCCGACTTCCTCGCCGTTTCCGAGGACAAGCCTGTAACCATCAAGGTTCCGGTTGTTGTGAGCGGTCACCCTGTGGGAGTACAGAGAGGTGGTAAGTTCGTTCTCGTCAGCAGAGAGGTGAAGATCAGCGCCCTGATGAAAGACCTTCCTGACACGATCAACCTCGACGTTACCAAACTTGACATCGAGAAGCGCATTGTCGCCGGCGACATCAAGGTTGAGAACGTGAGCGTTGTCACCCCTAAGTCAACCATCATCTGCGCCGTGAAGTCCACACGTCAGATCGCGGCACAGCTCGCCCACGAGGAGAAGATGGAAGGCGCCGAGGAGCATGAGACTGAATCAACTGAGGAAACTGCTGAGCCGGCTGCTGAATAAGCCGTCGCAGACCTCTGAAGAAGGAACTGGAATGAACTACCTTGTCGCAGGATTGGGAAACATCGGCGCGGAGTACGCTTCAACCAGACATAACATGGGGTTTATGGTATTGGATGCCTGGGCACAGGCATCCAATACTGTTTTCAGGACGGAGCGTTACGGGGACGTGGCTGAGATCTCGTTCAAAGGGCGGAAGTTCTACCTTCTGAAACCGTCCACCTACATGAATCTCAGCGGCAACGCTGTCCGTTACTGGATGGACAAGCTTAAGCTGCCCCTTGAAAACCTCATCGTGATCTGTGACGACCTGAACCTCCCGTTCGGCACCGTCAGGATGCGCAAGAACGGAAGTGACGGTGGTCACAATGGACTCAAAGACATCCAGGCACGTCTCGAGACGCAGCAGTGGGCCAGGATCAGAATCGGAATCGGCAACAATTTCTCCCGTGGAGCCCAGGTCGACTATGTGATCGGAGAGCTCAGCGCGGAAGAGAAGGCCGCCGTTCCTGGAATATGTGACAGAGTCATCGAAGGGATCAAGAATTTTTCCACAATAGGGCCGGACAGGGCGATGAATCTGCTGAACGTGAAGCCCGCAAAAGAAGAAAAAGGGGCGTGAACCGATAGAAAACCAGCCTTTTTTACGGAAAAAATTTGTTAATTACATTTTTTTCCATAACTTGCGCCCACAATATGAGTAGATTACATTATATTATTAATAATAATCCAACTATTCACTAAAATTAGAACAAAATGGAGAATCTTGTCGCTAAAATCAAGGAAGAGCTCAACGTGTTCGTAGAGAACGCTGACGCTCAGGTAGAAAAGGGTAACAAGGCAGCTGGCGCACGCGCCCGCAAGGCCGCTCTCGAGCTCATGAAGGATCTCAAGGAATTCAGAAAGGTTTCCGTAGAGGAGTCCAAGAAGTAAGAGACACGATATCACTAAAAAGTGGGGCAAAGCTGACGCTTTGCCCCACTTTATTTATAAAACTAATCGTTAATAACTCTGGGCGATGGCTATGAAGTCGTCTGCCTTAAGGGCGGCGCCACCGATAAGGCCGCCGTCGATGTCTTTCTGGGCGAAGAGTTCCTTGGCGTTTGAAGGCTTGCAGCTTCCGCCGTAAAGGATTGTGGTGTCCTCAGCTACAGTCTCACCGAACTTCTCGGCAAGTACCTTGCGGATGCATGCGTGGATCTCCTCTGCCTGCTCGGCGGAAGCGGTCTTGCCTGTTCCGATGGCCCAAACCGGCTCGTAAGCCACGATGATCTTGGCCATGTCCTCAGCAGTAAAGTTGTAAAGGACATTCTTGATCTGCTCGGTGACCACATCGAAATGCTTTCCGGCCTCTCTCTGCTCGAGATTCTCACCTACGCAAAGGATGACACCAAGACCGGCCGCAAGGGCAAGTTTGGTCTTCTCGACAAGCTTCTCGTCGGTCTCACCATAGTACTGCCTTCTCTCGGAGTGTCCAAGGATGGTCCACTGGCAGCCTACGGATGTAAGCATGTTGACAGCGACCTCACCCGTGTAGGCGCCCTTCTCGTGATCAGCACAGTTCTGGGCTGAAAGCTCGACCTTTGAGCCCTTGAGAGCCTCGGCGACAGATGCGAGGTGGGTGAAAGGAGGGGCGACGATAAGCCCTACATGTTCTGGAGTCTCGACTGACTTGGCGGCGACAGCCTTCGCAAGTTCAACGCCTTCCTGGAGAGTTGTGTTCATCTTCCAGTTTCCGGCAACGATTTTCTTTCTCATATTCGTTTATTTTTAAACTGTTAATTTCGTTTTCAGCCTGCAAATTTACATTATTTTTGCCTAACTTTGCATAAAATGGCGCGAAAATAAGGCAAGGCCTGAAATCCCGCCGGATGATGAATATAATAACGCGACATACAATGAAGAATTTCGTAGAGGAACTCAAATGGAGAGGCATGATCCAGGACATCATGCCTGGAACAGAGGAAAAGCTCATGGAAGGCCCGCAGGCCGCCTACGTAGGAATCGACCCGACGGCGGACTCCCTGCACATCGGCCACCTTGTCAGCATCATGATCCTTAAGCATTTCCAGCAGTGCGGACACAAGCCGATCGCCTTGATCGGAGGCGCTACAGGAATGATCGGCGACCCGTCGATGAAGTCCCAGGAGAGGAACCTTCTTGACGAGGAGACCCTACAGCACAACATCGCCGGCATCAAGAAACAGCTCTCCAGAATCCTGGACTTTGACTCGGACGCTCCAAACAAGGCCGAGCTCGTGAACAACTACGATTGGATGAAGAACTACTCTTTTCTGAACTTCATCCGTGACGTGGGCAAGCATATTACCGTCAACTACATGATGGCCAAGGATTCGGTGAAGAAGCGTCTATCCAGCGAGTCTCGCGAGGGAATGTCTTTCACCGAGTTCAGCTACCAGCTGCTTCAGGGCTACGACTACCTCTGGCTCTACGAGAACAAGGGCTGCCGCCTCCAGCTCGGCGGAAGCGATCAGTGGGGCAACATCACCACCGGAACGGAGCTCATCCGCAGGATGCTCGGCAAGACCGACGCGTTCGCGCTCACCTGCCCTCTCATCCGCAAGGCTGACGGCACGAAGTTCGGAAAGACGGAGAAAGGCAACATCTGGCTCGACCCGGAGAAGACATCCCCTTACGAGTTCTACCAGTTCTGGCTGAACGTCAGCGATGAGGACGCTGAAAGATACATCAAGATATTCACTCTTCTGGATGAGGCCACGATCAGCGCGGCCATCGAGGAGCACCGTCAGGACCCGGGCCGCAGGACCCTTCAGCAGCTTCTCGCCAAGGAGCTTACAATCATGATCCACGGGGAGGATGAATATGCCAACGCGGTCTCCGCGTCCAAGATGCTGTTCGGCAACTCCACTTCGGACGAACTCAGGAAACTGGACGAGAAGACATTCCTCGCCGTGTTCAGCGGCGTGCCGACCTTTGATATTCAGAAATCAGACCTTCCTTGCGACATCCTTGACTTCCTCGCCGTGAAGACCCAGGTGTTCTCATCAAAGGGAGAGGCCAGAAAGATGGTTCAGGGCAACGGCGTCAGCATCAACAAGGACAAGATCTCTGACATCGCCTACGAGATCTCCGAGAAAGACATCGTGGACGGGAAGTACATCCTTGCCCAGAAAGGAAAGAAGAACTACTTTATCATCAATGTGTTGTAATCATGGAGAAACAGGCCAGCACAAGACAGCTGAAAGTTGCCCGGGAGATCCAGAAGGATCTGGCGGAAATCATACGCGGCAAGGGCATGGCCGTGTTCGGGGGCGCGATGGTGACGGTGAGCGAGGTCAGGGTAAGCCCAGACCTCTCCCTCGCCAAGACCTACGTCAGCATATTCCCGTCAGCCAAGGCTGATGAAGTGATGAAAATCCTCAACGACAATGTCAAGGCTCTGCGTGGAGAGCTCGGCCACCTAGTCGCCAAGCAGCTCCGCATCGTGCCGGAGATTGTTTTTTACCTTGACTCCTCACTGGACTACGCCGAACACATCGACGAGCTTCTGAAGAAATAGACCGGTGCGGGAATATTCACAGACAAGAGGAATTTTATGATCTGGAACGTTACCCCCGAAGGCCTGTACTCAGCAGGTTGTCTGATATTCATCACAACAGGTGCGGTTTGCGCCTACATCAGGTGGAACCACATGTGCAGGCCATTCTGCGAGAATGCCGACTATTTCTATCCCGCCAGGAAACTGGTGACATTATTCTATGCTTCCATCGCGTTGATTTTCCCTTATGTCCTCGCCCCGATGGATCCTGCGGTGTGGACCTACACAAGGACATTCGCAGTGCTGTACTATCCGGTCTTCTTCGCGATTTCCATCAAGCAGTATTTCCAGCTTCGGAGCCGTAAGAAAAAGAGCGACGCGATCTGGAAACTGTACCTTGGGGCTCCGTTTGTGATGATCTTGGTGATGCTTGTCCCGCTTCTTTTCGGCCTGCATGACTGGATGGTGGAACACGACAAGGCGGTGCTGTACACATCAGGTTTCGTCAGCATACTTTTCACGGTGGTCACGGTCAGCGTGCTGATGAACCTAAAGAGAGAGATGGAAAGATTCAACACCGACAACTACTCCAACGATGAGGACTTTCCCTACAAGTTCGCGAAAAAGATGCTCTACACCCCGTTGATGTGGATCACTCTCGTGTGGATCATCTTTGTCACAGGCAGCAGATGGGCGAAGTTAGCGATCGACATCATCACCTCGGGGTGGATGGTTTACTTTCTTTGCATCATACTTCACCCGCAGAGGGTTCTACGTCCGAAAGAGATTGAAAGTGAGATGCATAAACTTAAGGCACAGGCAATCGACGAGATCAATGAGCAAGAGGCGCAAGAGAAAGAGGAGTCTGAACACGACTCCGAGGACGACGGGACGCCGATGGATGAAATCAAAGCGGAAGTTCTGTCGATTATTCTTCGCAGGTTCAGGGAGCCGCATCTGCTCAAGACCGAGGTTCTTCTGGATCTTGGCAACGGGAAGATGAACAGGGCCAGCAAATTCATCTCCTCTATCGGTTACTACAATCTTGTCAACATGTTCAGGCTTGAATATGCAAGGCTCTACAAGGAGGCTCATCCGAACGCCAAGCAGGAGGAAATCGCCATGGAGTCCGGTTTCGTCTCACGCACGGCTTATTACAAGGCGAAGAGAAATGTCGGAGAGATCGACCGGAGTCTGACGCAAGGGGTCGAGCTGGACATGAAACCGTAACCTCATGATGTGAGGTCGCTTCGACAAGCTCAGCGACCGGGAGTGCTTAGGTCGCTTCGGCAGGCTCAGCGAGCGAGCGGGAGGGGCTTAGGTCGCTTCGGCAGGCTCAGCGACCGGAGTGCTTAGGTTGCTTCGGCAGGCTTAGCGACCGGAGGGGCTATCATATTCAACTGATTTTCTGTGGAATAGGACTATGCGCCCGAAAAAGCAATGCAAATCTGCACTCTTTCTGGCGGACAAGGTTGCAGATTTGCGGGAAAATGAATAAATTTGTGAACGGAATTGAGGTATGGTGTAATGGTAGCACTACAGATTTTGGTTCTGCCAGTTCAGGTTCGAGTCCTGATATCTCAACAGTTTGGTCATTGAGACGCACTGGTCACTGAGCTTGCCGAAGTGACCAGTGCTTGTTTTTGAGAAGTAGCCTTAGTCGCTTCGACAGGCTCAGCGACCGGTAGTGTTCGGTCACTTGACAGGCTCAGCGACCGGCAGGCAGTCGATGACGCATTCGGTCGCTGA
Source organism: uncultured Bacteroidales bacterium (assembly GCA_934667175.1). GTDB lineage: Bacteria > Bacteroidota > Bacteroidia > Bacteroidales > UBA932 > Cryptobacteroides. The sequence goes on along the minus strand of CAKULN010000010.1, from coordinate 37,415 downwards.
GCTTGTCGAAGCGACCAAAAGTGCATTCACCTAATGATAATACAATGAAAGGGATCTACATTTTTTTAGCCGAGGGCTTCGAGGAGATCGAGGCTCTTGCCACTCTGGATGTTCTTCGCAGAGGAGGAATCGAGGCAAGCACAGTCTCCATCATGGATGAAGAGGTCGTTACAGGCGCACATGGCGTGCCGGTTGCCGCGGACTTGACCTGGGATTTGTTCAAAGAGAGAGCAGTGTCCGAAGGAACAGACGGGAAAGATGTGCTTGTGTTCCCGGGAGGGATGCCAGGCACGAAAAACCTTGCGGAAGACGCGGAACTCATGGAACTGATGAAAAGGCACTACGCCGAAGGCGGCACCTTGGCTGCCATCTGCGCGGCTCCCGGGCTGGTGCTCTCGCAGCTTCCATCGCTGGAGGGAAAGAAATTCACTTGCTACGACGGGTTCGAGGCGGCTCCGATCGCAAAAGGCGGAGAATATGTCAAGACCTCATGCGTGGCTGACGGAAATCTGATCACCGGCCGCGGACCTGGATGCGCGGTGGATTTCGGACTTGCAATTGTGGAGCATGTGAAAGGTTCCGCCCTGGCCGGAGAGATCAGGTCAGGCATGATGATTTTTGACTAGAACAGGAAAGTCAAACTACCTGCGTACAATAACACGCTCGATGCGGCGCGGAACAGAAGTCATGATCTCATACGGAATCGTGTCCAGAATCCTCGCAAGCTCACTGACAGTCGGATCTTCCCCGAAAATTGTCACAGTGTCCCCCACCTGCGCCGGAACACCTGTCACATCCAGCATACACATGTCCATGCAGATGTTCCCGATTGTGGGGACACGATGACCGTTCAGCGAAAAACTGGCATGGCCGCAGCCAAGCCTCCGGTCGATTCCGTCAGCGTAACCGACCGGGATGGTGGCAATGCGTGTCCCCTGCGGGGTTATCATGCCATGCTGCCCGTAACCGATCGCACCATCGCCAGGTTTCAGTTCCTTGATCTGCAAAATCTTCACTTTAAGTGAGGCCACCGGTTTCAGATGGACACCTGGCAATGAGCTGATCCCATATATTCCCACACCTAACCGCACCATGTCATGCTGGTAGAGAGGGAACCGCTCGATGCCGGCGGAGTTGAGAACATGCCACATCGGATGGTAGCCCAAAGCCTCATCCAACCTCGCCGCGTTGGCCTCGAACATTGAGATCTGTCCAAGAGTGAACTGATCCATCGACGGGTCTTCGGCGACAGCGAGATGTGAATATACCGACTTGACTCTCACCTCGGAACACGCCCTGAGATATTCAATCAATTCGTCAAGCTCGCTGGTCATGAAGCCCAGTCGGTGCATGCCGGTGTCCAGTTTTATGTGGACCGGAAAACCTTCAATGCCACGGCTTTGCAGTGTGGAGACAAGAGATTTAAGCGTGTAGAGGTTCGGGATTCCGGGCTCGAGATGATTGTCTATGATCTCGTCAAAATAGTCGGTGCCGGCGGTCAGCACCAAGATCGGAAGGCTGATACCGGACTGCCGGAGTTCGATTCCCTCGACCGGCAAGGCGACGGCAAGATAATCCGCTCCCGCATTCTGCATCATCAGAGCGAACTCCACAGCTCCGTGGCCGTAGGCATTGGCCTTGACCAAAACCAACAGCTTGGTTGTCCGCTGAAGTTTTGAGCGAAAGTACCGGTAGTTGCCGAGACAGTTCTGGAGATTGAGCTCCAGACGAGAGAAATCCGTAGTTCCGTTTGACATGTCATGAACCTAAATTCATGACAAAATTACTGTTTTTCCGTCAAAATCACATCCAAAATAATTATATTTGAATTCTGGTCTATTAATTGATGATAGGCACCGCCGGTGGGCAATCACCGCAATGACAAAGATTTTCCGCACGAAATTGCCGGCTTGCGAAATTTAACCGATAAAGTAAGAAAACATTATGAGTACAGGTTCAATCTGGATAATAATGATCGCTGTGATGGTTTTGAGCCAAATCATCCAAAGCATGCTCCAAAGCAGGTTCACGAAATATTCACGGGTTCCGACCACAAACAGGATGACCGGAGCTGAGGTTGCCCGCAAGATGCTCCATGACCATGGGATCACAGATGTCAAGGTCACATGCATCCCAGGCCGCCTGACCGACCACTACAATCCGCAGACAAAGACCGTGAACCTCAGCGAGGAGGTTTACAACCAAAGCAGTGTCGCCGCTGCCGCCGTTGCCGCGCATGAGTGCGGGCATGTGGTCCAGCATGCTAAAGGTTACCTGCCGCTTAGACTGCGCACCGCCCTCGTGCCGGTTGTCAGCTTCTCCAGCAGGATCGTGCAGTGGGTTCTGCTCGCCGGAGTGATCCTGGTCTCCATGTTCCACAGCTATCCAGTGCTGATCTTCGGCGTCATCCTCTTCGCCATGACCACCCTGTTCAGCTTTGTGACCCTCCCGGTCGAGATCAATGCAAGCCATAGGGCCGTCAACTGGCTCGAAAGCGCCGGCATCACCAACTACGAGACCAGGCCGATGGCCATCGACGCCCTCAAATGGGCCGCCTACACCTACGTCATCGCAGCCGTCGGCTCTCTCGCCACTCTGCTCTACTATCTCTCGTTCCTGAACGACAGACGCTAAGAAACCGCTTTGACCCGTTTGAAGGTTTTAGAGTGAAAAACTTCAAACATACAAATCAAAGCTGCTTCTAAAAACGACAATTCATGAATATCCCCCTCCAGCGGTTTGGTGACACAAGCGCGGGAGGGGGTTGTTCTATTTGTCAGGAAAGATTCTTGCCATGGCAGTGGCGGTAGGAAAGACGGCTGCCGCAGGGGCACGGGGCGTCCGGTGGGGTCGGAGGGACAAAGAGACCAAGGATCGGATTCTTCTTGATCATAGACTGGATCGGATCATCCTCGGTCTGGAGAACGACTTTCAGGCAATTCTTCTCATTGGAGGAATAGCCTTTAAGGAGCCATTTCGGGAGGATGTTGGCATAGGCGGCGACTATCTCCATGCACTCGTCGTAGTCTTCGAAAGACTCGATGTCATCCTGCTTGCGGGACACGCTTGCGAATATCGCCTCGGTTGTGTCGTCCTTCCCGATCATCTGGGCGTTCATCCAGATGTCATGCTCCTCACGGATCAACTCCTCCCCGGAATAACCCAGATTGCCCAGCATCTCGACCAATCTGCGGCCTTCATTCGAATCCAGACCGAAGACAAAGTACGGGGAACCAGCCCCAGCCTTCAAAGCATCCTCGGGAGTGAAGCGGCGCAGGGATTCTATTCCGGCATATTCCTTTCTTCTGTCAAGGATTTCGTCTGGATCAAAGATGTTCGGGGCGCACATGTAGCGCTCGCCGCCTGAATCGACCCTGCATAACTTCATGACAGGGCTTTCATAGACCATGTTCGTGAAAAACCCGATGCTGTGCCTGCCGGAGAACTCCCAGTAGTCCAGCATCTTGTCGAAGAATTCATCCACGGTCATGATGCCGTAGAGGCAGAGATAGCCCAGAGCGGCCCGGTCCGCCTCGAAAAAGCCGCCCTCCTCGCCTTCCTTCAACACGCTGTCTATGTGAGGAGCCACCACGTCATAGAGTTCCTTTGGAATCCAGACCTCTCTGAAATTCTCATCGGAAGTGTCGGAGCCAAGAAGCTTTATGGTCTCAAGGACAGAGGGGAAATCAGGGTAGTCCAGATAAAGCGGAACTCCCGGACCGGCGTCGATCAGACGCTTAAGCAGCCTCAGATCCCTTTCAAGCATTCTTCCGAGCCACTCGACAGGTCTTTCGATTATGTATGCGCCAAGCCGGTTCACGAATTCAGCCTTGCGTACTTTTCTCGGGACATCGGCGCCAAAGTACTGGCGGATGTCTTCCAACTCGACTCTTGGAAAACTCTCGAGAGTCTTGAATATGACGCTTCGCTTCTGTTTCATGACATGAAAGAAGGGACTCTAAACTTACTGTTCAACGGGAAGTGGAGCATAGGAGAATCGAACTCCTGACCTTTTGAATGCCATTCAAACGCTCTACCAACTGAGCTAATACCCCATCGGGAATGCAAAGATACGGAAAAAGTTTTAAGTTGCAAATTATTTTGGAATAATAGTAAAAAATCCGGTCACTTCGATGGTTGGTGAGCCTGCCGAACCACAGGTCTCTTCGGCAGGTCACTTCGGCAGGTCACTTCGACAAGCTCAGTGACCGAAAAAAAGGCTCAGTGACCGAAAAAAAGCTCAGTGGCCGAAAAAAAGCTCAGTGGCCGAAAAAAAAGCTCAGCGACTCCTTTGCGAAGGTCGCTGAGCTTGTCGAAGCGAGCTTGTCGAAGCGTAAAGCGCGAATTCTACTTTTCGTCCTGGAACTTGAGGATCGGCTGGCGTGCGGCCGTGGTCTCGTCCGGACGGGTGATCGGAGCGTTGTGAGGGGCGCTCTTCAGAAGGGCCGGATCCTCGGCGGCCTCAAGGGCGATCTTCTTCATCACATCGATGAAAGCGTCCAATGTCTCGATCGACTCCGTCTCCGTAGGCTCGATCATGATGGCCTGGTGGAAGAGCAGAGGGAAGTAGATCGTCGGAGCGTGGAATCCGAAGTCAAGAAGCCTCTTGGCCACATCCAGTGTGGTAGCGCCTTCTCTCTCGAGGGTTCCGTCAGCGGCCTTCTTCGAGCCGTCGTTCACAAGGCCGTCATAGACGAACTCGTGCTTGCAAACAGTCGGAATCGGAAGTTTGTAGAACTCCTTGAGGCTCTCCTTGATGTAGTTGGCGCCAAGGGTGGCATACCTCCCGACGAACCGGACATTCTCTCGGCCGAGCATGAGGATGTAGGCGTAGGCACGGAGGATCACACCGAAGTTGCCCAGGAACCCGGACACCTCACCGGCGGTCTTCTCGCAACCGACAGCGTTCTTCTTCACATCACTCTTGCCCACACCGGCGCGTCCGCGAACCTTGAACTGACCATATTCATCCTTGACAACCTTAGGGACAGGCAGATAAGGAGCCAACTTCTCGCACACACCGACAGGACCTGAGCCAGGGCCGCCACCACCATGAGGGGTTGAGAACGACTTGTGCAGATTCAGGTGCAGGATGTCGAATCCCATGTCACCGGGACGGGCGACGCCGATGAGCGGGTTCATGTTCGCTCCGTCGTAGTATAGAAGGCCTCCGCATCCGTGGATGAGGGCAGCGATCTCCTCGATGTCCTTCTCGAAAAGGCCGAGGGTGTTAGGGTTCGTCATCATGATGCCGGCTATGTCGTCGCCGAGCAACGGCTTGAGGTCGTTCACGTCCACGAGACCGTCAGCCTTGGACTTCACGACAACCACCTCCAGACCGCAGACAGCAGCGCTGGCAGGATTCGTTCCGTGGGCGCTGTCAGGCACGATCACCTTGGTCCTCTTCAAGTCCCCGTTCAGGATGTGGTACTGACGCATGATCATCAGGCCGGTCAGCTCGCCGTGCGCCCCGGCGCAAGGGTTGAACGTGAAGTGCGCCATTCCGGTGATCGCGGCCAAAGCCTTGTCCATATTGTAATAGACCTCCAGAGCCCCCTGCACCGTGGATGCCGGCTGCAAAGGATGCAGTCCAAGGAAGCCTTTCATCCCTGCGATCTCCTCGTTGATCTTCGGGTTGTACTTCATCGTGCAGCTTCCCAGAGGATAGAACCCGGTGTCCACACCGAAGTTCATCTGGGACAGATTGGTGTAGTGGCGCACGACATCAACCTCGCTAACCTGAGGAAGCCCGACAGTCTCAGCCCTTTTGAGCGCGGCCGGAATCTCATCCGATGTGGCGGTCCACTCATTCTTACCGAGGGAATAGCCGACTCTCCCCTCTTTGGAGAGTTCGAATATCAATTTATCGTAATACTTCATATTCCTTAGGCCTCCTTCACCAAAGCGACGAGAGCGTCGATCTCAGCTTTCGTCCTTCTTTCAGTCGCACAGAAACTTACATAGCCTTCCTCTGTCTCAAGTGCAGCGAAGAATCCACCGTCGTGAAGCTTGATGTGCAGTCTCTCGACAGGCATCAACGGCTTCAGCACGAACTCCTTGAGGAACGGCTTATCGAATACTTCGGCGAACTTTCCGGTCTTCAGCAGCTCATCATGGAGATAATGGGCGGCGGCATAAGAGCGGTCATTGACCTCCTTGAGTCCTTTCGGTCCCATAAGCGACATATAGACAGTCACATAGAGAGCCATCAAACTTTCGTTCGAGCAGATGTTGGAAGTGGCCTTCTCACGGCGGATGTGCTGCTCGCGGGCCTGAAGGGTCAGACAGAAGCAGCGGCGGCCCTCCGTGTCACGGGTCTCGCCGACGATCCTTCCGGGAAGTTTGCGGACATATTCCTTCCTGCAAGCCATGAAGCCCACGTAAGGACCACCGAAACTCATCGGGATGCCGAGGCTCTGGCCGTCACCGACAGCTATGTCAGCGCCCCACTCCGCCGGTGTCTTGAGCACCGCGAGAGCGGAAGGGTCGCAATATTCAATGAATATTCCACCTTCCTCGTGGATAGCCTCCGCAAAGCCGGTCAGGTCCTCGATGATGCCGTAGCGGTTGATCGAAGGGACAATCACCCCGGCGACATCGTTCTTGGCGAGCTCAGCCTTGACACTTTCCAGACAAGTCTGGCCGTCCTTGCAAGGAACGAGCGCCAATTCGGTGCCGTGGTAACCGGAATATGTCCGGATCGTCTTGATGACATTCGGAAGCAGGGATGAGGAGACAAGCACACGGGACTTGCGCTTTGTGCAGGCCGGTGCCATCCTCACGGCCTCTGCGGCAGCGGTCGGGCCGTCATACATTGAAGCGTTGCTGATGTCAAGTCCTGTCAGAGCGCAGATCATGCTCTGGTACTCGAATATGTACCTGAGGGTACCCTGAGAGATCTCGGCCTGATAAGGGGTGTAGGCCGTCAGGAACTCCGAGCGGGAAGTGATGTAAGGAACGACGGACGGAGTGTAGTGGTCGTAGGCGCCCTGGCCGACGAACACTTTCAGCTTCTCGTCCTTCTTGTCCAGAGACTCGAAGAAGTCCCGGACCTCCTGCTCGGACATTGCCTCCGGCAGGTCATATTCACCCTTGAAGATGACATCCTTCGGGACATCGGAATAGAGGTCGTCCAGAGACTTCACCCCTATGCGATCCAACATCGCGCGGACATCATCTTCAGTGTGAGGGAAATAAGGGAATGCGGACATACTACTTCTCGGTGTGTGCCTTGTAAGCCTCCGCGTCCATCAGGGCGTCAACCTGTGAAGGATCGCTCATCTCGACCTTGATGATCCAAGCCTCATAGGCGTCCTCGTTGATCTTCTCAGGAGCGTCCTCAAGATCTGGATTGACCTCGACAACCTTTCCGGAAACCGGAGAGAGAAGCTCGCTGGAAGCCTTCACGCTCTCAAGAGCACCGAATTCTTCACCGGCTTCAACCTCATCGTCAACCTCCGGGAGGTCAGCGTAGGTGATGTCGCCAAGCTCCTTCTGGGCGAAATCAGAAATACCGATGACGGCGATGTCGCCTTCTACCTTTACCCACTCGTGGTCCTCGCTGTAACGGAGGCCTTCTACTACTTTGCTCATAGTGAATTTATTATTTATGAATATATTACTTCTTATAATTCGTCTGGTAGAATCTCTTCTTAACAACCTTTCCCGGGAACACCTTCTTGCGGATGCGGACGGAAAGCGGAGCGTCAAGAGCGCCGTACTCTCTCTTCACGAGAGCGAAGCAGATGCTCTTGCCAAGGGAGATGCTGTGGTAGCCGGTGGTCACGACTCCGACCTCGGTGCCATCCTCAAGCTCGACCGGATAGCCGGCGCGAGGAATGGCCTTGTCCTGGAGCTCGATGCCCACGAGCTTCATCTTCGTGCCGTTGGCCTTCTGGTCAGCAATGGCCTCCTTGCCGATGAACTCGTCCTTGTCCAGTTTGCAGAACATGCTGAATCCGGCGGTGACCGGAGAGATTTCCGGAGTAAGCTCGTCACCGTACAGAGGCAGTCCGGCCTCGAAACGGAGAGTGTCACGGCAGCCAAGTCCGCAAGGTACCACAGCAGCCTTCAGGAAAGCGTCCCAGTATTTCACGATGAGACCTGGGGCGGCATAGATCTCGAATCCGTCCTCTCCGGTGTAACCGGTGCGGCTGATGATGACCCTTGTGCCGGCATCCTCGAAATCCTTGAATGTGTAGAATGTCAGTTTGGCAGCGTCAGCAGCGAAACCGAGAACCTTCACGAGAGTCTCCTCTGCCTTAGGTCCCTGAAGAGCGATCTGACCCCATTTGTCGGAATCGTTGACCAGCTTCACATCGTAGCCTTCGGCGTGGTCCTTGATCCAGAGGAAATCCTTCTCGATGTTGGCGGCGTTCACTACCAAAAGATAATGGTCAGCGGTAAACTCCTTGTAAACCAGAAGGTCATCCACGGTGCCACCGTCTGGGTAAAGCATCATCCCGTACAGAACCTGACCCGGAACCATGGGGCGGATGTCATTGGTGAATATGTGGTTGACGAACTTTTCCGCGTCCGGGCCGCTGACGAAGATCTCACCCATGTGAGAGACGTCGAACATACCCACATTGCCACGGACCGCCAGATGCTCCTCGGTGATCGAAGAGTACTGAATCGGCATGTCGAATCCAGCGAAAGGACTCATCTTGGCTCCGAGAGCCACGTGACTGTCATGCAGACAGGTAACTTTGAGTTGCTCCTCCATAAAATCAATTATCAGTGTTTAGTATAATATTCAGATTAAAGCGCGAGCCTCAGACCGAAAGTGCCTTTGATGTTCTTGGCCGGCATGAATGACCTGTTTGTGATGCGGCAGGCATCCCAGCGGCTGGCGCAGCTTCCGCCACGAAGTATCCTCGTACCGCCTTCCGTGGCGCCGATCGGATTGGTCTGAGCGTCTTTTGAATATTCCCCCGCACGGTCATAGCACCACTCCCAGACGTTGCCGCTCATGTCGTATATTCCCAACTCATTGGCCTTGCATGTCTTGACATCCTTGGTTTTCGACTTAGCATTGTCCACGAACCACATGGCGTCGTAGGCGTTGGATCCGCTGAATCCGTAGTGACGGGACTTCTGGCCACCTCTGGCGGCATATTCCCACTCAGCCTCGGTCGGCAGACGGAACTTGCGTCCGGTCAAGGCGTTGAGTCGGCTGATGAAAGTCTGGCAGTTGTACCATGAGACATTTCCGACAGGCTTCCGAAGCTCATCCGGATCGTTAAGATAAGGTACAGAACCCATCACGGCGTTCCAAAGGGCGACAGTCACTTCGGTCTCTCCTATCTCAAAATCATCAAGGGTCACAGGGTGGGCAGGCCGCTCGTTCTCGGGAACAGAGAACGTTGTCAAAGGAGCGTCGTAGTCGTTGAAACCCATTGAGAATGCGCCTCCTTTGACTTTTATCATCTTGAACGTCACACCACCGACAGCAAAGACTTCCGGCTTCGCGTCCGAAGCGTCGATTTTCTCACGGTCAATCGTGGTTCCTTCAATCGGCTCCAAAACGGCGGCTGACAGCACCTCCTCAGTCGGTTGGGCAAGCCTGAAACCTACTTTGGCCTTGCGGGTGTGACTTTCCACCTCTATCCTTTCATGCACGGTGCGCACAACCTTGCCGTCCTTTTCCGCAGGGCCTTCCGGATTGACGGTCAACTCCATCGGTTTGAAATATTCATTACTTGTAGAGCCCTCCTGCACAGCGTCATAACTGTCCAGGCACCATTCCGCCACAGAAGAGAAACCCTTACCGTTCTGAACTCCCTGCGCATATTCCCATTGAGCCTCGGTAGGAAGAAGGAATATCTTGCCGGTGGCCTTGTTCAGTCTGCCGATAAACTTGACGGCATCCACCCATGAGACCATGTCCACCGGGGCGTCAGGATTCTGCACCGAACTTGGATTGCCGCCCATCACGGCCGTCCACAAAGCCTGCGTGACAGGCTTGGAGCTGATGACGAACCCGTCAAGAGCCACCTCGTGGGGAATCCCGTTCGTGACCTTCCTGCGGTTGTCCGCGGAAAGCCCCATTGTGTAATGCCCCGCAGGGATCTTTACCATGTCGAATGTCACGTCATCGACAGTATAACTCATCTGATAGTCAACACCTTGAGGTTTCTGAAGATTTGTCTTGCAAGCCGTGGCCGACAAAGCGGCGGCCACGATAGCGACCAGATTAAAAAATTTATTCATATTCATGAATATTCTTAAAAATTACGATTCCAAATGTAGTCAAAAACTTTCAATTTGAAAATACCGTCAATGAATGACGCGGATTTTCTTGTGCAGGTTTTCAGGAAGGAGTTCACTCAGGCGGCTTCTGGCACTTTTCGGGACAAAAATCTTTTTCAAGGACGCTCCGTAGAATGCGTCATCCCCGATGAACTCCAGACCGGCCGGAAGGACGATCTCCTCCAAGGACTCACAGGCCAGAAACGCCCCGGCGCCGATAGCCTTAAGCCCTTTGTTTAATCTCACCTTGTCCAGAGAGAAGCACTCCTCGAAAGCCCCGTCCCCGATGGCGACCAATCCGGCAGGACAACTTATCGAGCGAAGTTCCCAACAGCCAAAGAAAGCGCCGTCACCAATGAATATCAAATCCTTAGGCAAACGGATGCTTTTCAGCCAACCGCACTCGCGGAAAGCCTCGCGGCCTATGTGCGTGACGCTTTGAGGGAGGAATATCCTGTCCAGAAACGAAGCCCTTTCCTCTTCGGGAATATCCTCGCCGATCTTCCTGTCCTCAGCCATGTAGGGCTGAAAGGCGAAAGCTCCGTCGCAGATGACTTTCGTGCCGTCCTTGACGTGTACCTCGCTTGGATAATTCTCGGCGTCGAGCAGCTTCGTTCCGTCGGCGGAGTAATTGCAGCAATTGTCATTGTCCCAGACATCACAGGCGCGGTCCTTTTCAACGGCCGACGTGTCAAGTCTGAGAGCCTGTAGCCAGTCTTGCATATTAAAAATGATTTTTCCTTCTGTCAGAAAGATTTCAGGAAGTCGAGATCTTTTTTGAGCATTATCTTTGGCTCCATCAAGGCTACTTTTTGGAACAACTTGAACTGGTTGGCCTTGGAGAGATAGACCTTGTCCTCGTGCTTCCCCTTGCGCCACCATTTGTAGAAGCCGATGGGGTCGTTCTCAAAAGGGATTCTCGCCAGGATCTCGGATGAGTAGCCCGGGAAATCGATTGTCAGAGCAAGCCCCATGAACTGCTTGTAGTACTGCTGATCGGCCCGGCGCAACTTGCTCATAAGCGGGTTATAGACCTCGAACTGATCCACCTGCAGTGTCTTCTCACGGATGATCATCCTGTGGATTCTGACAGGATCGTAGTTCAGCCACGAGCCGACCCGCAATGTCTTGGGACCTTCGTCAGTGTCGAGGGTCAGTTCATCCATCGAAAAATACACCTTCTCCGGATCCAAAGGGTATACAGTCTCGGTCTCCGCCATAGCAAACGATTTTAAAACTAAAAAACAAATATAGGCAAAAAAATCGGCCCAGGAAAGCCGATTCGGCCCAAGAATTTGTTTTTGACCAGAAAAATCCTGTATCGATGCTTCTAAAAGTGGAATTTCTTGTGCTTCAGCCAAAGGCCATAGACCTCGCTGACGTTGCCGGCCGTGACAAAGGACTTGATGCCTTCGCGCTTGAGAAACTCCATCAGATTAGAGAATTCCTCTTGTGTAAGAAGAGACTGGATTTCTATGCTCTTCTCCCCTGTGTAGCCTCCCATCACTTCATAAAGGCTGCAACCACGCCCCAATTTGTCGATGATGAAACGACGGATCTTGTCGTGGTCCGCGGAGATAATGCAGACCCTTTTGCGCTTGTTCAGACTGGCGGTGAAGTAGTCCACGACAAGACCGTTGATCCACGTGCCGATAAGGCCGATGATCACCATCTTGAACGGATTGATGGCGAAAGCGGTGCAGCAGATCACCGCTCCGGCCACCGAGACTGAGGCGCCGATGTCGAAGTGGAGGTACTTGTTGACGATTTTCGCAAGGATGTCAAGTCCGCCCGTGGATGCGTTGATGTTGAACAGGATAGCCTGCGATACACTCAGCAGAAGAACAAAGCAGCAGAGGTCGAACCAGATGTCGCCCATGACTGATGTCGTGCCAGGCTCCATAAGGCTTTCGTATGGCATGACCCAAGCCCAGAAATCCATCAGAGGTCCGAGAATCATCGCCGTGTAAACGGTCTTGGCGCCGAACTCCTCTCCTATCAGCAACCACGCCAGGACCAAGAGTATGGCATTGATGATGACAACAAACAACGACACCTTGATCTGGATGCCGAAGAAAGCCTCGCATATTCCCGAAAGGACAATGGACAGGCCAGAGATGGTTCCGATGATCAGTTTGCTCGGCACAAGGAAATAATAGACCGCCGCCGCGGCCACAAGCATGCCCAGGGTCATGATCACGACTTCTTTCCAGAATTTGCCGGTCGTGACCAGTCCGGCGACTTTTTGAATCTTTTCGTTCATTTTAGTGTCATACCAAAAACCGGGCGCAAAGTTAGGATTATTTTCCATATTTGTTTCCCTATTTTGACGTTGGTAACCGTCAAAAAAAATAAGAAGCTGTTTTGATTTATTTGAAATGTTCTTTGAGGTGAAAAAATCTTCATTTTTTTGCCGCTTACTAATTGCCAGCCCAAGCTCACCAGCCGGATGGCTTCGGTCACTGAGTTTGTCGAAGTGACCGAGGCAGGCACAACGGAAAGGGAAAAATGCTATCTTTGCAGCCGATTTTTGGCAAAGGAGTATGATCAGAGCAAGGGAAAGCAAGGCTAAAGGTTTCTTTTTCGGGATCTTGGCCGCTGTCAGTTACGGAGTGAACCCTCTCGGGGCGAAGTACCTTTACGAGGAGGGGTTGAATGTGGAGTCGGTGCTGTTCTACAGGTACGGGCTTGCGGCATTGGCCATCGCCGGGATCATGGCGGGGAAGATTCTGATGCACAGGAAAGGTGCTTCGATGGTTGGTGAGCCATGTCGAACCACAAGCTCAGGCGCTTCGGCAGGCCCAGGCGCTTCGGCAGGCCCGGTCGCTTCGACAAGCTCAGCGACCGGGGATGGCTCAGCGACCGGGAAAACGTCGGTCACTGAGCCTGCCGAAGTGACCGACTGCAAGCCTGCGGAAGTGACTGACAACATTGAGACTTTCAAGGTCAGCCGCGGCGAGCTTTCGACTCTGGCAGCACTCGGGCTTCTCTTCGTAATCTCATCCCTTACGTTGTACTGTAGTTTCCTCTACATGGACAGCGGAGTGGCCTGTTCCCTCCTCTTTGTCTACCCGGTGATGACAGCCGTCCTGATGGCCATGCTCTACGGAGAGAAGATCACAAAAGCCACGGCGGCGGCCATCGCCCTGTCTCTGGTCGGAGTCCTCCTACTATATAAAGGTGACGGAGAGACCGTCCTCAGCACCGTGGGAGTGCTGCTCGTGATGGTCTCGGCTCTCAGCTACGCCCTCTACATCATTGTCGCCAACCGTGCTTCCGCACCGGAGTCCGACCTGAAGGCCAGCCACAACAGATTCGCCAAGTACCTGCCACACAGGGTCACAATCCACAGACTCGACATGTCAGCCATGAAGCTGAGCCTCTACGTACTGATTGTCTGCGCCGTGTCGATGGTTCTGTTCTCGCTCACATCGCCGGAACGTCACATCATGCCTCTTGTCACAGGACGGGAGTGGGGATATTCATTGATGCTCGCAATCGTCCCGACAGTCTTCTCGCTTGTCTCGATGGGCATCGCAGTGCGCATCATCGGCTCCACACCGACCGCCATCATGGGGGCCCTTGAGCCCCTGACTGCGGTAGTGATCGGCCTGACCGTCTTCCACGAGGCCCTCACCGTCAACCTCGTCACAGGCATCGCCCTGATCCTCGCCGCCGTGATCACGATCATCCTCAGCAAAGGGAAAGGCTCGGGCGCTTCGACAAGCTCAGCGACCGGAAGAGAAGGGTAAGTGACCAGCAACGTCCGGTTGGTGAGCTTGCCGAACCACGGTTGGTGAGCTTGCCGAACCATAAGGACGGCGCTTCGGCAGGCTCAGCGACCATAAGGACGGCGCTTCGGCAGGCTCAGCGACCGGAAGGCTCGGGCGCTTCGACTGGCTCAGCGACCGGGGATGGTTCAGCGACCGAAGTATAGGGCGATTGGTACACCACAGGGCTGAATCCCGTACGAAATCATCGTTGGAGGGAGACGGTTTTACATGATTTTTGCAGGAGGAGTGCTTTCCGGGATGGCCGGAGGGATTCGAGAGATGGGTCGGAGGGGTTTTCGGCTTTGGTTATGAGGGGAATATATTATGGCATCTAAACATAACGAGATCGACATGCTTCATGGACCTTTGTTCATGAAGATTCTTTTATTCGCACTGCCGTTGGCGGCAAGCAGTGTCCTTCAGCAACTGTTCAACTCGGTGGATGTGGCGGTGGTGGGACGGTTCGCAAGCAGTGAGGCACTGGCGGCTGTGGGGAGCAACGCCCCCGTCATCAATCTGCTGGTCAATCTGTTCGTGGGAATCTCGATGGGAGCCAACGCCATCATCTCAAACCACATCGGGCAGAATGACAGGGAGAAGATCCGCAGCGCGGTGAGCACATCGGCGGTCGTGGCGCTGTTCAGCGGAATATTCCTGATGATTCTTGGGACATCGGTGGCAGGACCTGTGCACAGGATGATGGGGACTCCGGTGGAAGTCACGAGGATGGCAGCTTCCTATTTACGAATATATTTCCTGGGAATGCCGTTCATCATGATCTTCAATTTCGGGTCGGCGATACTCCGAAGCCTCGGAGACACAAGGCGTCCGCTCTACATCCTGATCGCGGCCGGCATCATCAACACTGTCCTTAACCTGGTGTTTGTCATTGTCTTCCACATGGGAGTGGAAGGGGTGGCGATAGCGACAGGAATATCCAACCTGTTCAGCGCCGTGATGGTTGTCAGAATCCTGCTGCGGGAAGAGGATCCTTACAGACTGCATCCTGACAAAATGCGTGTCCAAAGGGACGAGCTCTCGCACATGCTTGAGATCGGCATTCCGGCCGGCCTGCAGGGAGTGGTTTTCTCAATCTCCAACGTGATCATCCAAGCCAGCATCAACGGCTACGGATTCAACGCGGTCGCAGGCTCGGCGGCCGCGCTGAACTTCGAACAATACTGCTACTTTGTCATCGCCGCGTTCAACGGGGCGGCAATCAGCTTCGTGGGACAGAACTACGGAGCCGGGAATATGGACAGAGTCAAAAGGGTGTTCCTGATCTGCATGGGATTGGGTGTGTTGTCCTGCGTCACGCTCAACTGGATCTTCGCCGGATGGTCAGACTTCTTCCTCAGCCTGTTCACGGACTCGGACGCTGTGAAGGAATTCGGCACAATCAGGATGCACACGGCACTGGTGCTCCAAGGAATAGCTTGCCTGTATGAGATCCCTGGATCAGCCCTGCGGGGCATGGGGCGGTCCATGATGCCGACACTGCTGACAGTTTTCGGCACATGTGTCCTAAGGATAATCTGGGTGTACACCGTCTGTCCTGTCTGGGAAGGATTCCACGCCTTGATGTTCGTCTACCCCGTCTCATGGACCATCACCGGCGTCATGGTCATGACCGCCTGGCTCATCACGTTCCATAAAGAGTCGCGTAGAACGTCCTCTTAGAAGCTGTTTGATCCTCACCTCTAAGAGAACATTTCAAACAAATCAAAAGGGCTTCCTAAAAAAGGGTCGGGTGACTGTCATCAAGCTGCGCTAGGATTCTGGCCATGGCGGCTTCGCGGAAAAGGGTGGAGCGCTCTTTGATACCGAAACGGGAACAATATTCCTGAACAACAGCCAATTCTTTGTCGTTCAAGTAGATGACCTGTCTGTGCGTGCGCCGGAGCGAGGCTCTGCGCTTCTTGAGGTAATCCGGATCAGGAGCCGAAGAACTTTGCTTTTTCCTTGCCAAAACCGTCTTTCTTTAGACAATATACAAACCCGAGAAAGAAGTGGTCGCCACATCGGAAGTAACGCAAACAACTTTCCCGGTTGCAAAAATAAGCATTTTTAATGAATTAGCCTACGGACAACGTTTCAGATCAGTCCTGACAGTGAATTTCATCACGGGGTCACGGTAGCGGATCTTTACAGTGCCGGCTTTGGAAACATCAGTGTCAAGAGTCGCGGACCAGACATGAGGAGAGTTGACCTTCCTCATCGGAAGATATTCATGATTCCGGACCTTGCCGATTTTCCGTGGAATAGACTTGTTCCTCTCTATGACCGCAAGGGCCTCCGGAGCCGGCCTTTCCTCACGGGTGGCGGACAGCCATCCTTTCCGCCCGGGAATCCTGACCGAGACACGGCCGTCCGGTGCGCCGCCGAACACGTTGATTACCAGCGAAGAATCGCCCGAAATCCAAGCGGAAGCGACATCTTGTCCCAAGACTTTCTTGTAGGCCAATGAATATTTCCCGTTCCGTTTGAAATCCGCCACAAAGTAACCTCTCGGAGCTCCGCAGATCATCGTGGCGTCCGGGAATCCATCCTCGCCCTTGACACCGAGCCAGAATGTCCCGCAGGTCGCGCCGGCCTGAACCTCGGGAATTTCCACGGCCTCGCCATCGGGCGCATCGGCAGGGAGGGCACAGGAATATTCATCAGGTCGGATTTTAATGATATCTCTTCCGACCCTATGCGTGTGTCCGCTCGTCAGAAGGAGATTGGGATGGACAGACAGGATGGCGGACAGAGAGTCCTTGGCGGTGAACTGGGTGAAAGGAATATGCGCGGAAAGCACCGCGAGCATATTCTTTGGTGTGGCGCGAAGAACAGAGTCAAGCCAGACCTTCTGCGAATCCCGGAAGCCGCCTTCATATTCCTTGCCCCCGAGCCGCACATCGTTCATCAAGATGAAACGGACGCCACGCTTGACAAAGGTGGTGTCCTCGTAGCCGATGACCTTGCGGTAGGTGCTGATGTCACGGGGCCGCTTCCGGCCGTCAACCACAGGATAGACATCCCGGTCATGGTTGCCAGGCACGCAGAACCATGGACAAGGCAGGGAATCAAGGCTGGCTTTGGTCGGTTCCAGAAGCTCGACCTGATTGTTCACCAAGTCTCCCAGAACTATCACCAGGTCAAGGTCTTTCCTCTCACGAAGGTCCTTGTAGACGGTTTTACGGCAATATTCAAGCTGCCTCATCCCGTCCGCCTGCGGATCACCAACGAAAGCGACCCTAAGGGGACGTGAATATGAAGATGGCGCCGCCCCGAGGAACAGCGCCACCATCAAAAACGTACAGAGACTATCTGTAAATGAACACTTTCTCGGCATTGTTCTCGTCAGTGAAAGCGATGTAACCTACACCTGAGGAAGCAAAGGCGATGTTGATGTCTGAGAGTTTCTCCGTTGTCACGACAATAGGATCAGCCCATTGTTTTGTCTCTGAATCAACCCAAGTAAGTCTAAGAGTCTTATTTACGTAATCATAGTAAAGTAAATAAGGTGTCCCATCCGGAGCGACGGCAATCTTAGCCCTATCATGCGAATCTGCCACAACGTAACCGTAATGATCACCTCCTATAGTCGTCCATTCTTTCGAATTTGGAGAATATTTCTCAACAATCATATTACCTTTTTTGGTTTCCTGCGTCAAAGCATCGTCAATTGTTAGCAGGTAAACAGAGCCATCTTCCGTGGCAACGATATCATAAAAATAGATGCCTGTCTGCGTGGCGCCTCCCCTCACATAATTAGTCCTTAGAGAGGACCAGTTACCATCCGTATAGGCTACCACGTCATGACCATAATTTACACCTTCAAAACTTTTGCGTATAACCAAGAAGTAAGCCGTGTCACCTGCTTTGTCTCCGGCAATGTATGCACATTGAGATTTTTCGAACGGCGCGGTAACACCACTTGTCCAACTACCATTAAAAACAGATGCCACCAAGGTATAACGTCCCAATTCGTGTTTTCTATTATTATTGGTTTGAAGGACAACTATATTCTTGTCGGAAATGGCAGAAAGTGTAACATTCCGAGATTGGACATCCGAGGTCTCATCCTGACCAACGACTTCCCATTTATTGTTAGCGAAGGTCATTACCTGAACATTTTGGGTTGAAGACCCAGCATTTACGTAAGCTACATAAAAAGATCCTGCATCAGTGATGTCAAAATCATAATAATCGGAGCTTACCTCCTTGCTGAATCCAGCACTTCCGACAGTGCTCCAAGCGCCATCCGCATACTTGACAACAGTCATCTTCTCAGCGGAAGCCGACTCGGAATCCGTGACCTCTCTTTCCTTGAATCCGATGTACGGAGCCTTGTCAACAGGATTGATGCGGAGAACCGCACCTGAATACACAGGATGCTCTGAATATGTCACAAGCGGCTCCAGTTTTCCGTTCACACTCGTAATCGACACGGAATAGAGCGCACTCTTACTGCCGTCGCTGTTGGTGACGATGTAGTCAACCGGATTCGTGAAGTCATTGGCAGTCTCACCGCTCATCTGAACGGCATCACCGACCTTGACCACATTGCCTTCATTGGCCGTGAATGTGGCAACAAGCCTGGTCTTGTCAGCGGCCTTCATCATTGACACCGTGATGGCATCGCCGGAGATTACCCCCTCGATGTCAGAACTGATTACCTCCGGATTGTTCGCAATTTCGAACTTGAAGGATGTCAGTTCAGGATCAGGTACGATAACAGGATCCTCATTCTCCTTTTTGCAGGACGCAAGCGCTGTCAACGCCACAAGCGCGGCGGCGCACAATAATCTAGCGTTTTTCATAACAAATAAACTATTAGTTAATTATACAGATTCTTCTTGGTGATGACCAGCCTGCTGAACTTGGCGTCCGGCCCGGGCATTCCGAGGCAGAAGCCGTCCGTTCCGCCGGTCAGGGCTATGGTCAAGGTGTTGTCGGCCGAGTCATCCAGGACGTGTTCCTTCCAGCGGATGCGGACCGGCATACGGTAGATTCCCGGCAGGAATGTCAGTGAAGTCCCCAGAGTGACCACCTCATAGTCAACGCCTTCCTTCAAACCAGAGCCGGGAGTCACGGAGAAATCCACGACAGCGTTCCCGTCTCTGGACACGGAACTCATCATCACATAGTAGGTGTTGACGTTCTCGACATCGGAGCCGACAACGGCGGTCGAGGCTCCGTCCTGTGTCGCGATGTAAAAGAACGGGGTGTCGTAAACCGGCAAATCCTTCGTGCAGGAAAGTGCCAGAACGGCGGACAGGGTTGCCAGCAAAATATTCTTTTTCATATTCATTGTCAGTCAAGTAATCCTTAAAAGATTCAACGTTAATTAGATGTAGGATTCTGTTCCATATCCGGATTCGACTCCAACTCAAGGTGCGGAATCGGAAGGACAAAACGGTAGTCGGGATATTTCAGGAACAGGACGGACGAGGTCGAGTTGCGCGAGCGGCTCAGGTTCTCGTGCCTTCGGGTGATGTCGAAGAGACGGTGTCCCTCGAAGCAGAGCTCCTTCATCCTCTCGTTCTGGATCACCTGCTCCAAAGAGGAAGCGTCAATCGCGACTTCCGAAGCGTCAATCCCCAACGCCCTGGCCTCCAAAGCCTTGATATCCTCGATGGCGACGGGGGTGTTGCCCAGTTCGTAATTAGCCTCGGCGTTGATCAGATACATCTCCGAAGACCTTAGGATGAACGGGTCAAAATGCCTGTCCAATTTGTTTGTCGTCTCGTCGGTGCAATAAAACTTCATGCAGACGTTGTCGTAGTCCACCACCTTGCCGGAAAGATCATTATAAGCGCTGTGACGGAAAAGCGTGAGACGCACGTCACGATCATCGGTAAAAAGTTCCTTCAACTTGGAGGACGGCCTCGCCGAAGGGCTCTCGAAATAGTAAAGGTCGCTGATGTAGTCCGTCTGGTCGTAGCCGTTGAGCCGGAGGATGGACTCCCCGCCCCTTGTCGCCACGTTCACGAACATATTCCTGTACTTTTCGCGCGGTGTAAGAGGGAACTCCTTCATCACTTCGGCGGAAAGGGAAGCCGCCCTGGAATATTCATTCATATAGAGATATACCCTTGCGAGAAGAGCCTTGCAGGCAGCCGGAGATGCGAAATATTCATTGAATGAATAGTCCGGCGTGAAAGTCGAGAGAGCCTTTTCCAGATCAGCGACAATCTGGGAATATACCTGCTTCACAGTGCTTCGCCTCATCTTGTCGGTCACGACCGGAATGCTCGTCATTATCGGAATGCCGAGATGCGATGCGTCGGAAGTGAACGTGTAGTTCTGTGAATATGTGAGGCAGATGTCCAGATGCGTGAGGGCGCGGAGGAAATAGGCCTGCGCCAGAATGTTGTCGATCACGGACGCGCTGCCAGGGTATTTCTTCCGCAATTCCGGAGCATAGGTGATGATGTAGTTCACGTTTTGGATGACGGTGTAGCCAAGTTTCCAGATGTAGCCCACAGCCGTTGTCTCCTCCATGTAAGTGGAGATGAAATTGTACTGGTTAGTCCATGTGGCGTTGCCCGAGGACAGGTCCAGCAGATCGCCCGCGACCTCAGGATAGGCCAGCATCTCCCTGTCATAGAATGAATATAACAGGTGGTAACATCCGTTCAAGGCCGGCTGGAGAGCCGAAACCTCCGAGAAATAAGTGTCGATGTCGCTCTTGCCGACCTGCTCGACATCAAGGAAGTGGCAGGAAGCTGAAAGCGTGGCCACTGCGGCCAGCGTCATTATCTTTGAATATATTGTCTTCATCATAGCGCTGTCATCAGAATGAAACGTTAAGACCGAGAGTGATGGTCCGGGTCACTGGGTAGCCGTTGCTGAGAGTCTTGTACGAATTGTATTTCCGACTTTGGCCCGGAACGAACAGGTAGAGGTTATCACAAATAAGCGAGGCAGTCGCCCCCTCCACCTTCAATTTGGAGATCACAGACTTAGGCAACCTGTAGGACAAAGTGAGATTACTGAGGTTGAAATTCGTCTTGCTGTAGAGGAACCTTGTCGAGAACCTTGCCGAACTGGTCGTCTTCTGCGAGGCTATCGGGTACTTAGAGGCCTCTCCCGGAGTAGTCCAGCGGTAATAATAGACCTCGACCGCCTGATTCCCGGAAGTGATGTTGTAGCCATCGTTGATGAACGTTGAGGCATAGGTAGGAAGTGAATATCCCCCGATAACATAGTTGATCTGGAACGACAGCGACCAATTCCCGTATGTGAGGTTGTTGATTAAACCGCCGAAACCGAAAGGAGTCGTACTCTTGCCTGCCACACGGTTGTCTGTGGAATAGGTCTTCGTCAGATTCCCGTCCTTGTCGTACCACATCGGCATTCCGTCCGCAGGATCCACCCCGGCCCAGCGGACAAGATACCAGGTATTTGAGTCATAGCCTTCCTTCCAGACACTGTTGATGAAACCGGTCTGGATGCCGTTGTACAATTCGAGGATTTTGTTGGAGTTGTGCGAGAAATTGAGTGTGGTGTTCCATTCGAAATCCTTGCGGGCGATGTTGTGGCTTGTCAGGTTGATCTCGAATCCGGAATTTCTTATCCGGCCGACATTGGCGTAGATTCTGTCGTCAGAGATTGTCCTGGAGACATAGATCCTGCTGAGAAGATCCTTGGTGACATTTTTGTAATATTCAACCTCGATGTCCAGCACCCTGCCGATCTGGGCGTCCAGGCCGAAGTTGATCATCCTCGTTGTCTCCCACGAAAGCCCCGGATTCGGTACGGTGAAAAGCGTGGCTCCGGTCACACCAATGTAAGAATAAGAATCGTCGTAGGAATATGCCCCGGCGGCCACCGAGGTGTCGATCCTTGAGTTTCCGGACGTTCCGTAGGTGGCCTTGAGTTTGAGAACCTTCAGCCAGTCCACATCGTAGAACGCCTCCTTGTGGATGTTCCACGAAGCGCCGACCGACCAGAACTGGGCCCATCTCTTGTACTTGCCGAAAGACGAGTTCCCGTCCCGCCTGTAATTGGCCGACAGATAATAACGCGAGTCGTATGAATATGTTCCCCTGACGAAATACGACATCGTTCTAGAGATGGAGGTCGAACTGCCGCCTGTACGGGTGTCCTTCTCGGCGTAGTTGACTTCCTTGATGTGGTCGTTCATAAAGCCTCTGCCGGAGGCATAGGCCGTGTTGTAGCCGGAATGATGGAGTTCGAGACCGGCGTAAACGCCGACGGAGTGAAGGCCGAACTTCTTGGAATAGTCCAGTTTGTTGGTGTTCGTCCAGTTGAAATAAGTGGCGTCCTCCCTGCGGGATTCCCCTACCGGCTTGCCGTCCAGCATTCCGGACAGTGTCTGGCGGGAATAGTAGATGCTCCCATGATGGTGCTGATACTCGACCCCGAACACACTTGAAAGCTTGAGTCCATCGATGATGGTCCAGTCCAGTTTGAAGTTGCCGATGGTCTTCAGGGAGTTCTGAATGTTGTCGTTATACTCCCTGTCCGGCAGTTTGTTGCCGAGGAATTTCTTCATTATGAACTCCTTGCCGGTGTCGCTCCAGATCTTGTTGTAAAGCCTGTAGGTCTTGCCGTCCTCCAGATACGGAGAGAAAATCGGCAGGTTGTCCAGATATTCATCGGTCAGATAGAACAGATTGTCATTGTTATATGTGGCCATCAGCGACACCCCCATCTTCAGACGCTCGGTCAGGTCGTAGTCCTGGTTCATCCTGAGGTAGAACCTTTGGGATCTGTCGGTCTTGACGGTGTTCTCGTTGCGGTAATATGACCCTGACACGTATGTCTTGGCTTTCTTGGTGCCGGTCGAGAGGGACAGTGAGGCGTAAAGGGTAGAACCCAACCCCATATATTCCTTGAACCAATCGGTTGAGGTGGTGCTGTAGGAGTTGTAGTCGTTGTCCTGGTAAGGGAAGTCGGACATCAGATTGCCGCCGTTGACCCAGGCTTCCTTCGCCACCTCAAGGTACTGGGAGGCGTTCATCACCTTGACCATCGTGCTTTTGTCCGGTGACGAGACGCCGTAGTTGACTGTCGCGGAGACTTTCAGCGGCATATTCCCGGCCACTCCCCTCTTGGTCGTGACGAGGATGACGCCGTTCGCGCCGTTGGCTCCGTAGATCGTGGTCTGGTCGGCATCCTTGAGAACAGTGATGCTTTCGATGTCGTTCGGGTCAATCAATGAAAGAGGCGAGACGGTGGTGGACATTCCCGGCATCATGTTGTTTTTTCCTCCAGTGTAGGTAGGCACACCGTCTATGATCCACAGCGGTTCGTTGGAGGCCGAAAGCGAGGCGTTGCCACGGACCCGCACGTTCAGCCTTCCTCTGGTCGAACCGGCGGCGTCCGAGTCGTTCTCCACCAGAAGTCCCGGCACAAGTCCGTTCAGGATGTTGTCGATCCTAGCCTTTGGCTTATCCTTGAGAGCGTCGGCGTTGACCTGGAAGGCGCTGCCGATCATGTCTTCCTTTTTCTGCTTGACTCCGTAGGCTCCGACTATCACGGCCTCCTCAAGGCTTGAATCATCAGAAAGTCTGACGTTCAGAGTCTTCGGTCCGCTGACAGCGAACTCTTTCGTTGTCATTCCAAGAAACTGGAACACAAGGGTGTAGGTCTGCCCCTCGGCCGGAGCGGCTATCTCATAACGTCCGTCAACATCGGTGTTGACCCCCTGTTTGGAATTCTTCACATAAACAAACGCCCCGACCAAGGGCTCTCCGTCCTGGGACGTGACTGTTCCTTTCACGAGTCTCTCCTGCCGGCTCTGCGTCTGCGCGGAAACATCTCCGCCACCGCATAAGGCCGGCAAGCACCATGCGGAGACCGCCAGCATGGTCGAAAAGGCTATGGCCAAACATCTATTATTCATCTCCTTCAATCGTATATGAATCACTACTAAAAGTTGCGCCAGGCAATTGAAAACAGTTTCCTGATAATTTTTTGCCTCATGCCAAAACGCGGCTAATATAGACATAATTTTTTAATAGTCAACTATTTCGCTAAAACGTTTAATCATCCCAAGCAGCCAAAATCTGAGAGAATCAAAGGCATATCCGCTCACATTTTCATAGAAGATTCTGAACTTTCCGCAAAAAATGATACCTTTGCAGCCACACGAAAATATTCATGAGTCAAATGAGCAACAGAGTACTGATTTTCTCCGCCCCGTCGGGATCCGGCAAAAGCACGATAGTGAATCATATTCTTGGAATATACAAGGAGCAGATGGAGTTCTCGATCTCCGCCACCTCAAGGGCGCCGCGCGGCACCGAGCGGGACGGCAAGGAGTATCACTTCGTCACTCCCGAGAAATTCCGCGAACTGATCGCCAAGGATTCTTTCGTTGAGTACGAGGAGGTTTACGAGGATCATTTCTACGGCACGCTCAAGTCCGAGGTCGAAAGGATCTGGGCGGCGGGCCACGTGATAATCTTCGATGTGGATGTGAAGGGCGGGGTGAACCTCAAGAAATATTTCGGGGACAAGGCTCTGTCCATCTTCGTCCAGGCTCCGTCCGTGGAGGTTTTAAGGGAAAGGCTCGTCAAAAGAGGGACAGACTCCCCCGAGGCCATCGAGGAGCGTGTCGCCAAGGCCGCCGAGGAGATGACCTACGCTCCGAAATTCGACTATGTGCTTGTCAACGATGACCTCAAGACGGCGTTCGCCGAGGTCGAAAAGGTTGTCGAGGACTTTCTTGACGACGGGAAACTGAACTATTCTACATTCATCTAAGAGGAGCCGTGAAGATAGCCGTCTACTCGGGGTCGTTCAATCCCCTGCACATCGGCCATCAGGCCATAATGGAATACCTGACAAGGGAGAAGGAATATGACTGGGTGTACCTTGTCGTGTCCCCGAAGAATCCGCTGAAGGATTCCATCAGCGCGGATTCCGGCGAGAGCCGGTATGAGGCGGCCGTGGCGGCGGTCAGGCGCCATCCGGAGCTGCACGTCTGGGTGGACGACATCGAGCTCAGGATGGATCCGCCGCATTACACGATCAAGACCCTTGACGCATTGAAGCAGCGGGAACCGGACAACGACTTCACGCTCGTCATCGGTGCGGACAACCTTCAGAGCATCAGACGATGGAGGGACTTTCCGAGAATCCTTTCCGAATATGGTGTCACGGTCTACCCGCGCAAGGGGTTCGACGTGGACGGCATCAGGCGTCAGCTGATCGAGGAGTGCAAGGACTTCCCCGCCCCTTATGTCCTTGATTCCGAAGAGATTGTCCCGGACGGAATGAGAAGCCTGGAGGAGACTCTGCTGCGCTCGTACAACATCGAGGTCATCGACGCCCCGATCGTGGACATCTCCTCCACCGAGATCCGTGAGGGACTATTGTCCGGCAGAGACATGTCGGAATTCCTTATGTGACATTCCAATAAGGGTCGGTTACCGGCACCGTCCGGTTGGTGAGCTTGTCGAACCATGGTTGGTGAGCTTGTCGAACCATAAGGACGGCGCTTCGGCAGGCTCAGCGACCGGAAGGACGGCACTTCGGCAGGCTCAGCGACCGGAAGGACGGGCACTTCGGCAGGCTCAGTGACCGGAAGGACGGGCGCTTCGGCAGGCTCAGTGACCGGGGAGTGGTTTACATGGATGTGGCGGGGTCCCAGTCACGGACGCAACGGATGTAGCGGCAGATGTCGCCGTTAAGGTTGATGTTGCCCTCGTTGCCGAAAAGAGGTGACGAGGTGTTCCAGGAGTAGCGGTACTTGATGTTCGAACCAGTTCCGCTACTCTCGTTCTTTCGATTTCCCAACGCTCCCAAGGAGTAGTATGTGCTCGTGAATATTCGTATGTCATTCGCCCCCACATTATCCTCAGGGTTGAGCTTCCACCAATTCTTTTCGTCCGTCATCAAGTACATCAGCGCCACCTCCCTTATGTTGGGGACCCTGTAGCCGTCGGGACAAGGCGAGCCTCCGGACTGGAGCAGCTTTCTCAGCGAAAGGTAGCCGCCGCTCACCCCTCCGGCGAGGCTGGTCATCAGCACTCCTGTCTCGAAACCGTCATAAAGGCGCGCCATCTCGGAATTCTCGTCATAAGGTTCAAGTTCGATTGAGGTTTTGAACCTTTTCGATTTCTCGTTCACGCGGCGGTTGTCGAACTTGTAAACGGACGATGATGTGACTGTGGCGTCGGAAGGGCGGGTCATCTCGATCAAATCCTGGGGGCGGTTGGACTCATTGAAGAAATCCTCTTTATTCCCTGTCTTGAATCCGAGATTCCGTACACATTTCACGACATAAGGTCCCTTCTCGTCATTCAGCCACTGCTTATAGGAAGACACGGAAACGCCCTCCTCCGCCCAAAGTGTCTGCGGATTGTCGATTGTAGAGTACTTCGTACTGCTGACCACATGGCATTTCCATTTCGGGACCCCGGCGAAAGGATGCCCTTGTTCGTACGTCCCGTCAGCTCCGGAATACTTTCTCGGGAACAGTTTCGCGTCATCCGACAAGCCGAGCTCTCCGAAAAACAAGTACTCCAACTGCCCGATGGAGGCTGTGTACCAACGCACCTCGTCGGGATCGATGACACCGTTGCCGTTGTTGTCCCTGTTACGCATCATGGCGCTGTACTTCAGGCAAGCCTTGTCATCCTTGAGGAACAGAATGTTGTAGCCGTCCTTCATGTAGTCATCAGGCCGATTGTAGTCAAGGTAGTCGTCCCACCTGACATCCTTCCACGAAGAGCCTGAGACGCAGCCCCAAATACGTACGGTATTGTAGAGTCCGTTGTCAGTCGAGGTGTTGCCAAGGTTCTCCGGTCTCATCCCGGTGCCCCTGTTGTCCGTCTCTGTGGGATAATACCACAGGTAACTGTCAGCATTCTCGTCCTCCGTCTCGCAGCCCCATGCGGAGACAAGTTCAGCGTCATTGACATTGTATGGCGTCTGGATGGAGCGCTGCCGGATCGTCACCACACTTCCTGTCGAAGAGCTCGCCTTGTCCAGACTCTTCTGATTGTCGCAAAGCACGTGCATCAGACGGTTGGGCTGGTTGACGAACCGCTTCCACAACTGCGGGTCCGACTCTCCGGTGATCGGATCACTATCATAATAGAATTCGTCCACAAAAACCGTCACATAGATTCTGTCCCTGAACCATTTTCCCGACCGCCCCGAAGGATCGGTGATCTGATCGTCAGGATTGTACTTGTTGTACCAGTCGAGCCAGTCCTGGTCAAACTCGGTCCGGAAGTCGTTGGCAAGCCCGGCGTCCTTGTTTCGTTTCTGTGCCTTGATGTAGTCCACGAACTCCACGACATCCATCAGCTTAGGACTGCTGTCACCGGGATAAGGCCGGTTGTTCCGGCTGTAAGGATTAGACGGCAAGGATGCCGTGCGATAGCTCTTGCCGCCATCTGTCGTGTACTCGTACTGATTGGACAGTGAGACCTCATTGACCATGAAATGAACCCACTTGTAGTCCATTCCGGACGGGATCTCCGTGTCTCCGATCTTGTCTGGAGTCCCCTCCCTTCCGAAAGGAGTCTTCACATACCAAGTCACCGATGCCGGATCAATGTAATCAGCGTCGAAACAGAAGACCCGCTGTCCGTAATGTGCGTCAAAGGTGTAGATGGATTCCTTGGCGGTGTACACCATTCCTTCAGCCCCGGGCTCGTTCTCTACAACATCCTTCGGGTCGGCGATACCGCTGGCAGGATTGGAGGAGGAGACCTCCAGTTCGATGTTGTTCACGCCCTTGATCGTGATCGTGTAGGTATATTCAGTGTTTCGAAGAACATTGTAGTCATTCAGGTCATCGGCGATGTCACCAAGATGCACATAATATGTGACATCAGCCGCCAGTTGCTGCCGCTTGGCCTCGGAAGACACGTCCACCTGCATCACGACCTCGCCTTTGATGACCATGTAGGTGCCGTTCTCGGGTGCGTTGGTCCAGATCTCGCCTGACGACACATACTGTCCGGCAGCGTCCTTGTCGCGGCGTTCCCGCTCGTGAAAGCTGTTCACGACATTCTTGGCGGTTTTCCTGTTCTCAAGCATGTAGAACGAGAACCCGTTCATAGTACTGCTGTACTCTTTACCGTCCGTCCCGGTAAAACTTGATGTCCCGACAGTCTCGAACATGACCGGGTCCGTTGAAAAGAAATCGACATCCGGATCAGAATTGTTGTGGGCTGCAAGGAAGCACCCTTTCGGAAGATTCACCACCTGCCATGATTCCGGGTTGAACGCCTTGAGCCTCTGTACTGTGGTCGCGCTCCCGTCATTGCTCGTCAGCTCATAGTCAGTGGCTACACGCACGTTGACAATCACCTTGGCATCCATCCTCACAAGATCCACACTCACCCTGCCGTCAGTCTTCCCGTGCGGGTATATTCCAGTTTCTGTGATGTCGACGGTCGCCGGACCTTCGATTGGATTGTCCCCCGTGTAGGTCCCGGTCATCGGGAACAGTCCGTTGCGTGAGGTTATCTCCTGATTGAGCGTCGCCACAAGGCCTTTCAAATCCGATCTGGTGGAAATCATGTTCAGTTTGTCCGGAGAGATGTTCACCATGTCAGAGTCGATGTTGGCGATCATGTAGATCTCAGCCCCTTTGCACAAAGGGGCATGCAGGCGCAGGGTGCCGGTCGTACCGGACACAGATTCGGTACGGTTCGAGACCCACCAGGCCTCTGTGGATTCGTCCCTCATGTCCTCAAGTGTCGGAGAGAGGGATGACTTGTCGAAATAGTGGGCGTAATACCTCTTCTCGCCAAGGAATATCAACACGAACATGTTGGATACCCTGGATTCCGGTATGATGTCAAGCGTCGCCCTGGTCTCGACTTTCACCTGACTGAAGTCCTCGAAGCCGAAACCGATCTCGACCATCGCGTACCCTTCACCAGCGACCGGCTCCTCTAGTTCGTTCCCGACACAGGAGGAAAGCGCAAGGGTCAAAACGAAAAGAACACTATATCTCACTAACTTTGTCATCATAACTAATTGAACTCTATGTCACCACCACCTATGTTCCAATCCTTGACCTTGAAGTCCAACTCCCCGGTCTTCTCGTTGAAGGACGCGACAATCAGGATGTTGATAAAATCATTCCGGTTTATTCTGCTGACAGGGGTGGAGACCGCCGTGTCAGGATCAATCGCGGACAATGTCACAGTCCCTTTGTAATGGGCGCCCTCCGACACTTCCTCCACCCTGTGGAGATAGAACTCGGAACCGGCGTCGTTGTCGCTCCAGCCATTCACCTGATCCTGCTTCTTTTCGTTTCCGTTCACATTGATGAAATCCCTTTTCCCGTTCTGAGAATTCGCTTTTGTCGAGAAGAAACACAGATATCTCTTGTCCTTATATGCTTCTCCGTTTCTGTAGCCGTCGTTGCGGACAACAAAAGAATTATAGGCCGACAAGTCCGAACCGTTGACATTTGATTCCAAAGCAAGATTCGTTGCGTAATTGTTCTCCTGCGGAGTGCCAAGGTAGTACAATCGGTCATAAGTCTGAATATGAAACACTGGATACGATTCCTCTTTTCCCGGATTGTCTCCGTACTTGTTCG
This sequence comes from uncultured Bacteroidales bacterium, assembly GCA_934667175.1. Lineage (GTDB taxonomy): Bacteria > Bacteroidota > Bacteroidia > Bacteroidales > UBA932 > Cryptobacteroides. The sequence goes on along the minus strand of CAKULN010000010.1, from coordinate 7,856 downwards.
TGACAGTCTCGGACAGTTCATCGCCCGTCGTCTCGTCCCGCGCCCTAAGGAACCTGAACACCTGCACGGGTTCAAAATAGTAATCCTGGTCCTTGAAATTGCCGTGTCCGTCATTTGCCAACTGGACAGTCTCTAACTGGCCATTCCCGGCATAGAGAACTCTTTTGGACGAGGTCTGGTTCTGAATGACATAAAGGCCTCCATCCTCAACTTTGTTTGGGGAGGATTCGTTCACGTCCCAGCCCCCGGCATCGTTCTTCGCCCTTTTCAGCTTGGTGACGGATTTTCCGATGTACTCCAAGTCAAGATTGTAGGTGAAAGGAATGTCATGACTGTCGCTGTCCAGAATGTAGCCGTCGAAAATGATCTTCGTGTTGCCACCTGTCAAGCCCTTGACCACAGTTTCCCTCTTGGCGGAGACCAGCGCGTTGTACGGATTGGTGTACTGCCCGCCTGGCTCTTCGTCAGAAGTCTTGAAAATGTCAGGCGCTCCATGCCTGGTCTTGCTGTTCGGATGCTTGAAACTTCCATCCTCGTCAGCAGGGTTGACGAAGAGAAAGCTATAGTTTCTCGTCGTGCTGTCTCCGAACGATATGTCATGGATCGTAAGATCATCATGTGAGATGTTCTCCACAGCGACCCTCAGCCTTGCCCAGGTGCGTTTAAGACGCCCGGAGACATGGTTCATGCCCGGCTGAAGTTCGAAATCCTGGATAAGAGTCAGCGGTTGCGGGCCGAGGGCACATAGAAAGTCAGTATCTGATGAATGGAGGGCGAAATCCATGAACTTATGGTACGCGTCATACTCGGAATCGCTTCCGGAGAACTTAAGAGGAGAGGATCCGCTCTGACCGTTGTACTGTGACAGGATGCTGTTCACATAGGTCTCAAAAAGCACATCATCGTCCTTAAGGCCCGGATAGGTGCGCTCACCGACATTGTTTCCATCCTTGTCTGTCACATTCATAGTCACCGATGACCAGTTCGCCACGACAATCATGCGGTACAATCCTCTTTCCAGGCTCTCAAGACTGCCGCCATCGGAGAACTTATGCAACGGATGATCGTAGTTGAATGTCACCTTGACCTGCGTTCCGTACTCAGCGTCAGTAACCACCCGCGTCCCGTCAAGCCATCCGTTGGCGCCCTCGGCGGCATCGGCGGAGCGCATGTCATCGCTGCCCTTGTACAGATCCCTGTAGCCGACCAGCACCCCGTCCACCCTGTCCACAAGCAGCAAGGTGAGCCGGTAGATCACCCTCGCGTCAATCAATTTCTCAAAATAGTTCCAGCCTTCCAGATCAGAACCGAACGGATCAGAGACGATCTTGCCATACTTGCTCTCATCGTCACTGGAATACATTTCCCTGGCCCTTGTGTCAAGAGTGACGGACGGCAGCCCGACCGAGACGGTCAAGGAAGCGGCGTCGGAAGTGGCTCCGCCAACCTCATCCTTCCGGCACGAAGATGCGGAAATGATGAATATAATGAATATGCACAAGCATGTGATACGAGTCTTCATGTCCTCTCAGAATTTGATGTCAAACGAAGAGTCCAGCCTTCTCCACGGAGCGATGCTGAGGCTCACGCCGGCATCGGTCTTGGAAACGGAGATGGTGTAGGTGTAGCGCCAGCCAGGGATAAAGTCGGTCCCGTCGGCATCTTTCTGCGAGGTGATGTCATCATAGGGGCCGACCTTGTACTTTTCCCATGACGTGCCGGTCTTCTCCGGGATGTTGACCGAGAAAACGGCATCGCCCCCAAGCCTTGTCTTGAAGCAGAGTTTGAGTTTGCCGTTGGAGGTCTGAGGGATGATCACGATCCACCCATCCTGTTTGGTGAATTCCTCACCTTGATCTTCATCCAAGGTCCCACTGACTGAATATGGCACCGCTACGGTCTGGTGCTTGCTTGCCGTAAAAGACTCTCCTCTTTCAGGTTTTATATTCTTGAACTCAAGTCCTTCGGAATAATCCCAGCGGTAGAATTTCACACCTTTGGCGGGTGTGTACTGATTCCTCCACTGGATCAGACCCTCCTCGTCATAGTCCAGACCGTTCCCGTAAACCATGTAGCCGGTGATCGCGAAAGAATCGTCCTCATCCACCTCGAACCAGCAGGACGTGATCGCGTCCTCCGAGTAAAACACCCCGTCCGCTCCGTCGTAAAACTTGAAACGGAATCTCAACGCGGACATTCCATGCCTGAAATTCAGCTCCACGGGAGCGTCAAGGTTGAATCCCGAATCGTTCGTGTCCACATACTTGTGCGCGAGAAGCATGTCACGCTGGATCTTGGCGGTGTTCATCTCGATCACAAGCGACTTGGCGTTGGATAGTTCCTTGCTGACGGCAAGGCCATCGGCCCCCTCCGGGTAAAAAGCCCGGAAAGAGTACCGCCCGCCTATCACCCAATAGGCCGGAGTGGTCTTGTACTCCCACTTCGTGTCATCGGTGGTCAGTTTTGGATTGTAAACCAGTTCAGTACCGGCGAACACATCCTTCACCTCATGCTCCTGCCCGTCGATGGTCATGGCATAGTCCGCCCAGATGCCTATGGTCTGCCCAAGGCCATTGACGCCGGAGGTATATTCAATGTCAGTGGGAGTGCAGGCTTTCTGAAGATAGTCCAGATTCTCGACCAACGATTTTGTGGCATAGCCGCTCACTGACAGGACCGACCAGCCGACAACGTTTTCTTCCCGCTTCGGTGCCTCCGGGTCATCCTTGGCGCAGGACGCGAGGACCAGCAATGTGAATATTCCCACGTAAAGTCTGTTCATCCCGATCAATCGTTTATAGTAAACTCATCGTCATCCTCACCGCAATCGTTCCAGCTTGCGACATTCACCGAAAACCTGATCTGATGCTGGTCGGTAAGCACAAGGTTGTAGTTGTAACGGGTAGCCATCCTCCATCCGTCTATTGTCTCATCGGAGCCGGAGACAGTGTGCCCGAACAGAGGAATATCCTTGGACACGGCCGGCACGGGATTTCCGCTTCCCATCTTGACGGTATAGTAGACCTTCATTTTCGCACCATCCGCTCCCTTCTGCGGGATCACAAACGTCTCCAGGTCCTGTCCTGAAACCACAAGGGAGTCGGACTTGGTGTAACTGTCCGTGAGTCCCTTCCAAGAAGGATCTGAAGCATAAACCGCAGGATTGTCCTCCGACACATTCTCGCTGAAGTCACCTTGACGAGCGAAGCCCCAAAGGGTCACTCTGGCTATCGCCACCGTAACTCCTTCGGATGAAGCCGAAGCGCTGAACCTCAATGCGGATAGGGCGTGATGGAACACGATGTCGACGCCATCGTAAGTCGGGTTGGAGCCACCGGCACTTGAGGACTTGTCGTAGGCCCGCTCGGCGTACATCAAGTCACACTTTCCTTTGTCTCCTGTAGAGAATCCCTTGAGTTCGACTCCGCCGGCACCGTAACTGAAGTTTTCTCCATAATCCGCCTTGACACTGTACGGAGACCAGGCCGCGAATGTCATCTTCCCGTTTTTCGGCCAGATGTAGGCCGGGGTCGAGATCCATGCACCTGCGCCTTCCGTGGAGTCGTCGATGCTTCCGCTGAACTTGAACTCCGCTCCGTCGATGTAAAGGACAGAGCCCTGGGTCCTGTCCCAGCCGACAAAATCACCGTCCGGGCAGTACAATCCGAACACTCCGAAAGTGCGATCCTTGGGGTAGACAGTTTCGGAGGCCTTTGTCGCCGCGCTCACGAGCGGAGTCGGGAATGCGATAAGGCGGCCTTCACCGGCCTGTGGGTCCTCCCCAAGGTCGTGACTCACGCATCCGGCCGCCGACACAGCCAGCAGCCACATGCCCAATAATCTTGATTTCCTTATCATTCCCTGAATATTTCAAATTGGCACCCGGTCAGGCGGTCAGGCCCGGCCAGGCGTGTAAAGATGCTATTAATGCACAACTATGCCACCCATCGTAACATCAGTCCATGGGTTAACCGAAGGTGCGAAGTAGATTTTCTCCAATGCGAATTTAATTGTATAGGTATACCTCTTACCAATTTCCCACTCGCTAATTGTATTTAAGTCTTTATCAGACCATTCATCCAAATAGAAAGTTGAGGTCTGATCAAGCCACTTGTCACCATGCTTGATGCTATAGTCTACTTTGATTGCCACTTTACTAGTTTGATGATTGAATTCTTGAGGGAGGACTATGGCGTTCTTGACGCTAGCCAAAGCGTCACTGGTCAGAATCACCCCATTATTGTCACTGAAAAGTTCGTATGACTCATTTCCCTGATGGCCAGTCCAAGCGCATGGAACAGAGGTCTCTGCATAGCCTGATTTGTAATTCTGATTGAAAGTACCTTTGTTATAAGCATTAAGGATGGAGACATTCTTAAGTTTAATGTATCCGTTATAATCATCAGTAGTCTTCACTTTTACCTCAATTGCAGAAAGAGCATGGTTGAAAACAATGTCAACACCATCATAAGTGGAATTTGTGCCATTTGTGCTGGTGGTCTTATTATAAGTTCTTGATGAATACAGCAAGTCATACTGATCATCAAGATCCTTAACCGTATAGTTCTTGAATTCAAGCCCGTTTGCCGCGGTAGAGGAGAATGTACCGTCTGCTGATGCGAAAGAAGGTGCATAAGCATCAAAAGTCAAAGTCCCGTTTTTGGGCCAATAATATGTTTCGTCTGATTTCCATGCTCCTGATCCAGCTGTGCCATCATCAATAGTAGAGTCGTATTTTACAAGCACGTTTGACATGTACTCAACAGCACCGTCAGAAACGAAACTGCCGAGGCCGGTGTTGTACCATGCATAAACATTAAACAAAAAGTTCCCTGGCTTAGAGTCAATACTCTCATTCGTGATGTAGTCAGCCTTGGTAACTTTAGCCGTAAGAGGCTTGAAAGAAACAGTGGCATCCGTCTGGTGATCAACCAGACCTTCGGCCTTCGTGCAGGCGCTCATTGCCGCTACGGCAAGTCCCGCGAGTAAAATCAAATCTTTTTTCATAATAAATGATAGATTAATTAAGAATTTATAATAAACTAATAATCAAATGATCAAATCCGTGTTTATGTCGCTCCAGTCATTGACGCCCGGAGAGAATCCCCCGCCGCCGCTTTCGCCCTTCGGAATCTCGATGGTCTTGTCAAGGATGATCCAGCGATGCTTGACCGCATTCTCTTTCAGGAACTCTTCGGAAATGTCAATGGTGGCGCTGAACGCCTTGCCGTAGTTGGTCTGAAAGTCGAATGTGACCTCTAAACCGCTCCTGATGCCCGGAATCTTTCCGAAGGTGTTGAATGTCGCATAGATGACTCCCGTGTAGCTTCCCTCCGGAGCCTTACGGGCGGTCATCTCAAAGTAGTCCGTCACAGGGTCGTCGCTGTCCAATCCGGCCTCGAACAAGGTCTTGGAGCCGGCAAGCCCGGTGATCAGGCCGAGAGCCGAGGAGACATATTCAAGTCCCTTGACATTCACCTGAATGTACCATGACTCGACAATTGTTGATGCGGTGAAATATTCACCGTCAGGCGTACGGAGCGTGTCGATGGCGGCCGAGTATGGAATGCTGACATCCGGTTCTCTTGCCACGAAGATGTGGTCCGGCTCATAGACGATCTTCTCCTGAGCGGAGGTCCCGTCTGTCTTCGTCTTGTCCAGCCGGGAGGAAATGCCCGCCATGAGATGCGAGGCGATCCTGTTGGTGTAGGCCTTGGAAAGGTGCTGGTCCGCCGGGTCGCTGACCTGAGTGGCCTCGGTGTCGAAGTTCCACGCAAGCAGGCTCCATTCCCCAGGGTCACAGATGATGTAGCCGTCGTAGTAGTGGCCGCGCGCGTCGTCCCCATGATTCCGGAGATAACGTTCCGCCACCACCCTACCGGTAGACTTGTCACCAAGAGTGACACGCATGATCTCAGGCCTTTTGTACACTGGCTTGACGTGCTCCGGATTGTAGAAGCCTTCCGTGGTGTTGAGAATATGCTCGTCGAGGTAGACGCGCACGTAGTGGGTGTTGCCAGGCTCCACGAGAGGGCGGAAGTCGCACGCCCCAGCCATCACGGAAAGGGCGGCTATGACGCAAGTTATGAATATTCCTCTTAACTTACTCATTTTGACTTTCTCCCACATTTAAACACAATCGGGAAGACCACGCTGACCTTCGCTTTTGTCGGTCCGAAATAATGCTTTGTTACGGCCTTGCCGTTGTCCTTCAGCAGGACAGACCAGTCCGACGACGGGATGTAGTGCTGGTAGTCGATCGCCATGTAGCCGAGGCTGAGGGCGAACTCCATGTTGGCGTGTCCACCGAGCGGAAAGCTGTAACCGTAGCTCAGCCCGGCGCCCTTGAAGTAGTTCTGGTAGCAGCCGAACTTGCGGCCGGCTTGGATGTCGAACTTCCCGGCATGGGCGTAAAGGCCGAGATAGTGGCCGAGAAGTCTGGAACGCAGGCTGTTTTTGTCTGATGCGCCGCCGGGAGTGCGTGGAGCGAACCACCAGCGGGACTCTCCGCCGAAAGAGAGGACCTGAAGGCTGTACTTGTTGCCGTGAGGGCCGGCGTTCCACCACGGGAAAACCTGCTCGTACTGAAGCGAGAAGCGGTCGCCGAGCGGGAACTCCACGGCGAAGTTGAGAGCTGTCACGGCATCGTAAAGGAGATTGGTCTTGACGGCGATGGAGTGGAATCTCTCCTTCTCCGGCTCCGGGAGCCCAACCTCCGGCAGCACTGTCCTTGGCGCGATGTGGTTTGAATATGGCACCTCAAGCGTCATGCCCGGCACCTCGCTCTTAATCGGAGCGATCGGATGCACGATGCTATAAAGCACATGAATATCCGTACGTCTCAAGGACGGATAGTAGTCCGAGATGAGTCTTCTCCAGGCCTCGCCGCCATGGATCGACTTCATCAGCCGTTTCTTTGCCTCTGAATTCTGGCTGCTTTTGAATATTCCCGCGACGGCATCGCCTTCATTCTCTTTGTCATACAACTCCGCGATCTTCGTGGCTCCATCCCAGTCCTCGCCTCTTGAGATCACTACGAAATCCGAATCAGTCAGACGCGGTTCGATCCCCTTCAGGAAAGCCTTGACACCCTCGGCCCTGTCACGGGCCAGACGAGCGTTGAGTCCTGGCCGTCCCTCAGGGGAGGCGGCGCCGATGATGTAGACCTTGTATATTCGTAAATTATTGTTGTAGACCACGGAACGCAGACCCTCGGACGCCGCGTCAAGCGAAGCCGCATTGTTCCTGAATCCACGTTCGATTCTGGAGACGGCGGATCTGTAATAGACCGAGAACGAGGTCGTGTCGTGCCTGTCCTCCGGAGTCGAGGAGGATTTTGAGAGGACTACCGCCCTCATTGATGTAAAACCGGATTCTGACGGCGATGATTCTGTCGCTGCTGCCGGCAATCCCTCAGCCACCACTGCCGGAACGTATCCTAATGGCGATGCCTCATCCGCTGCTACCAGAACTGATCTTGATAGCGATGCCTCTGCCGCCACTGGCTGAACTGATCCTGACGGCAATTCCCCTGCCGCCGCTGCCGGAATGGATTCTGATGGCGATGCTTCTGCCGCTGCTGCCGGCAATCCCTCAGCCACCACTGCCGGAACGTATCCTAATGGCAATGCCTCTGCCGCTGCTACCAGAACTGATCTTGATAGCGATGCCTCAGCCGCCACTGGCTGAACTGATCCTGACGGCAATTCCTCTGCCGCTGCTGCCGGAATGGACAGGAAACAGCCGACGAAAGCACACAACCAAATGGCCAGACCATTGGAAGCACTATGTAATTTATTATAGTTCAAGACGTTACCCCCCCCCCGTTATCAAAACAGCCGGAAAGGGTAACGCTT